>CAVISR010000034.1:0-27343 GCA_963645405.1 Acutalibacteraceae bacterium
TGAACTGACACTGGCGCTCTTCGTTGAGCGGGTTGCAGACTGTGCTGCGGATGTTGTCTTCTTGACCATGAAATTTAAGTTTTACTGAGTCTGACATCGGATTGTTGAGCTCTTTTACCATGGAATATCCTCCTCTGCTCCAACTCAAATGAATAATTTATTTGTTTGTCCCGGGTTTTCTTTTTCTTTTTAACCACGAATTGGCACGAATCTTACTAATTCGGGCGAATGCCCGCTATGTAGGAGCCAGCGCTCTCCGAGCGCGTCGGCGATGACACTCGAACGCAAGTTCGCAATGCGTTTTCGCTTTAACGGCCTCGGAGAGACCTAGCTCCTAGTGCTGGTGCACTCGAACGCAAGTTCGCAATACGTTTTCGCTTTGACGCTCTCGGAGAGAGCTAGCTCCTAGCGCAATGCAATCGAGCGCAGTTCGCTATATTTGCCTCCGTACCTTGCCGTTTTTGCTGAATGCATGCAATAAATGCGGGTATTGTTTGCAAGTTCATAAAACCGTAATTAAGTAGTATAACAAGGAATCTGACAAGCGAAATCAGGATATGACATGAATATAGTCTCGATGCACCGCGAGACTAGTCTCAAGTACCAACGAGACTAGTCTCGAGGGCTTGTGAGACTAGTCTCGTTATTTCACGTATTTTGCGCTCATTTGAAAGGTCAGAAAGCATCCATAAACCAACCACACCAGAACTTGCGAAACTTGAATATACATAATAGGTACACTACATATAACATAATAGGTGTACTATATATATAATAGGTGTAGTGACTCCATATTGAATCTGGCGGGCAAAGACATAGGTTCCATTTGGTCCAATCGCATCCGGGCTTGCGGAACTTGAACAACAAACATCGTACCCACCGACAAATTATGCTCAATTGCAAACGCTGCGTGCATGAAAGCATATAAACCCAAGACTACACGCCACAAACGGAAGAACAGTCCCAAATCAGGAGCTAAAAACCTTATGAAATCGTGTTGCAGAAGAACGTACAGAGGTCTATGGCATACGCAGGCTTCACTACAGCCCATTGAGAGGCATTTTACCCCTAAAAACTAGAGCGTTACAAATCTGCCAAAAACAACATGTCAATACTACAAATAAATGGTGTCCGATAACAGTAGTTGACTGAAATCAACAAAACCCATAATATCGAATAAATTTCATGGAAATGCTTTTGGGAGTTACGAAAAGTGCGTAACTTTGCATCGTCAAACAGAAAGAGACATTCTTGAGACAACAAAGAAAGACAGAAAAGAGGTTTTAGAAAGAAATAAAGGTTTATTGTTAATAAGGAACATATAGATATTAAAGTAAGGTAATTTTTTCAGTAAGTATTAGTTATTGGTAAAAGATTGTAAAAAGGATTTGATTAGGTATTAATTTTAAGGTTAGTAATGATGAAGAGGCACTAGTGATAGTTCCTCTTTTTCCTTTTTATAAATACAGCGTCTAAACACCATAAAACTCAAGTATATCGACCAATAACTCACAATAAAGCCCTATCGTATATTATTTTTTTGTACCTTTGCACACAAGAAACAAAATAGAACTTATCAAGATGAGTACTGAACAGAAGATACAGAGTGCAGTGAAGGATTGTCTGAAGGCATTGTACAACGCAGATATAGATGCCGGACAGATCCAAATACAGCAGACACGCAGTGAATTCGAGGGTCAGCTTACAGTAGTAGTTTTCCCATTACTGCGAATCAGCAAGAAAGGTCCGGAACAAACAGGAGAAGACATTGGCGAATATCTGAAAGCCAACCTACATGAAGTTGTCGACGGATTCAATGTTGTCAAAGGATTCCTCAACCTCGTGATTTCATCACAAAGCTGGCTCAGCATGCTTAATGCAATCAACTCCGAAGAGAACTTCGGGTTCATCCCAGTAACCGAGAATTCGCCACTGGTCATGATTGAGTATTCATCGCCAAACACCAACAAGCCACTGCATCTTGGCCATGTACGCAACAACCTGCTCGGAAGTTCACTTGCCCGCATTGTCGAAGCAAATGGCAACAAAGTGGTAAAGACAAATATCGTCAACGACAGAGGCATACACATCTGCAAGTCAATGTTGGCTTGGTTGAAATATGGCAATGGTGAAACTCCCGAAACTTCAGGCAAGAAAGGCGACCATCTGATAGGCGACTACTACGTGGCATTCGACAAGCACTACAAAGAAGAATGCAAACAGTTGGAAGCGCAATACATTGCAGAAGGAATGAGTGAAGAAGACGCTGAGCAGAAAGCTAAACAAGAGGCACCACTCATCAAAGAAGCGCATGAGATGCTCGTGAAATGGGAACAGAACGACCCTGAGGTACGTGCGCTTTGGAAAAAGATGAATTCGTGGGTGTACGCAGGCTTCGACGAAACATACAAAGCCCTCGGTGTGTCCTTCGACAAAATATACTACGAGTCAGAAACATATCTCGAAGGAAAGAAAACCGTGATGGAGGGACTGGAGAAAGGACTCTTCTATCGTCGCCCCGACAACTCCGTTTGGGCAGACCTTACTAAAGACGGGCTCGACGAAAAGCTGCTGTTGCGCAGCGACGGTACATCCGTCTATATGACACAGGACATCGGTACAGCGCAGCTTCGTTTCAAGGACTTCCCTATCGACAAGATGATTTATGTTGTGGGCAACGAGCAGAACTATCACTTCCAGGTTCTCTCAATACTTCTCGACCGACTCGGGTTCAAGTGGGGCAAAGACCTTGTACACTTCTCCTACGGCATGGTGGAATTGCCTAATGGAAAAATGAAAAGCCGTGAAGGCACCGTAGTCGATGCAGACGACCTCATCGAGAAGATGATTACAGATGCCTATAATGTTTCAAAAGAGATGGGCAAGAACACCGACATCGACGAAACAGAGGCACGAGAGATTGCAAGGAAAGTGGGATTGGGAGCACTGAAATACTTCATTTTGAAAGTTGATGCACGCAAGAACATGCTGTTCAACCCTGCAGAGAGCATCGATTTCAACGGCAACACAGGCCCATTCATCCAGTACACTTATGCACGAATCTGTTCAATTCTCCGAAAGGCAAACGAAGCAGGTATAAGCATGCCGGAATCTCTGACATCAGACGTGAAGCTCGAAGAGAAAGAAATAAGTCTGATACAGAAGCTCAACGACTTTGCCTCAGCTGTGAAGGAAGCCGGACAGAACTACAACCCGTCGAGCATCGCCAACTACTGCTACGAGCTGACAAAAGAATACAACCAGTTCTACCATGACTTCAGCATTCTGAAAGAGGAAGACGAAGACAAGAAACTTTTCCGCCTTGTACTTTCAAAGACTGTAGCCAAGATAATCAAGGAAGGCATGGGGCTGCTCGGCATCGAGATGCCTGAACGCATGTAAACTGACACGGCATGAACGGACGACCGAACAATGAAGCACTATGCGTGGATGCCGCCTGCAGCGGAAATCCAGGCAAGATGGAGTATCGTGGAGTACATCTGCCCTCCGGGCGCGAAGTATTCCACTATGGTCCCGTTTATGGCACCAATAACATCGGAGAGTTTCTTGCCATCGTCCACGGACTGGCCCTGCTCAAGAAAAAAGGCTCAGCCATGCCCATCTACTCCGACAGCTTTACAGCACGCACATGGATTCAAAAAAAGAAATGCAAGACACAGTTGCCGCGTGACAACAAGACAGAGCAACTGTATCAGATAATAGAAAGAGCCGAAAACTGGTTACGCAACAATACCTACCCCAATGCAATCGAGACATGGCAGACCGATGAGTGGGGAGAAATTCCAGCTGATTTCGGAAGAAAGAAATAGACCGCGATGAGAGAATTCTTCAAGTTGATGGGACAATACTTCAGTCCCTACAAAGGTTTCATGATAGGGACATTCATGTTCAACATCCTTACTGCGATATTCAACGTGGTATCATTCACCCTACTCATTCCTATCCTCAAAATCCTGTTCAACATTGAAGACAAAACATACGTTTACAAGCCATTCGTCGAAGGAGAGACATGGAAGCAAAGCATCGACAACTTCATCGATATAGCGCAGAACAACGGCTATTACTATTCCCAGCAACTCATCGAGACCTACGGGCAGGCAACCACCCTGCTGATACTCGGGCTAATACTCGGACTGCTCACATTGATGAAGACCGGAGCATACTTCGGAGGTTCCGCTTGTCTGATGCCAATAAAAACAGGCATCGTTCGCGACATAAGAGCCAAAGTATACAAGAAGATTCTGCATCTGCCACTTTCATTCTTTACCGAAGAAAGGAAAGGCGACATATTGGCACGCATAAGCACCGATGCCAACGAAGTGGACTCGTCCATTGGAAGTTCACTGGACATGGTCATCAAAAACCCAATCTTCATCCTGGTTTACATCGGAACGCTTTGCACACTGAGTTGGCAACTGACAATCTTCGTTCTACTTGTAGTACCATTCCTGGCAATCGGCATAGGAAGAATCGGAAAGAAACTGAAAAGCAAGTCATTGCTTGCACAAGCCCGATGGAGCGACGGACTTAGCATCATCGAAGAAACGCTGGGCGGACTTCGTATAATCAAGGCATTCATTGCCGAGAAGAAGATGGAAGACAAGTTCGTGGCCGTCAACGACGAATATCGCAAGATATCCATGAAAGTGTCAATAAGGCAGTCTGCGGCCCATCCTGTGAGCGAATTCCTTGGAACAATAATGATTGTGATAGTGCTGTGGTTCGGAGGTTACCTCATATTCTCAGGCAACTCACCAATCGATGCCAGCACCTTCATATATTACCTTGTCATTCTCTACACGACACTGCAGCCCGTGAAAGACCTTTCCAAGGCAGGTTATACCATACAGAAAGGAATGGCATCAATGGAACGTATCAACAAGATTCTCAATGCACAGAACAACATCATCGAGAAGGAGAATGCCGTAAAGACACAGGGACTGAACGACTCAATAGAGATGAAACAAGTAAGTTTCGCCTACAATGAAGGTCACGAGATACTCCACAACATAAATATAAAGATAAAGAAAGGACAAACCATCGCAATAGTAGGTCAATCCGGCTCCGGCAAATCAACTCTTGTAGACCTTATACCACGTTATCACGACGTGACATCCGGTCAGATTACCATCGATGGAACCGACATACGCGACATGTCGATAGAATCGCTCAGAAGTCTCATTGGAAATGTGAACCAGGAAGCCATCCTGTTCAACGACACAATATTCAACAACATCGCATTCGGCATGCAGGATGCAACGCAAGAACAGGTGGAAGAAGCCGCACGCATAGCCAATGCGCACGATTTCATCATGGACATGGAGGACGGCTACAACACAAATGTGGGCGACCGTGGTTGCCGCCTGTCAGGAGGACAACGTCAACGCATATCCATAGCAAGGGCAATACTGAAGAACCCACCAATACTCATCCTCGACGAAGCCACATCGGCACTCGATACAGAATCAGAGAAGTTGGTACAGGAAGCCCTGGAAAAGCTGATGAAGTCAAGAACAACCATTGCCATCGCACACAGACTGTCCACGATAAAGAACTCGCAGAAGATTTTCGTCCTACATGAAGGACGCATTGTAGAACAGGGCACACACGACGAACTCATCGCAATCAACGGCTATTACAGAAAGTTGAACGACATGCAACAGCTTTAGCCGCACACCTGTAATCAAGCCCAAATGTGATTGGTTCTACAGACACCGATATCTCCTTTGAAGGTTTCGGGAAAATGGACATATGTTCGTATGGCAACAGACAACCGGTCGCAGGACGACAGACAACCGGTCGTATGGCGATGAACAACTGCTCGTAGAACAATGGACAACCGGTCGTATGACTACAAGCCTAAGCATCTCCCGCATTCCAGATTTGCAGAACTTGAATCGAACCATAAGAGGCAAATCTACACTTCACGCCACAAAACAGCCTAAAAACGATATAATCATTGATTTTCTCACACAATCCTTGGTCACTACATAAAAAAGGTGTAACTTTGCACCTCGAAAACGTGGACAGATTTGGGCAGCTTGCAACCACAGTAAAAAATGCTAAAAAGACAATCAAATGCCGATCATACAGCTTTAATTGTTTGCATCTTTCCCCAAGTTCTCCCACTAATTTTATTATCAACTATCAAATAAAAAATTAGAATGGGTTATTTATTTACATCAGAATCAGTAAGCGAAGGGCATCCAGACAAGGTTGCCGACCAGATTTCGGATGCCATACTCGACAATTATCTGGCATTCGACCCTGACTCAAAAGTGGCATGTGAGACATTGGTTACCACAGGCCTGGTTGTCATTGCTGGCGAAGTGAAGTCAAAGGCACACATCGACATGCAGAAAACAGCCAGAGACGTCATCAAGAAGATTGGCTACACCAAGGCAGAGTACAAGTTCGATGCTGAAAGTTGCGGTATTCTTTCTACCGTACACGAACAAAGCGCAGACATCAACCAAGGAGTTGACAGAGAAGACAAGACGAATCAAGGCGCAGGCGACCAAGGCATCATGTTCGGTTATGCAACCAACGAAACAGCCAACTATATGCCAGTGTCACTGGACTTGAGCCATCATATCCTGACAACACTTGCCGAGATTCGTCGCGAAGGCAAGCAGATGACATATCTGCGACCCGACAGCAAGAGCCAGGTAACAATCGAATACGATGACAATGGCAAGCCACACAGAATCGATTCCATCGTTGTATCCACACAACACGATGAATTCATGGATGACGATGAAAAGATGCTTGAGAAGATAAAGGACGACGTGAAGAACATATTGATTCCACGGGTGATAAGCGAGCTAAAGGAGCCACATATCAAGAGCCTTTTCACCGACGAGATAAAGTACTATATAAACCCTACAGGCAAATTCGTCATTGGCGGTCCTCATGGCGACACAGGCCTTACGGGACGTAAAATCATAGTCGACACCTATGGAGGCAAAGGAGCGCATGGTGGAGGAGCCTTCTCCGGAAAAGACCCAAGCAAAGTAGACCGTTCTGCAGCCTATGCAGCACGCCATATTGCCAAAAACATGGTGGCAGCAGGAGTTGCAGACGAGATGCTTGTACAGCTAAGCTATGCCATTGGAGTTGCACATCCGATAAGCATATATGTGAACACATACGGACACTCCAACACCAAGTACACAGACAAGGAGATTGCAGCAAAGATTGGGAAGATGTTCGACCTCACCCCATTCGCCATTGAGCGTGACCTGAAACTCCGCAAACCGATTTACGCCGAGACAGCAGCCTACGGCCACATGGGACGTGAACCCAAAATTGTGACCAAGCACTTCCAAAGTCCATACCGACCAAACGAGACACTGGACATGGACGTAGAACTGTTCACATGGGAAAAGCTCGACATGGTTGAAACCATAAAGAAGGAATTCAATATCCAGTAGTTTCCGAACCAACCACTAATGATTGAACAAGTCAGCGAAGGCATAGAAAGCATCAGCAGAGCATATCTGCTGAAGAACGATAGCATCATCACAATTGGTGCCATCCTGCTTTTTATGCTCTTCACCTTTGTTCTATACAGAAGCCGGATGATTCTTCTCTACAAGTTCAGCACCTTCTTCTCATCACGCCAGATATACGCATCAAATGAGATTATCACGAGCAACCAAGAGCTTGTCGATATCATACTGCTAATATTCATAGGCTGCCTGTCAGCCAGCACAATCTTCTATTCCAATCTGATTGGTGCGGCACACTCCGGCCCACAATACAGCTTACTCCTGCAGTCACTACTATACATGGCACTGCTCATCTTCCTCAAATGGGTTCTGTATTCATTCATCAACTGGACCTTCTTCCCTTCCGACAAGGGACGCAGCTGGATGTCGGCAGTATTCTTTTCCATCGCGATTGTTTCAATCATTGCATTCCCGTTGTCACTGATTCAAATATACTACGACAGCACGATTATTAACCCGGCATTTTGTTTATCCGTAGTTATCATTCTACAGAAGATACTATTACTCTGCAAGCTATATGTTAACTTCCGGCCGAGAATTCATGGTGGTGTGCTGTTTTTTTTGTACTTTTGCAGCGTGGAAATAATGCCTACACTAATTGTGTGGCACATATTGAAGGATATTACATTGTAATCGTAGGACAAACAAAGTGACTCATGGCTAAAAAGATTTTAGTTTCACAACCAAAACCTCAAACAGAGAAATCGCCTTATTTTGACATCGCCGAGAAATACGGTGTCGAAATAGTATTCAGACCTTTCATAAGGATTGACCCCATGACCCCTAAAGACTTCCGTCAGCAAAGGGTCTCAATTTTGGACCACACAGCAGTCGTATTTTCATCACGTCATGCAATCGACCAGTTCTTCAGACTATGCAAAGAACTGCGGGTAACCATACCGGAAACCATGAAATACTTCTGCAAGTCAGAGATGATTGGTCTTTATCTGCAGAAATACATCCAGTACAGGAAACGCAAAGTCTTCTTCCCTGCAACAGGCAAGATTGAAGACTTGATTCCTATGATGGTAAAGCATAAGACAGAAAAGTATTTCGTGCCACAATCATCAAAGCATGATGACGAGCTGAAGGAAGTGCTGGACAGTGCGAACCTGAACCACACAGAAGCAGTGATGTATTACACCATACAGAATGACTTTGCTCCTGATGAAGCATTCGACTACGACATTCTAGTGTTCTTCAGTCCTGAAGGATTACATTCTCTGCTCAAGAACTTCCCTAACTTCGAGCAAAGCAACATCGCAATTGCATGCCTTGGCACAAAGACAGTAGAGGAAGCTGAGAAGCTCAACCTCAGAGTTGACATGAAACTCACACCGGAGCTACGTTCCGTTCCTGCGTTGATTGAAGACTATCTGAAGAAGAATCCGTAATCCTTGATTGGTGTACGGTACAAACCGCAACTCTCATGACAGATAGGCATCGGTGAAAGACCCCACTCAACAAGAAACAAGAAACCTTACGGTGGCAAATTAGATCCACCTTATATATATCAATAGTTATTGCATACACACAGATTCAAGAAAGCAGAGCGAATAACAAGCAAGTTGCTTATTGATCGTCTATTTGGAGGGGAAAACAAATCAACAGTTGCATTCCCCTTCAGAGTTGTGTATATCAAAATTCCAAAAGGAGACTACCCTGCATACATGTTTGTAAGCGTACCGAAAAAGCGGTTCCACAATGCTGTCGACAGAAACAGAATGAAACGGCTCACAAGGGAAGCATACAGACAGCAAAAGCAAGTGCTATGGGACAGCCTTAAGGACAAAGACTATAGCCTTGCCATTGCGTACATATGCATGGCATCACAATTGTGCACATACAATACCGTGTACAAGAGCATGGGCAAAGCCATGAACAAAATAATACAGACCTTATGAAAGAGGCATGGACTTACATAAGGAAAGCTCTTGTGATTATACTGCTTATCCCCATCTACTTTTACAAGCGGTGCATATCGCCCATGTTTCCTCCATGTTGCAGATTCACGCCCACCTGCTCACAGTATGCGATAGAAGCACTCAAAAAGCACGGACCATTCTATGGCACCTATCTCGCTATCCGAAGAATTCTCCGTTGCCATCCATGGGGAGGGTCAGGCTATGACCCGGTTCCATAGTTTACGCCTCAGCAGCATGGTTCCATACATCGACATACACACTCACCACCAAACTACAGACAAGGAGATTATATCGGTACTCAACCGAAGTTTCGATGAAGAAGTGGTTTCAACCTGTTCTACAGGAGAGGCTGCACAGTGTTCTAAAAGAGAGGTTTCACTTTGTTCTTTAGGAATACACCCATACTTAACCATTAACGCAGAAACCGACCCAGGCTTCATCAGCCGAAGCATCAGAATGCTCAAGGACAAAGCATCGATGAACGAAATCATCGCAATAGGAGAAGCCGGAATTGACGCCTTGAAAGGCGCTGGAATGGACGTACAGGAAGAGATATTCAGACATCAGATAGAAATTGCAGAGAGCGTAAAGAAACCGCTAATCATACACTGCGTCAAATCCATCGATGAAATCATTCGTCTGAAAAAAGAACTATGTCCCAAACAGCCATGGATAATGCATGGTTACAGAAAGAACGAGCAAACAGCCCGGCAGTTGATTGGCCACGGAATAGAACTTTCATTCGGGCAGCGCTACAATGTGCAGGCATTGCGCCTGACATACTCCACAAGCCGAATATGGCTGGAAACAGACGAAGACTGCATAGACATAAGGGAGCATTATCAGAATGTTGCCCAAGCGCTGAATATTCCCGTGTATGAATTGAAGCTCAAGATATACGAGCAAGCAACTGAGCTATCGTCAGCGTTTCTCCGGGTATAACCAAATCGGGAGCCAACTGACACAAAGGCTCAAGCACAAAACGCCGTTCCTTCATCCTTGGATGCGGTATGGTCAAATCCAACGAATCCATCGTAACATCGTCAAAGAGCAGGATATCCACATCTATGATTCTATCGTCATAGACTCCGTCGACAGACTTGTGCATGCGTCCTAAGTCTGCTTCTATTTGCTGAGTTAGCAGCAATACATCCTTCGGTGACAGCGATGTTTCAACAGCGATGGCAGCATTGAGGAAAGCATTGTTGCTGACGAAACCGACGGGCTCAGTCACGATAAAATCGGACTGGGCAACTACTGTCCCAATCCGATTCTTTATCATTTCGATTGCATCATTCAAGTTCTTCTGCTTGTCGCCCAAGTTTGAGCCAAGTCCGAAATAAACCTTATGCATCACGCTACTTTCAATCATTCAACGATGAGCAGAGCATCGCCATAAGCGCCAAAATGGTAGCCTTCCTTTATGGCAGTTTCGTAAGCGTTCTTCACATACTCATAACCGCCAAAAGCACACTGCATCATGTACATGAGCGACATTGGAAGCTGGAAGTTGGCAACGAAAGTATTGGCAACGCCGAATTCGTATGGTGGGAAGATGAACTTATTGGTCCAGCCCTCGAATTCCTTCAGTATTCCACCCGGACCGACTGCTGTTTCGATGGCGCGCATTGTGGTTGTGCCCACTGCACACACGTTGTGACCTTCTTCTTTTGCCTTGTTTACCATATCACAGGACTCCTTCCCCACGAACATCTGTTCGCTGTCGGTCTTGTGTTTTGTAAGGTCTTCCACATCGATGGCACGGAAGTTTCCGAGTCCAGCATGCAGAGTTATGAATGTGCGGTCGATTCCTTTAATCTCCATACGCTTGAACAGCTCACGAGAGAAATGCAGACCTGTGGCAGGAGCTGTAACAGCGCCTTCCTGTTCAGCGAAGATTGTCTGGAAATTGACCATATCTTCAGGAGTCACCTTTCTGAGCTTTCTGATTTCATCGGTTATCGGCGCTTCTCCGAGAGCATACAATGATTCCTTGAATTCATCGTGCGGACCATCATAGAGGAAACGCAGAGTACGTCCGCGTGAGGTGGTATTGTCGATGACTTCGGCTACCATTGAGTTGTCGGGACCAAAATACAGCTTGTTGCCAATTCTGATTTTCCTGGCAGGGTCGACCAATACATCCCAGAGTCTTGCTCTTTCGTCCAGTTCACGAAGAAGGAACACTTCGATTATGGCTCCGGTCTTCTCCTTGTTGCCGTAGAGACGTGCCGGGAACATCTTGGTGTTGTTGAGGATAAATACATCCTTCTCTTCGAAATAGTTGATAATGTCTTTGAATAGGCAATGTTCCAAATCTCCTGTTGACTTGTGCAACACCATCATTCGAGCCTCATCTCTGTTGAAAGGAGGTTCAACTCCGATGTTCTCTTCCGGGAGTTTGAATTTAAATTGTGAAAGCTTCATCTTTTCTTATTATTACTTGTCTATATTTCTGTATTACTTATACTTGTCTGGGTTACTTGTCTGTATGTGTTTCAGTCTTTTCATTTGTTTCAGTCTTTTCCCGCTTTATGTCCTGGGCATCGAGCCAACTGTCAAAGTCATTGATGTCCAAACATTCCGACAGCTTGAAGTTTCCGACGCGTGTACGGCACAAGTCGGTCAGATATGCACCTGTGTTCAATGCCTTGCCAATATCTCTTGCCAATGCCCTTATGTAAGTTCCCTTACTGCACACGACTCTAATCATGACATTCTCAGGGATATCGCATTGCATAAGCTCGATTTCATCGATAGTGAGTTGCTTGGCTTTCAGCTCTACCTCTTCGCCTTTGCGGGCAAGATTGTAGGCTCGTTTACCGTTAATCTTCACTGCCGAATAGGCTGGCGGAACCTGCATGACGGTACCGAGGAATTGGGGCAAAGTGCTCTCGATGAGTTCGCATGTTATATGGTCGGTCGGATAGACTGCGTCCTCCTCTGTTTCCTTGTCAAAGGACGGTGTTGTAGCGCCCAGCTTCAACGTTGCCACATATTCTTTTACGCCGGACTGCAACTCGTCAATACGTTTGGTTGCCTTTCCTGTACACACCACAAGAACCCCTGTTGCCAACGGGTCGAGTGTCCCTGCATGACCCACCTTCAGTTTCTTTGTCTCCAAACGGTGTTTCAATGCGCCCCTCACTTTCGACACAAGATCAAACGAGGTCCATCTGTAGGGTTTGTTGAAACAGAGTATTTCTCCTGCTTGTGGGTTCATCGTCCTATTCTTATCGTTATTGTATGCAGTTTTATATTTCCTACCGTCTTATATCTTCCACAGACTTTTATTGACTGTCATCGAATATTGTCTACAGACTCATATTGCCTGTCGTCGGATATCGTCTTTCGTCTTGTATACTTAACCTATTGATTCGCTTATGTTTAGACGAACAATTGCCAAATGATGGTTGCGAATCCAGCGATTGCGCAATAAGCGGCAAAATAAATCATCTTGCCGCGTTTCACGAGGCTTATCATCCATTTGCAAGCCACGCACCCGGTGATGAATGCTGCAAAGAAACCGATGACCAATGACAATGGATATATTCCTGCCATTGCTTTCTCCACGCCATTCTCAATCATGTCCTTGCAGTCGAGCAAAGCCATTCCAAGTATCGGTGGAATCGCCATGAGGAACGAGAACTCAGCGAGTTTTTCCTTCTTGTCGCCCAAGATGAGTCCTGTTCCAATCGTGCTTCCCGAGCGCGACAATCCTGGCAAAACGGCTATTGCCTGGGCAATTCCTATTATCAATGCATCTTTCCATGAGATGTGCTCTTTCTCCCGTGGCTTTGAGTAGTAGGAGAACGAGAGCAGGGCTGCAGTGACAAGCAGGCACACGCCCACTACCATAAGGTTGGTGAACAGTTGCTCAACCCATGATTTGAAGAAGAGTCCTACAATTCCGATTGGTATCATTGAGATGATGATATTGAGCAGGTAATTCTGCTCGTCGTTCAGTCGTTTTATTCCATATCTGCTCGGAACAAAGTCTTTGCCGTGCTTGCACGAACCTATCAAGACCCATGCAATCTCCTTCCAGAGAATCACGAGCGTACTCAGCACGGTGGCAACGTGTACGGCTATAGTGAAAGGCATAATCTGGTCGGGGTCGTCAATTCCCAGCAATTCGCCGGCAATCATCAGGTGACCACTGCTGCTTACGGGGAGATATTCGGTAAGTCCCTGGAAAATGCCCATCAACAAGGCTTGCAACCAATCCATAATCTGTCTGTCTGTTTCTTTGTTGTTTCTACCTAATCTATTACTTCGCTGCCTCGGCAGTTTCTTGTTCCTTCGCAGTTTCTGCTTCTTCAGTTTGCTTTCTCCCTGGTTTCACCAGTATTGCGGCAATCACAAACAGGAAGCCGAAAAGAGAGGTCAGTGGAGCGATTTTGATTCTCATGTCGCTGAAAATCTCAGGATTGAAGTTCTCTTCCGTCGTTCCGTCACCAGCCATGAGCATGAATCCACCGATGATAATCACAATGCCTATACCAAGCATGATATAGTTGAGAGTGCCAAAAGCCAAATCTGATTTGTTCATTTGTCTCGAGTTTATATTTGAAAGTCTATTATCTGTTGTAATTCTATTACTAATCCCTATTACTTGCCTTCGCAAGTCTGCCTCACAAGTCTATTGCCAGTCAGCATAAGCCTGTTTTGCAAGCCTGCCACCTATATATTATATATGGTACAGTTCATTGCTGCTCATCTTCAGATATTTGGAGAGTGAGACAAAGGTGCAGATGAAGGTGATGAGCAATCCGAACACAAAGACTGACGCACCCACGATGAGCATCACATTCATGTCGATTACCACATTGATTTCCGGTTCATAGGTCCTTGCCCAATAAACCACACCTATTATCACTGCATCTGCCAGTATTGCAGCCAGTACTCCCAGCAGCATTCCCTGGTTGAGGAACGGTTTGCGGATGAATCCCCAACTTGCACCCACCAGTTTCATCGTATTTATCGAGAATCGGTGGGAAAAGATGGTCAGTTGCACCGTATTGTTTATCAGTGCGAACGAGATGTAGGTGAACAGAGCCGCGATAATCAGCAGTATGACGCTGAACTTGCGTATGTTCTTGTTCACAGAATCCATCAGTTCTTTCTGGTAAATCACGTCCATCACCTTGTTCGTAGCCTTCAGCTGTTTGGTGATTTTGCCCAGACTGGCGTTGTTTGCATATTCCGACTTCACCTTTATCTCAAACGATGCTGTGAACGGGTTGTAGCGCAGGAACTCGGATGGGTCGGACCCCATCTCCACACACTGGTCATACAGTGCCCTTTCCTTCGATATGTACTTGAGCGACTTCACGTAGGGTTGCGATTCCAACGATGACTTGAACGAATCGATTTCGCCCTGCGATATGTCATCGTTCAGCAGCACGCTGATGTTTATGTTCTCCCTTACGTAGTCCGAAAGGTTTCGGGCTGTAAATACAAACAGGACAATCGTCCCCAGCAATACGAGGACCAAAGTTGTACTTATGAGTGCTGTTACAAATTGCGTGCTCAGCAGTCGTGACGCCTTATGCTTTGCCATTTTGTATGTTGTTTACTCTGTTTCCTGGTCAAAGACTTCCTCCCCCTTGAGGGTGGCAGAACTTGAGTCAGTTATTCTTACCTTCACGAAATCACCGATGTGGTGTGTGCCTTTGTCGAATACCACCACCTTGTACTGTTCGGTTCTGCCGAACAGTTGCGAGTGCGACCTTTTGCTGAAACCTTCCACCAGCACCTCGTAGGTCTTGCCCACATTCTTCTTGTAGCTTTCAGCCGACAACTGGTTCTGCAATGCAATCAGTTCGTTGAGCCGGCGAATCTTCGTTTCCTCGGGCACATCATCGGGCAGATGCTTCGATGCATAGGTGCCAGGACGTTCCGAGTACTTGAACATAAAGGCGCTGTCGTAGCCACATTCCTTCATGAGCGAGAGCGACATCTGATGGTCCTCCTCTGTTTCCGAATGGTAGCCGCAGAAGATGTCGGTGGTGAGTCCGCAGTCCGGGATAATGCGCCGTATGGCTGCCACACGGTCAAGATACCACTCGCGGGTGTATTTCCGGTTCATCAGTTTCAGTATGCGGTTGCTTCCGCTCTGCACCGGCAGATGAATGTGCTTGCACACGTTCGGATAGTCGGCTATCACGTGAAGCGTTTCGTCGCTCATGTCTTTCGGATGTGACGACGTGAAGCGGATGCGCATCCGTGGCACTGCAGTCGCCACCCGGCGGAGCAGTTCGGGGAAATCCACCACTTCTTCCGTCCCGTCGTCGGGCCTGCGTACAAACCGGTACGAGTTCACGTTCTGTCCGAGCAGAGTCACCTCCTTGTATCCTTTCTCCTCAAGGTCGAGCACTTCCCTCAGAATGCTATCAATGTCGCGGCTGCGCTCCCGTCCACGGGTGTAAGGCACGATGCAGTAGTGGCAGAAATTGTTGCAGCCACGCATGATGCTCACGAAGCCCGAGATGTGGTTGCCACAGATTCGGTCGGGAATAATCTCCTTGTACGTTTCCGTGGTCGACAGTTCCACATTTATCGCCTTGTGTCCGGCTTCTACCGAGGCAAACAACTCGGGAAGTTGCAGATAGGCATCGGGGCCGGCAACAAGGTCAACGTGATGGTGCTCAATCAAGTCGTCCTTCACATTTTCCGCCATACAGCCCACCACGCCGACAATCATCTTGTGCTTCTTCTGCATGGCATGGAGTGCTTCCAGGCGATTGAATATCTTCTGCTCCGCATTCTCCCTCACCGAACAAGTGTTGAGGAGCACAGCGTCTGCACCCTCAATCGTGTCCTGGCTTTCATAGCCTGCCATCTTCATCACGGAGGCAATCACCTCACTGTCCGCCACATTCATTTGGCAACCATATGTTTCAATATAGAGTTTCTTCATCGGGCATAAATATCCAATTTCGGTGCAAAGGTACGAATAAAAAGTCAGATGCCTGCAATGCAAGGTGGAAAAAACATTTGAAAGCACGCAAACAAGCCGCATACACCGGAATTCCAGCACTTCGGGAGAGCAGAAACGGGCAGAATCCCATCGGTGCAAACGGACATAAACGTGGATTTTTTCATGTCAGCCTTAAACCTTTTAGAGTTTCGGGAATCATAAATGTGTTCGACAACGAAATCTTTTGTAAACAATTAAACATAGAACGCATGAAGAAATTACTTATCGCACTCGTAGCAATGATCATCACTACCGGTGCATTCGCGCAGAACCAAGGCGGACAAAACGGACCACGCCAGCGCCGTGAATTCAATCCAGAAGAAATGGCAACTCGCCGTGCAGACCGTATAAAGGAGACTTGCACCCTCACCGACGAGCAGTACAAGAAAGTGAAAGAGTACTACACCGAGCAGGGCAAGGCACAGCAGGAACAGATGAAGAAGATGATGGAAAGCGGACAGCAGGGCCAGCAGATGGACCGTGAAGCCATGATGAAGGAAATGGAAGCACGCCGTGCAGCCGAGACCAAAGCCATCAAGGAGATTCTCACCGAAGAGCAGTTCGCAAAGTATGAGAAAGCACAGAAGGAAATGCGCCCACGTGGTGGACAAGGTGGTCCTCGCGGCGGACAGGGCGGTCCAGAAGGCGGTCCTCAGGGTGGTCCGGAAAATGGCCCTCAGGGCGGTCCTCAGGGAGCAGGCGAGTAATCAATACTTCAACAGCAAATTACCCCAATAAGTTAATAATCAGTCTCCGTAATGGAGAACTGCAAGGCTGGCATTCGTGCCAGCCTTTTTGTTGGGAGCCAGCGCCCCTCCGAGCGCGTAGGCAATAACATTCGAGCGATGGCTCGCTTATATATTTGCCTCGCACAATCCCACGCTCGCTTTAACGGCCTCGGAGAAGGCTAGCTCCTATTTCCGCCCACTTTCCTGCTCACACCATCCGGATGGTAAGTCCTTCCCTTCAGGAGAGGATTTAGGAGAAGTCTCTTCTTTATTTTAAATCAGTCAATCGAATACGATATTTTGACAAAATTTCCGAAGTCCCCCTTCAACTCCTCATTTCATGCCTTTTTGGTCCGCAATTTTTCTCTGACTAGAAAAAACTTTTTTCCTGACTGGGAAAATAATTTTCTCTGACTAGGGACGTATAATGACCTGTTTTGTGGCTTTTGTTTTTCCTCATTGCCAAGCATGAAAAATCTCTCGAATTTAACACTTCCCAATTTTCTTCTCCTCCAATCTCATTCATCACCTCATTCAATCACGGAACAACCTATTCCGTTTCAGTTGCACTGCCATTTTTCCCTCAATTCACCCTGGTTTCGAACGAAGACCACTGAAAAAACTATGCTATGGAGCCAGTTTTCTACAAAAGCTCCGAAAACCGAGGAAGTCAACCGTCTTATTGGGTGTCAGATTTTGCGCTCTCGTTTTTTATTCGTACCTTTGTCGCAAGAAAAAACAATGCAACTGGAGTATGGCAGAAGAGAAGAAAGGCAAGATACTGATTGTGGACGACAACGAAGATGTTCTTCTGTCGCTCAACATGCTCTTGAAGCCATACGTGGAAGCTGTAAGAGTGATCAGTACGCCGGAGAGAATCATCGAGTTCATGGATTCGTTCATGCCCGATGTCATCATGCTCGACATGAATTTCAGCCGTGATGCCATCAGCGGAGAAGAAGGCTACGAGTGGCTCGGCAAGATTCTGGAGCACAATCCCAAGAGCGTTGTGCTGTTCATCACGGCTTACGTGGATACGGAGAAGGCGGTGAGGGCAATCAAAGCTGGTGCCGTGGACTTCATTCCCAAGCCGTGGGACAAAAACAAATTGCTTGATACGGTTAAGAGTGCTGTGGAACTGAGTCGGGAACGTACACAGGACCAAGGTTCGTTTGCCACCAACAAGAATGCAGATGCACTTGATGCCCTGATTGGCGAATGTCCAGCCATACAGGAACTGAAGCGGCAGATTTGCCGTGTGGCTGCTACGGATGCCAATGTCTTGATTACTGGCGAAAACGGCACGGGAAAGGACGTGGTGGCTCATGCACTGCACCAGTTGTCGGCACGCGCCAAGAAACCGTTTGTCAGCATCGACCTGGGCTGCATTCCCGAGAATCTGTTCGAGAGCGAACTGTTCGGCTATGAGAAAGGGGCTTTCACTGATGCCAGATGCGCCAAGGACGGGAGGATAGAAACTGCGAACGGCGGAACTCTTTTTCTCGATGAAATCGGAAATCTGAATCTGCAGATGCAGCAGAAATTACTGACTGTCATCGAGAAACGGGAGACATTGCGCATCGGGTCCAACAAAACCCGACATGTGGACATTCGCATCGTTGCTGCTACAAATGCCGACCTGCGCGGAAAAGTGAGCGAGGGCACATTCAGGCAAGACCTCTTCTACCGGCTCAACACCATAGAGTTGCATTTGCCTCCGCTGCGTGAACGTGGGGAGGATATTCTTCTGCTGGCAGAGCATTTCCTGGCGATTTATTCCGGCAAATACGGCATCAGCCAGGTGAAATTGGGTGCTTCCGCCCGAGAAAAACTGCTGAAACATACATGGCAGGGAAATGTGCGCGAACTGCAACACTGCATAGAGAGGGCAATTGTGCTGAACAACAAACCCGAGCTTTCGGCTGAAGACATCAGCATGGAATCAGCTGCAGATGGTTCTGCGGGCAAAGGAATGCAAGAATATGGTTCTGCGGGCAAGAAACCTCAGAATTGTGCTTCTGCAAACGAAGATTCGCAAGATACAGCCGGTTCGCTCAATCTGCAGACCCTTGAACGCCAGGCCATCAGACGTGCGATTTCGCTGAGCAACGGCAACCTCACCCAAGCTGCGGAACTGCTTGGCATCACCCGATTTGCGCTTTACCGAAAGATAGACAAGTTTGGCTTGTAGCTTCGCTTCATCATGGTTTACCCTTATAAAATGGTTTATCCTTACCACTGTTACTCCTTATATACTCCTTATATATAATAAGAACTTATGTCGATTCTCCACAACCTTTTCCACGGCAAGAGCGATGAGCGCATGCGGCAGTTGATTGAAGCCATCCGCACACGCGACTTCTCGCTCCAGTACTCGCTCGACCATCTGACGGGCGAAGAGCGCAACTTTGCCCAACAAATCAACGAGGTGGTGAACGAGTTTCGGGAAACCACATTGCGCGAGGAAGCCAAGTACCAGTACTTCGGCACAATGCTCGACACCATCAATGCCCTGCTCATCGTGGCAGACGACAAAGGGAAAGTGAACTGGATGAACCGCGCTGCAATCGACGGGCTCTGTGGCTTCAGTATAAGGACTTTGCAGGAACTGAGAGCCATCGACAGCGCTCTGCCGGAAGTGATGGCAGAACTGAAACCAGGGCAGCAGAAACTGGTGCAATTGCCGACCAAGGACAATGCCGGGAGATTGAACGATGAGAAGACGGACTTCATCCTGAGTGTCGTGAACTTCTTCAACAAAGGTTTCTCGTACAGACTCTACACTCTGCAGAACGTGCAACCGGTCATTCAGAAGAACGAGACCGATGCCCAGCAGCAGTTGGTCAGGGTGCTGACCCACGAAATCATGAATTCGCTCACGCCAATCATTTCCCTCTCCGACACGCTGTGCAGTGGGTTGCAACAAAACACACTGGAACACGACGATGTGCTGACGGCAGTGAAAGCCATCAACAGAAGGAGCAACGGACTTTTGCAGTTTGTGGAAAACTATCGGAAACTGCAACACATCTCGCAGCCTCAATACCAGGAGGTAAGGATTGGAGAAGTGGTTGAGGACCTGAAGCGGCTTTACCCGGCACCGCAGTTCAGTTATGAAATAGAGGACGAGCAGCAAACCGTAAGGATGGACCGTTCGCAGATTGAGCAAGTGCTTATCAATCTGCTGAAGAATGCACAGGAGGCTGTCGACAATGTGGGGAAGGACTATGTGAAGAAAGACAATGTTGGGAAAGACAAAGAACCGCACATTGTGTTTGCTACGCGATTGTCGGACAACAAACGCGATATGATAATCTCCATCACAGACAACGGCACAGGCATTCTTCCCGAAGTGCTTGAACGGGTTTTCGTGCCGTTCTTTACCACAAAGACCAATGGATCGGGCATCGGACTGAGCATCTGCAAGCAGATTGTGACCCTGCACGGAGGAACGATTACAGCCTCATCAAAACCCAATGAATACACGACCTTCAGAGTTGTGCTCCCGATATAAGAATCAAGATTCAGGCATGTGTGCACCGTGCGTATTTGCACAGCAATCGTGCGATTCCGCACGTTCAAGGAGCAGGCTAAAACCACATACGTCCTTATTCCTCAGCCATTTACCAATGTGGCATGGCTTTTGCTTTAGTAAGAAGTAAAAAGCCGTGAAGATGGAAGTGAAGAAAAGAATATGGATATTGATGGTGCTGTGCTTTGGTGGACTCCGTGTGAGTGCTGCCCAAGCCGATACCTTGGTATTGGACTTGCCAGCCACCATCAGCATTGCCCAGCGTCAGTCGCCCTCAGTGCAGAGTGCACGCAACACATTCCTCTCTGCCTACTGGAGCTATCGCTACCATCAAGCCAACTATCTTCCGTCGGTCACGCTCTCGTCTTCACCTTATATAAATAAGGAGGTGAACAAGATAACGCAGTCGGACGGTACAGCAGTCTTCCTTAAGCAAGACCAGTTCGGTGCCGACCTCACATTGAAAATCAACCAGAACATTGCACTGACAGGCGGTAGCCTTTTCGTCAAGAGTTCGCTCAACCGGCTCGACGAGTTGCAGAACAATACCACAGCCTACAGCAGCCAACCGCTGACCATCGGTTACGAACAAAGCCTGTTTGGCTACAACTCACTCAAGTGGGACCGGCGGATTGAGCCTATCCGATACCAGGAATCAAAGAAGCGCTATGCGGAAAGCCTGGAAATCGTGTCAGCCACAGCCTGTGGATATTTCTTCAGCCTGGCACAGGCACAGGCAGAGCTGGAGATGGCACAGCAGAACTTTGCTTCGGCAGACACCCTCTATCAGATGGCTAAGGGACGGTACGAGAATGGTACGATTTCAGAAAACGAGATGCTGCAACTGGAAATCAACCGGTTGAATGAGGAAACTAACGTGATGGACGCTCAGGTGGAACTGAGAGAGAAGATGCAGACCATCCGCTCGTTCCTCGGTTTGCCGCAATCGCAGGAAGTAAGGCTGGAAATCCCCAGCGAGGTGCCGGCATTCGAAGTGCCATTGCAGCATGCCATGGAATTGGCATTGGCAAACAGTCCCGACCCCGACTATTACCGCCGAATACAGAAGGAAAGCGAGAGCTCCCTTGCCCAGGCGCGTGCCAATGCTGGACTGAAAGCCGACCTCTATGTGCAGTTCGGACTTTCGCAGACAGGAGCGGACATCAGCACAGCCTATCACAATCCGATGAACCAACAGTCGGCAAGCGTTTCCATCGTCCTGCCCATACTCGACTGGGGACGGGAGAAAGGCAGTGTGAGAGAGGCAAAATCGCAACTGGCACTGACCAACACCCAGGTGGAGCAAGGTATGAGGGATTTCCATCAGAACGTGGAAAAACTGGTGCTGCAGTTCAATATGCAGGCACGGAAAGTACATGTGGCAGCGCTTACCAACCAACGGGCTGAACAGCGCCATCTTGTGGCACACCGGCTCTACATCATGGGGCGCAACTCGATACTCGACCTCAATTCGGCCGTCAGCGAGAAAGATTCCGCACGCCGCAACTACATCTCCACCATGCAGACCTACTGGAGCCTCTACTACACGCTTCGCAGCATGACTGGCTACGATTTCGAGCACAACAAAGAATTGAAAGAAGAACTTCCAATCAACGACTAACAACCAACGAGTTTCAATCAGCAACTTCCAATCAACGACAAACAACCACACTCTATGGACATAAAGAAACAACACAAGCCCTGGTACGTGCGTCATCGCTACCACATATTTGCAGCAATTCTCAGCTTTGCCTTCCTCGTCTACGCCATATTCCTGATTTCCACATCCGGCGGAAAGAAGGTGGATGCAGAGAGCCTGGCCATTGCAGAGGTAAAGAAAGTCCCCTTCATGGAATATGTGGATGTGGAGGGCGTGGTGTTGCCTATCCAAACCATTCAGGTCAATGCCATGGAAAGCGGATTCGTGGAGCGGGTTGTGGCAGAAGAAGGTTCCATGCTTCAGCAGGGCGACACGATTCTGGTTCTTTCCAATCCAGACCTTTACCATTCCATCGACGACGAACGTGATGCATGGAACAACAACCAGCGAAACTCGCGTGAGCAGGAAATAGAAATGAACCAGAAGAGCCTGAACCTGCGCCAGCAGACTCTCGATGCCAAGCACCAGATGGCAAGTCTGGAGAAAACACTCAAGCAAAACCGTGAGGAATATCGCATGGGCATCAAGAGCAAGGCAGAACTGGAGGTGGCAGAGGAAGACTATGAGTATCAGAAACAAAAGATGCTTCTGCAGATAGAGAGTCTGAAGTACGATTCGGTGGCGACAAGACTGAAGCACGAGATGATTGCAGCCAATCGCGGAGAGGCAAGCAAGAAACTCTCGAGAGTGATGGACCGCACCAAGCAACTGGTGGTCCGTGCATCGGTGACTGGACAACTCAGTTATGTGGGAGTGACTCAGGGACAGCAGGTTGCGGCTGGTTCCAGCATTGGTCAGATAAAGGTGACAAGCCGGTTCAAACTGCAGGTGTCGCTCACTGAATATTACATCGACCGCATCACCACCGGACTTCCTGCCAGCATTGAGTACGACGGACAGAAGTTCGAGTTGAGAGTGTCGAGAGTAATACCTGAGGTCAAGGACCATAAGTTTGTCTGTGAACTGACTTTCAACGGCAAGACGCCCGACAACATACGTCTGGGCAAGAGTTATCGAGTGCAACTGGAGTTGGGCAAGCCCGAACCGACGGTCGTAGTGCCGAACGGAGATTTCTATCAGGCAACCAACGGCTACTGGATATTCCGACTTTCACCCGACGGAAAGAAGGCAAAGAGAGTGGATATCAATGTAGGCAGACAGAATCCACGCCAGTTTGAAATTACTTCCGGACTGAACGTGGGCGACAAGGTGATTGTCGGTGGCTACGCAA
Organism: Acutalibacteraceae bacterium; assembly: GCA_963645405.1. Lineage (GTDB taxonomy): Bacteria > Bacteroidota > Bacteroidia > Bacteroidales > Bacteroidaceae > Colivivens. The sequence continues at coordinate 23,591 of CAVISR010000034.1, forward strand.
AGATTGCAACGTTCGATGAACTCACGCTGAAATGAGTAAAGCCAGGATGAATTGCAACAAAGGGACATAAGCCAAGATGGATTGTTGATTGGTCTTCAGCCAAGAAGATTTGCAATAAAAAAGTATTCTATACGTTTCAAAGATATGAACTTACTATCGCATAACATAAAGGTTGCACTGCGCAACATATTGAAATACAAGGTACAGACACTGGTCAGCGTACTGTCGCTTGCCGTAGGAATGGTGACGCTGTCAGTGGTGCATTCCTTCTTGCTGAATTTCCAGTTGCCAGCCATTTGCAGTGAACCTTATTACGACCGCACATGTGCAATAAACTTCAGCATGAAGCAGACGCAAACCTCTGTGAACGTGAATGCTGACATTGTCAGAGCCTTGAATGCAAATGGCGGACTTCGTAGCATTGAAGCCGGACCTTATGCACCCAACGGAATTGTGCAGGGCGCCTGGACTGAGTTTACAATGAGCGATGGGCGTGCACGCAAGTTGCAGATGGATGTGATTCCGATAGACGGGCATTACCTTAATTTCTCGGGCATTCGCTCTGCAATAACTGGTGAAAATGTCCGTTTGCTCAAGAACAATGAAGCGGTGATAAGCAATGTTGATGCGCAAAAGATATTTGGCAAGGCAAATCCAATCGGCGCCAGCCTGCTCCTGAGCAGAGACAGTCAGAACTATCGGTTGAAGGTGGTGGACGTTTATGAGAACTTCTCCAATATGGAAAGGATACTGAAGGCCGGTTGTCTCTACTACACGCTCTGCGACTTGGAAAACATGGATTTCGGAAACGATTGCTATGCCAAATGGCTGGATGCAGTACTGAAGGAAGATGCAATGCCAAAGCAGCTTGAGGCAGAGGTAAATGAAAGATTGAAACCGTTGGAGATTGAAGCCTCGGTGAGCATGCTGGAGGATGAACTTGACGAGAGCTATTCGGAAACTCGCATTGCATCCACCCTCAGCTACTTGATTGGCTCATTGGTTTTGGTTGCTGCAGTCATAGGTTTTATGCGCATGCAAATCCAGTTGTTCTGGATGCGGCGCAGGGAATATTCTCTCCGCATAGTGAATGGCGCTACGAGAAACCAACTTTTCTGTATGTTGGCAACCGAGAATGTGATTATTCTCCTTGCTGCCTGTGCCGTTGCAGTAATGATGAGCGTATGGGTGCAGGATTTCGTGATGGCAAGACTCTCGGAATTTACCGATGAAGTGGGCGGAATCCGTAATCTCTGCACTTACAGCATGGTGATTGGTTCGTCAGTGCTGTTGCTCTGTCTTAGCGTGACCTGGATGCTTCTCTACCGGGTTTGCAATATCAAGTCGCTGGAGGCAGGAATGCGGAGGAGCCACAGCCATTGGTTCCGCAACTTCATGTTGGGCGTGCAGGTTGCCATCAGCATCTTCTTTCTGACTGCCACATTTGATTTCGTGCAGTTGACGGGTAAGTTTGCGGACTTCAACAATATACCGAAAGACGAGGACGTGTATGAGAACAGTCTTTACATGAAGACATCGGACGCAGACGACGTGAACAAGCTGCGCGAAGAGCTGTTGAAGTTGCCGGAAGTGGAGAAATGCATTCCGTTTGAAGAAGGGTTTTACCATTTCGACGGACTGTCGGAGAATGAGCAGATAGGCAAATTCCTTTTTGAGAGCAGAGGAATCGACTTTAGCGGCGAAACCAATTTCTGTACTTTCCGAACCTCCGATGTCTCGTGGTTGGACTATTTCCATGTGGATGTGAAATGGAAACCGAATGCGGACCGCAAGAAATGTGTCTTGATAAACGAAAAGCTTTACCGCAAGATTTGCGAACTGAATGCTGCGCCGGGCGATGTGGTGAATTTCCAGGAAGATGTCTACCCCATTGCCGGCACATTCCAGCATGTGGACTATCAACCAGGCGACTATCACCTGGAAAGTTCCATCATTGTCATCAACCCGATGGAGAGATATGATTGTGAGTCATATATTCTCATACCGAAATCCGGAGAGTATTCGGCACTGAAGTCTGCTGTGGAAAAGACGATAAATCGGCTGGAACCATCGGTGGTGAAGCAGATGATGTTCAATCTGCGCGACAATCTGTCGATGGAGATGGTCTTTATCGAGGCAATCCGAGGAGTTGCAATAATCCTGGCATGCATCAGCCTGCTTATCTGCCTGACGAGCATTCTCAGTACGGTGATGCTTGATGCACGAACCCGCAGAAAGGAGATTGCCATCCGCAAGGTGAATGGAGCAAGAGGATGCGACATTGCCTTGCTGTTCGGTAAAGTCTTTGCAGTGATAGTGGGAATTGCCCTGGTCTTTGCAGTTGTTGCCGCACTTCTGTTCCACACTCTGCTTGCAAACATGGTGGCAGACATCAACATGGAACTGTCGCCAGTCGCACCGACAGTCTTGGGTGCACTGGTGGTGATTCTCTTTATAGCAGTCATCCTTGTTTGGCAAATCCGCACCATCATGAAGCTCGACCCATCGAGGATCTTGGCTAAAGAATAGAAATGCAGAAACTTAAAAACAAAAGTATAACTTGAAAACGAAGGGGAAACTTAAATACCAGAGTATAACTTAAACACAAAGGATGAATTAAACATAAGAGGATAACTTAAATACGAAAGGTCAACTTAAACACAAAAGGATAAAGTCATGATTAAACTGGAAAATATAAAAGCCGTGTTCAATACAGAGGAGGTGGAGACTTGGGCTCTGCGCAATATCAGTATGGAAGTGAAGGAAGGCGAGTTCGTTGCCATCATGGGACCATCGGGCTGTGGCAAGTCAACATTGCTCAACATCATCGGTCTGCTCAATAATCCGACGAGCGGCACTTATCTGCTTGACGGTAAGGATGTGAGCGCTATGAAAGAGAGCGAGCGCACCTTGATAAGAAGAGGCAAGATAGGTTTCGTGTTCCAGAGTTTCAATCTCATCGACGAACTGAACGTGGTGGAGAACATCGAGCTGCCGCTCCTCTACATGGGAGTTTCTGCCAAGGAACGCAGGAAACGTGCAGAGGACGTGATGGAGCGTGTTGCAATCTCACATCGAGCAAAGCATTTCCCGTCCCAACTGTCGGGCGGTCAGCAACAGCGCACAGCCATTGCCCGTGCCATTCTCCCTCATCCGAAAATCATTCTTGCCGACGAACCGACCGGAAACCTCGACTCAAAGAACGGAAAGGAAGTGATGAACCTGCTGTCCGACCTCCACAAAGACGGCACCACCATCGTTATGGTGACCCATTCCCTCCACGATGCCAACTATGCCGATAGAATCGTCAACATGTTTGACGGTGAAATCGTGAACCAGGTGGAGATGTGAGATAAAGGGGGAAAACAGAAGCACAGAGCTCGGTTTGTTCGATATTTCCTCACATAGAGCAAAGTCTGTCACTTATTTCCATCCGAAAACACTCTGAAAGCCTCGGGCGTTACAGTTGTGACAGTATAACAGTAAAAAAATAAGATACCCTTACTTTGGCGATTTTCTCGCTTTTATTGCATATATAATTAATTATTAGATAGTTATATAGTATAAACGGGAAAAACATGCAAATGATAGGGTACTTGAAAAATAACTGTCACAACTGTCACTGTCACGTAAAGTATCTTAATAAAATCAGTAATGCGCTGAATGATAATAATATACTAATGTTAATAGAATAAAACGCCATGACAGTTAAGTGCGACAAACAGCGATTTCCTGACAGTTTACCCCTCGAAA
>CAVISR010000035.1:0-26659 GCA_963645405.1 Acutalibacteraceae bacterium
GACAGCTACATACTCATTGCTTTATGCAGCTGCTCTTACAGAGCGCTGGTATGTGGGTCCGTATCCGTTACCCAGGGTGTTGCCCTGGGCTGGTAGTATCTGGGCTTTCAGCCCGACAAGCACGCTGACGTTCGAACGTAAGTTCGCTATGTAGGAGCCAGCGCTATACTACACGAGCTGTGCCTGGGGGTATCACATGAGCACCGCCCAAACGAAAGGAAAACAACAAAAATTGAACAAAATACAATACTTTGACATTCAGACAAATGCAATTTTGCTATATAGAAACGGATAGAGGAATTCCGTCATTTGCATGAGCGTACGCCATACTCCAAACCTTTATTGTAGAAGGTTGTTATATGACCTTGCGTAAGGTAACACCAAGTGAATGGCGCTCGGCGTTTTCAGTCGAAAAGTTCTTTGAATACTTCGAGGGATTTCAGTTCGCTGAAGCCGGGCAGGTGAAGCCGGTAGTAGTCGTTTATGACCTCCAGGCATCTCGTCCGCTGGTGGCGCGAGAAGCGGTAGAGATGCATGTTTTCGTAGTCCATATATAATAAATAAGGTATGCGGCTTGCTTCGTCGGGCTTCAGATAATGCGGATGGTTGGGCTGTCCGAGACGGTATTCGCTGTTCATGAGGTCGTAGTAGTACAGACGTTCGTGGTGCCAGTCCGAAAATTCGTTCGCCTTGTCGAGGCTCGGGTAGATGCCGAGGAAACGGGTCATGCGTATGAGGAACACGAGATGGAAGTTGGCATAGCCGCGCTCGCAACTGTCGAGCCACTTGAGCGAGTCTTCGATATATTCGTAGAGCAAGGGACTGGCTGCCTCGTCCTTGAGTGCGTTTTGCAGGAACTCGGCAATGAACATTGTGATGATGCCCTTCACGGGGTTGGTCTGCGTGTTCATGCACACATGGTAGGGTCTTACGTCCTTCGGTTGGGGGAGGCGTGCCTGACCATGGATATCGCAGTCGAACTCCAGCATGCTGAGCGGAAGGAGACAGGACGGCAGAACTCGTGACGAGCGGCGTGTGTGCCCTGTGCTCCCGGCTGCTGTGCGTTTCATCATGAACGACATTCTGCCGCGCGCATTCGTGTACATATCGACGATGTGTCCGCTGTCGCCGTACTTTACTGTCCTAAGTACAATTCCCCTCAGTCTTTCCATGTTTCAGTTGTTTTCACATGCAAATTTACGGAAAAAACGGCATGGAATTGCAGTTTCATAAAAAAAAGCGGCAAAAAATTTTGTCAGTCGAAATAAAGTCCTTACCTTTGCACCCGCAAATCCGACTTAACGGGTTCGCTATGCTGTAAAAGGCAAGAGGCTGGTCCCTTCGTCTATCGGTTAGGACGAGAGATTTTCATTCTCTAAAGAGCAGTTCGATTCTGCTAGGGACTACTCAGTAAAAACTGAATAAGAATTGAATAACGGGCTTCGGTCCATTGAAATCGTAAAAAAAGAAACTTAAATAATGGCAAACCACAAATCAACTATCAAGAGTATCCGCAAGTCTGAAGCACGCAGACTGCACAACCGCTATTACGCAAAGACTATGCGTACAGCACTTCGTAAACTTCGTGCAACAAAGGAAAAAGAAGAGGCAACAGCAATGATCCCTAGCCTTCAGAAAATGCTTGACAAGCTTGCAAAGCGCAATATCATCCACTGGAAGAAAGCTGCCAACCTGAAGTCAGGAGCAATGCAGTATGTTGCAAAACTTTCTTGATAACGACATAAACAGTAATGCCATTTAGCAATATCAAAGATGCCTGTCCCGCAGGCATCTTTTTTTATGGATTTTTCTTGGTTTAGGCATTGCCGGTTGAATTTTTTTTCGTAAATTTGTACCCACAAATGTGATTAGAACTAGCAATGAGCGAAAATACTAATTTAGACACAAGTTACTCCGCCAGTAACATCCAAGTGCTGGAGGGACTGGAAGCCGTGCGGAAGCGCCCTGCCATGTACATCGGAGACATCAGCGAGAAGGGACTCCATCACCTCGTGTATGAGGTTGTGGACAACTCCATCGACGAGGCTCTGGCAGGATTCTGCACACATATAGAAGTTACAATCAACGAGGACAACTCCATAACCGTGATGGACAACGGGCGTGGAATTCCGGTGGACATGCACAAGAAGGAACACCGCTCCGCACTCGAAGTGGTCATGACCGTGCTCCACGCAGGAGGTAAGTTCGACAAGGGTTCCTACAAAGTTTCCGGCGGACTCCACGGAGTGGGTGTAAGTTGTGTCAATGCCCTCTCGACAAGAATGCTTTCGCAGGTTTACCGCGACGGCAAGATCTATCAGCAGGAATATGCATGCGGCAAACCGCTGTACGACGTGAAGGAAGTGGGCACCACAGAACTCCGGGGAACACGCCAGCAGTTCTGGCCCGACAAGAGCATCTTCGTCACAACCACCTACCGCTATGAGATTCTTGCCAACCGAATGAGAGAACTCGCATTCCTCAACGCAGGACTCAAGATAACACTGTCGGACAAGCGGCTCGACGTGAATGCCGAGGCAGGATTCGAGGGAATACGCCAGGACGTGTTCTATTCAGAAGGCGGACTGCGCGACTTCGTGAGATACATCGACTCAACCCGCACACACCTCTTCGACGACATCATCTATCTGAACACAGAAAAAGGAGGAACACCGATTGAGGTTGCCATCATGTACAACACCTCATATTCGGAGAACATCCACTCCTACGTCAACAATATCAACACCATCGAGGGAGGAACACACCTGCAGGGATTCAGAACAGCGCTGACACGTGTGCTCAAGAAATACACCAACGACGACCAGAAGTTGATGGAACGCCTCAACAAGCAGAAGATTGAAATCAGTCCGGAAGACTTCCGCGAAGGTCTGACCGCAGTCATCTCAGTGAAAGTGGCAGAACCACAGTTCGAGGGACAGACAAAGACCAAGCTCGGAAACAACGAAGTGATGGGAGTTGTCAACTCAGCAGTGGGCGAGGCACTCACCAACTACCTCGAGGAACATCCGAAAGAGGCAAAGATGATTGTCGACAAAGTGGTGATTGCCGCAGAAGCACGTATCGCTGCCCGCACAGCACGCGAGAGAGTGCAGAGAAAGAACCCGATGTCGGGAGGCGGACTGCCGGGCAAACTGGCTGACTGCTCCGACAAAGACCCGGCAAACTGCGAGATGTTCATCGTCGAGGGAGACTCCGCCGGCGGTTCGGCAAAACAAGGACGCGACCGGCATTTCCAGGCAATACTGCCAATCCGCGGAAAGATATTCAACGTGGAGCGCGTGAAATGGCACCAGGCATTCGACCACGAAGAAGTGAACAACATCATCAACGCACTGGGAGTGAAGTTCGGAGTGAACAACACCGACAGCAAGGAAGCCAACTACGACAAGCTGCGCTACTACAAGACCATTATCATGACCGATGCCGATGTCGATGGTTCGCACATCGACACCCTGCTGCTCACACTCTTCTTCCGCTACATGCCGCAACTCATAAAGGACGGACGACTCTTCATCGCCACACCACCATTGTACAAATGTACTAAGGGCAAGATTAGCGAATACTGCTACGACGAACAGGCACGACTCCGCTTCATCGACGAGAACGGCGACGGCAACCAGGACAGTGTCAAGACACAGCGATACAAAGGTCTGGGAGAAATGAACCCGGAACAACTTTGGGAAACAACAATGAACCCCGAGACACGACTGCTCAAGCAAGTGACCATAGAAGATGCGGCAGAAGCCGACTACACCTTCTCAATGCTGATGGGCGACGACGTGCCACCAAGAAGGGAATTCATTGAGCGCAACGCAACTTACGCAAACATTGACGCTTAAAACCAATATATTGTAACGAAACATTTCATTCAATTCTTACATATATTCTCGTGCCGACCAAGAAGAAGTGATTCTAACCGCGTCGGCACATTTTTTTGCAATAAAGCAAGCAACATCTTTCAATAAAGCGAGCAACATCAAATTAACTACAAGAATATTTTGTATTGTCTTTGATTTACACTAACTTTGCACGGCAATAACGCACAATAAAGTAATAAAGACTCTATGAAAGGAATAATAAAAGCAATGGCTATAACAGCATTTACACTTACTTCCTGCTCTGTTCAGAAAAACGAAACAGAGGAGAGCGACTTCAAATACACAGACGAACGGTTTGCCGACCTCCAGATGATCCGCTACAAAGTGGAAGGATTCGACAAGCTGAGCCTGCAGCAGAAAACCCTCATCTACCACCTCTCCGAGGCTGCACTCTACGGCCGAGACATACTGTACGACCAGAACTGCAAGTACAACCTACGCATACGCCACATCCTTGAAACCATCTATACGGCAGACTCAACACTCGTTGACCACAACTCCGATGACTTCAAGGCAATGGAAGTGTATCTGAAGCGAGTGTGGTTCTCAAACGGCATCCACCACCACTACGGATGCGAGAAATTCGTGCCCGAATTCAACGAGAATTGGTTCAAGGAACAGTGCAGCCGATGTGCCGATGAAATCGGAGACATCAACATCGATGAAATCAGTAAAGTCATCTTCGACCCCACCATACTGCCCAAACGAGTTAACCTCGCTGAAGGACAAGACCTTATCAAGACTTCGGGCAGCAATTACTACGATGGAGTCACACAGGAAGAAGCCGAGGACTATTATCTGGCAGAGAAAGCAAAGGGCGACCCCAACCATCCAGTAATGTACGGCATGAACAGCCGACTGGTGAAAGATGCCGACGGCAAGATACATGAGAAGCGCTGGACAACCGGCGGACTCTACGGTCAGGCACTCACCAAGATTGTAGAGCACCTCAAGTTCGCCCTGCCGTATGCAGAAGACGAGCAGCAGAAGAAAGTAATCAACAAGCTGATTGAATACTACACCACCGGCAACCTCGAGACATTCGACGAATACTCAATCCTTTGGGTGGAGAACACACAGCCGCTCGTGGATTTCACCAACGGTTTCATCGAGTGCTACGGCGATCCTCTCGGACTGAAATGTTCGTGGGAAGCAATCGTGAACTTCAAAGACCTTGAAGCAACCAAGCGTACGGAACTTCTGAGCAAGAACGCACAGTGGTTTGAGGACAATTCACCGGTTGACAAAGAATTCAAGAAAGAAAATGTAAAGGGAATTTCTGCAAAAGTCATCACTGCAGCAATACTCGGTGGCGACCTCTATCCGTCGACTGCCATCGGTATAAACCTGCCAAACTCAGACTGGATCAGAAAAGAACACGGCAGCAAGTCGGTGACAATAAGCAACCTGACAGAGGCATACAGCAAAGCAGCTGGCGACGGCATGAGGAAAGAATTCTGCTACTCACAAGAGGAAGTGGACTTGATTGGCAAATACGGTGACACCACCGACGACTTGCATACCGACCTTCATGAATGCCTCGGTCACGGTTCGGGTAAATTGCTCCCCGGAGTGGATGGCGACAGCCTGAAAGCCTATGGTTCTACAATAGAAGAAGCACGCGCAGACCTGTTCGGACTTTACTATCTTGCTGACCAGAAACTCGTGGATTTGGGACTTACACCAAACATGGAGGCATACAAGGCACAGTACTACAGCTACATGATGAACGGACTGATGACCCAGCTCGTGCGCATCCAGCCAGGCAACAACATTGAGGAAGCACATATGCGCAACCGCTCACTGATTGCTCACTGGTGCTACGAGAAAGGTAAGGCAGACAAAGTGGTGGAAATGGTGAAGAAAGGCGGAAAGACCTATGTGAAGATAAACGACTACGGAAAACTTCGCAACCTTTTCGGAAAACTCCTTGCCGAAATCCAAAGAATAAAGAGCACAGGCGACTATGCAGCTGCCCAAAAACTGGTTGAGGCATACGGAGTGAAGGTCAATCCGGTTCTCCACAAAGAAGTGCTGGAGCGCTACAAAGCACTCAATCTCTCGCCATACAAAGGATTTATCAATCCAGTGTACACAGCCGTCAAAGATGACAAAGGCAACATCACCGACGTGAAGATTGATTATACTGAAGGATATGCAGAACAAATGCTCAGATACAGCAGAGACTACCGTACACTCCCTCTTGTCAACAATTAAGCAGGAGTTGCATGCCAACATGAATGGTGTGGCATCAGCAGCGATGCGGCAGACAGACGACTACCGTGTCAACTTTGGTGTGGAACTGCCACGACTGCAGGGCATTGCAAGAGAGTTCGGCAAAGACCATCAGTTGGCGCAGGCTCTTTGGAAAGAATCGGTGAGGGAATGCAAGATACTGGCAGCCATGATACAGCCAGTCGACACCTTCTGTACGGAAATAGCCGACATCTGGGTTGAAAGCATCAGGACAGCAGAGATAGCACAGACCGTAAGTCTCCTCCTGTTCAAGGACTTGCCCTATGCTTCCGACAAGGCTTTCCAATGGATTGCCTCCGACAATGAGATTCAGCAGATATGCGGATTCAGCACCATCTGCCATCTCATTCGCAAGAACGAACTGCAGGAAAGGTCAGTCGACGAACTGAAAGACCAGGCAGAAGCTGCGATGAACAGCAGCAATCTCTCGCTGAGGAAGTTGACAAACAATGTCCTTGCATCATTGAGTGAAAGATATGGGTGAAAGTATCAAGTTGGTTCAGGCAAAGCAGATTCTGATTGACTACATCAAGATGAAGAAGATGCGAATCACTCCAGAACGCATGGCAGTGCTGGAGGCTGCTTACTCTGTCAACACTCCATTCACAATCGACCAGCTGAAAAACTACATGGATGAAGTTCTGCAGGTCAACCGGGTGACGGTGTACAACAACCTCGAACTGTTCTTCAAACTGGGCTTGGTGATAAAGCACCCTATCGGAGGCGGGACATACGAATACGAGGCATGCATACAGACAACCACACACCATCATCTGGTATGCAATGTGTGCAACCAAGTGTTTGAGTTCAAGGACGCAAGCGTAGAACGATTCTTTACAGAAAAGAAATACAAGAAGTTCAAGATGACCAACTGTTCAGTGCTCATTTTCGGAGTGTGCAACAAGTGTCAGAGCAAGATAAGTAGAGAAAAAAGAAAACTAAAACAAAATACACAATGAAAGTAGATGTTCTTTTAGGTCTCCAGTGGGGAGACGAAGGGAAAGGTAAGGTAGTGGACGTCCTTACTCCCAAATACGATGTGGTAGCCAGATTCCAGGGAGGTCCGAACGCAGGACACACCCTTGAGTTCGAGGGACAGAAATATGTTCTCCGTTCCATCCCTTCAGGCATATTCCAGGGAGAGAAAGTCAATATCATCGGTAACGGTGTGGTATTGGCGCCCGACCTATTTATGGACGAAGCCAAGGAACTGGAGAAGTCAGGACATGAACTCAAGAGCCGTCTGCACATCTCGAAGAAGGCTCACTTAATCATGCCAACTCACCGACTGCTTGATGCAGCCTACGAAGCAGCAAAGGGAAAGAACAAGGTGGGAACAACCGGCAAAGGCATCGGTCCTACATACACCGACAAGATAAGCCGCAACGGACTTCGCGTGGGAGATATTCTCGAGAACTTTGCAGAGAAATATGAAGAGCACAAGGCAAGACATATGCAGATGCTGAAAGCCTTGGACTATACAGACTTCGACATCACAGACGTGGAAAAACACTGGATGGAAGGCATTGAATACATGAAGCAATTCAAGTTCGTCGACAGTGAGCACGAAGTGAACAACCTCCTCAAGGAAGGAAAGTCAATCCTTTGCGAAGGAGCACAGGGCACAATGCTCGACGTGGATTTCGGTTCATACCCGTTCGTCACTTCCAGCAACACCATTTGTGCAGGCGCTTGCACCGGACTGGGATTGGGTCCGAACAAGATTGGTGAAGTATACGGAATCATGAAAGCCTATTGCACACGAGTAGGAGCAGGACCATTCCCAACAGAACTGTTTGACGAGACCGGCGACAAAATCCGTGCCATCGGTCATGAATATGGCGCAGTCACAGGACGTGAACGCCGTTGTGGATGGATAGACCTTGTTGCCCTCAAATATTCAATCATGATAAACGGTGTGACCAAACTCATCATGATGAAGAGCGATGTGCTCGATGGATTCGAAACAGTCAAGGCTTGTGTGGCATACAATCAGAACGGTCAGTTCGTGGACTATTTCCCATACAACATAAACGAGGGCATAGAGCCAATCTATGTGGAGATGCCAGGATGGAAGCAAGACCTTTCCAAGTGTTCTTCGGAGGAAGAGTTGCCACAGGCATTCAAGGACTACATTGCATTCTTGGAGAAGCAACTGGAAACACCGATTGCCATCATTTCAGTTGGTCCTGACCGCGAACAGACAATCATACGGTAAACCGCTCCAAACCAAACTTGTTTTATGAGACTGAAAGTAACTGCACCGAGCACACTGAGGAAATGTACGGTTGACCTCCCTCCGTCGAAGAGCATTGCCAACCGTATGCTTATCATGTCGGCACTCAATGGAATCTCCCCAGACAAAACTCTGGGAAGACCACTGACAGATTTGTGTGATGACATACGTGTCCTTGCCCAGTTGCTTCAGTCAAATGAAACAATTGCAGATGTAGGTGCTGCCGGTACTGCCATGCGTTTTGCCACTGCATATCTTTCTGTCACACCTGGCACAAGGGTTGTCACAGGCACAGAACGTCTCCGGGAACGTCCTATCGGCATACTGGTTGAAGCATTGCGGACATTGGGCGCTGAGATAGAATATACGGACAATGACGGTTTTCCGCCACTGAAGATTACCGGCAATCCGGCGATGCAGGGCGGAACAATCGAACTGGACGGCAGTGTCAGTTCACAATTCATTTCAGCCCTGTTGATGGTTGCTCCAACACTTGCTGACGGACTTGTCCTGAAACTGAAGGGACAGGTTGTATCGCGACCATATATAGATATAACGGTTGGTCTGATGAAGCAGTTCGGTGCCACCGCAGAATGGAAAAACAAAAACACCATCGTTGTGGCACATGGATACAACTGCCCTCCTTCAGACAAAGCCATTCCTATTGAGGCAGACTGGACAGCTTCATCCTATTGGTATGAAATTGCTTCGATTGCGGGCTGTCCTGCAGCCTTCGACCTCAAAGGTCTGTCAATGCAAAGTCTTCAGGGAGACAAAGTGTGTGACAGCATCTATCGGCAAATAGCTGCAGCGCAAGGCAGTGGAGACGTGTTTGAGTACGATTTCAGCGGATGTCCGGACCTTGTGCAAACCATCGTGGTAACTTGCTGCATGGAGAACATCAGATTCCATTTCACTGGTCTGAAGACCCTGCGCATAAAAGAGACCGACCGCATATCAGCCTTGCAATGCGAACTCGCCAAGCTTGGCTATACAATCGGTGCAGACGCAGATTCCATGACATGGGACGGCACATACGCTCCGGCCACAGCCATTCCGTCAATCAGTACATACAAAGACCATCGTATGGCAATGGCATTTGCACCTTGTGCGCTGAAATTGAAAGAGATAATAATAGAAGACCCGGGAGTAGTCAGCAAGTCGTACCCGTCCTACTGGCAAGACCTGGAAAAGGCTGGATTCGTGTTATGCTATATTTGATTATAGGACTTCTTCTGCTAGGCGTAGTTGCTTTCGTCCTGGGCTATTTCCGCAACAAGTCGTTGCAGAAGAAACTTGCAAAAGGAGAAATCAAGGAATTGCCTTCAATCAAACAGGCTTCCGATATGGAATGTTGTGGGCAACACGAAGTATGCGAGAAGGAAAGTCTGTTGGCTGCCATAAGCAAAGAAATTGAATATTACGACGATGAAGAGCTGGACCGCTACCAGGGAACTGCATCCGACGCATATTCAGATGAGGCAGTGAATGAATTCCGTGACATTCTCTACACAATGAAAGAAGACGAAGTTGCAGGATGGGTAAGAAGCCTGCAATTGCGTTCGATAGAACTGCCTGACGACCTCAAAGACGAGGTGTTCCTCATCATAGGAGAAAGACGGGTATAATCATAGGAGATTCTGACCGCCGAAAACTTTCCTGGTCAGTGCAAAAATCACGCTAAAGGGGCTTTTGCAACGAGCCCAAAACAAATTGCGAACAATAATCAACCGCATGTCAAGATTTCTTTGTACCTTTGCGCAAAATAAAACTCATCCGACATGAAACAGGAACTTTTAATCTACAATACGCTTACACGGCAGAAAGAACTGTTCCGACCGCTCAATGCCCCACACGTGGGAATGTATGTGTGCGGTCCAACCGTCTATGGCGATGCCCACCTCGGACACGCACGTCCGGCAATCACGTTCGACATCGTCTTCCGTTACCTGCAACACCTGGGCTACAAAGTACGTTATGTGCGCAACATAACCGACGTAGGCCACCTGGAGCACGATGCTGACGAGGGAGAAGACAAGATTGCAAAGAAAGCCCGGCTGGAGCAACTGGAACCGATGGAAGTGGCACAATACTACGCAAACCGTTTCCACGACGCCATGCGTGCGCTCAATGTCCTGCCACCGTCAATCGAGCCATTGGCATCGGGCCACATCATGGAGCAGGAGCAGCTGGTGCAGGAGATTCTCGACAACGGATTTGCCTACGAATCAAACGGGTCTGTATACTTCGATGTAGAGGCATACAACAAGAAGCACAAGTACGGAATTCTCTCCGGACGCAACCTCGATGACATCATCAACAACTCGCGCGAACTGGCAGGAGTGGGCGAAAAGAAAAACCAGGCAGACTTCGCGCTGTGGAAGAAAGCACAGCCCGAGCATATCATGCGCTGGCCATCGAGATGGAGCGACGGATTCCCCGGATGGCACTGCGAGTGCACAGCCATGGGTAGAAAATACCTCGGCAACCACTTCGACATCCACGGAGGAGGAATGGACTTGATATTCCCACACCACGAATGCGAGATAGCACAGGCAGTGGCAAGCCAGGGCGACCAGATGGTGCACTACTGGGTTCACAACAACATGATAACCATCAACGGACAGAAGATGGGCAAGAGCCTCGGCAACTTCATCACCCTGCAGGAGTTCTTCAGCGGCAGCCACAAAGACAAGGACGGCAACGAGATGCTTGCCAAAGCCTACAACCCGATGACCATCCGATTCTTCATCCTCCAGGCACACTACCGCAGCACTGTGGACTTCAGCAACGATGCCCTTCAGTCTGCAGAAAAAGGACTGGAACGCCTGATGGATGCCTACAAGACGCTGAAAAGCCTGCAGCCGTCGAGCACAGGAACCGTCAACATGCAATATGTGGACGACCTTCGTCAGAAATGCTACGACGCGCTCAACGATGACTTCAGCACACCAATGGTGATAAGCCACCTGTTCGATGCCTCACGCATCATCAACCAAGTAGCCGACAAGAGCGCAACGATTACAGCCGATGTGCTCGAAGCACTGACAGCCACATTCGAGCTGTTTGCGTTCGACATCCTCGGACTGCAGAAGTCAAACGGTGGGGGTCAGGACCAAAGCGAAGCACGCGAAGAAGCCTTCGGAAAAGTGGTCGACATGCTTCTTGAGCAGCGCATGAAAGCCAAGGCAAACAAAGACTGGGCTACGAGCGACATGATTCGCGACCAGCTTGCCGCACTTGGATTCGAAGTGAAGGACACGAAAGACGGTTTCACCTGGAAACTGAACAAGTGATATGGCAAAGATACAGAAGATACTGATGATAGTTTCCCTTGCGTTCATGGTCATCTGCCTGGGAGCTACGGTATGGGCAGCCACCTACTTCAACGATGCATCGTTCTACGGCTTCTCAGCGTTTTTCGTATTCGCCATCATCTGGTTCGGCATCACCATCTACAAAAGCTACAGAAAAGACGATAGCAGCAAGAAAGACAAGTGAGCAGCATCACAGTCTGCAGGAGCTATAAGAGACAAGCAGACAGCATCGTCATAAAACATCAAGAGCGGCACAACAGCCGCTCTTTTATTTTGCCTTTACCAATAAGATTATAAGATTGTCCGTCAATGTCTAAGCGCTACCATATCCAAGCAAGACTTTGTCTAAGCGCAGATTGGCTCTAAGTTTATTCGCACGAAGCGCCAACCTTGTTCTAATATATTCCGAACGCACCGAGGAGCAGGATGGTCAACAAGACTGGAACCACGAACTTCAGCATGATGATGTACATGCGCTTTCTGTGGAACTTATAGCCATTGAGTCGGATTTCACCGACCAGAAGCTTCGGTTTCACCACCCAACCAATAAGAATGCACGTGCATATTGCGAGGAATGGCATGAGGACATTGTTGCTGACATAATCAAACACATCCAGAATCTGGGCTGTAGCACCGTTTGGCAACCCGTACTCAAAGTACAGGTCATTGTAGCCGCGGCAAACGATGAAAGAGAGAACCAGTTCCACTGCCGACACGATACACACCGATTTCGTGCGGCTCCAATGGAAACGGTCAATCAAGCTCGACACAATTGCCTCCAATATGGAAACGGCGCTTGTGATTGCAGCAAACAGCACCATGAGGAAGAACATGATTCCGACCACCGGTCCGAACGAACCGAGCGAGTCAAACACCTTGGGAAGTGCCACGAACATCAGTCCAGGTCCGGACGACATTCCCTCCGTGCCCATGAACACATAAACCGCCGGAATAATCATCAGACCAGCCAACACAGCTATGACAGTGTCGCAAATCTCGATATAATCCACAGCCTTGCCCAAGTTTACGCTGCGCTTCATGTACGAGCCGTATGCCACCATGATTCCCATGGCGATGGAGAGTGAATAGAACAACTGTCCCGTCGCATCGAGCACAATCATGAGGAACTGCTTGAAGGTGATTCCGTCAAGATTCGGAATCAAATACACAGCAGCGCCCTCCAGTCCTGTACGGGTTACGCCATTCTCATCCGTGTGGCTGATAAACAGGGAATAGACGCAGATGAAGACCACCAGCAGAACCAATGCCGGCATTATGATGCGTGAATACTTCTCTATGCCTTTGTTCACTCCACGGCAAACCACATGGAAGCTGCATGCGGCAAACACCAGCATAAAGAGGATTGGAGCCCATTCCTCAGACACAAACCCTCTGAAATATCCGTCGGCTACAGCCGCACTGCCGTCACCCACGATATAAGTCCACAGGTATTTCAGCACCCAACCGCCTATCACGCAGTAGTAGGGATAGATTATGAACGGGACAATGAACGAGAGATGCCCAAGGAAATTCCACTTCTTGTGGAAGAACTTGTATGCAGTGAGCGGACCCTGCTGCGATCTGCGGCCAATAGCTATCTCGGTTATCAGCAGAGTGAAACCGAATGTAACTGCCAGAACTATATATATAATAAGGAACAAGCCGCCGCCATCGCGCGCAGCAAGATAAGGGAAACGCCATATGTTTCCGAGTCCCACAGCACTGCCTGCAGCTGCAAGTACGAATCCTATCGATCCACTGAATGTATTACGCTTGTCTGTCATTTATTTTGCGTTAGCTATGAAATAATATGCAAAGGTAGACATTTATTGCCATGTTTGCAAACAAAAATCCGACATCTTTTCATTCTACACTGAAATAGGGACAGTTCGCGAAGTCATTTCAGCATTCAACATCACTCAACTGCAAACCGACTACGGAAATTCAACGTCCGTGCCATCCCATTCAATTTGAGTTCTGATTCCCACTCACATTGCACAACGGCATTGTGTTGTTTCAATTGTTGTTGACTTTGTAACATTCCATCTTTCTCCTTATGTATAGAGCTACAACGATACCGATAAATTATCTACATTTGCATTGGAAATGAAAACTACCAATACTATTATGATGAATAAGAAGTTATTTTTGACAGGTCTGATGGCGATGAGCCTATTGCCTACTGCATGGGCACAGACGAAATCCGCGATACTTGTGATGCGTGCCCAGACCAAGTATCAGTACATCGACGGCTTTGGAGGCACAGGCATGGACGCAGCATGGGGCGATGTCTACACCCAGGAGAAAGTGAACAAGCTCTGGGGTACAGGCGAAGGACAGATGGGCCTCAACATCATGCGTATCCGTATCAACCCTAACGAAAGCGGCTGGGGCGAATATGGCAACCCGATAAAGTGGGCGCGTAAAGTCAATCCGAATTTGCAGGTATTTGCCACTCCTTGGACTCCGCCAAAGAAGTATAAGACATCAAAAACCGAGAAGTATCAGAACGACTACGGCACATGGGTGTGGCCATTGGTGGAACACGCATGGGGTGGACAAGGCTCCAACGGCGGTGCCATAAATCCGAAATACTACACTGCCTATGCCGATTTCCTCGAGCGCTATCGTGAGACAATGGAACAGAAAGGATGTCCAATCGACATGATTTCCATCCAGAACGAGAGTGACTACACTCCTACAGCCACCGACGACGGAGTGGAGCATGCAAGCTACGAGAGCTGCATTTATTCACCTTCCGAAATGGCAGCGATGGTCAAGGCAGCCAGGGAAAAGATTGACCCCAAGTGCAAGGTGATGGGTCCTGAGTGCTTCGGATGGGGACAGCACAGCTACAACAAAAAGTTGCTCACCATGCAGGATGCAGTGGACAACATCGACGTATGGGGCAACCACCTCTACGGAACCAACGACTGGTCGTTCGTGGAGAACGTGACAAGCCAGACCGGCAAGCACATGTGGATGACCGAATTCCTGATTGACTACGACGACGATTACACCGGCAAGTTCTCTGCCGAGTACAGCATGATTGAGAGCATCGAAAAAGCCTTGTCAGCCGGTTACAATGCCTACGTCTACTACAGCATGACTCACCATTTCTTCGCAACCAATCACGGAGGAAGCAAAACTGAACTGTGGAAAAGGGCTTACGTCTTTGGTCACTATGCAAAATACGCAACAGGCAAGACACGCATACAGTCCGTCCTCACCGACAAGAACAGTGGACTTTTGGGCGGTTCGTCCTACATAAGCGAATCGGGCGACACTGTCACACTCTTCATCCTCAACAAGTCCACCAACATCTACAATCTGACAGTTGCCCTGCCGTTCAAACCGCAGAAAGTGGAGCAGATTGCCACAAATGACTATGTCAATCGCCTGGTCAAGGATGTCAGCAGCAAGTATGCCAACAGTGCACAGAAAGTGAAACTGTCATTGCAGCCAGGTACGTTCTACACATTCCAGTTCATACAGAACGTCGATGAAACCACTGAAGAGCCACTTGCCACTTCTGCGAAGTCAACGACAAACAGCAACCCGATATCTGCCGATAAATTCATGGCAGACCCGACCAGCATCGTCTACAACGGACGCTTGTATGTTTACGGAACCAACGACCAGCAGCAGTTCGATGCCACCGACGGACTTTCAGCCAACAACTATTCGAAGATTACGTCGTTGGTCTGCATGTCGACCGAAGACATGGTCAACTGGACCGACCACGGAACCATCGATGTGAAGGCGATTGCACCATGGATCTACACCTCATGGGCTCCGTCCATTACGAGCAGAGTTGAATCCGACGGTAAGACACATTTCTACCTCTATTTCACCAATAGCGCAACAGGCATAGGAGTGCTCACATCCACATCGCCTACTGGCCCGTGGAAAGACCCACTCGGCAAGGCACTCATCGACAGAAACACCGATGGAATCGGAAACATCTCACAGGTAATCGACCCGGGAGTTGCAATGAATGACGATGGAACCGAGGCTTACCTCACATTCGGAGGCGGCGATGTCATCGGTACAGACCTGCAACCCGGAAACGCAAGAATCGTGAAGTTGGGCGACGACATGATTAGCCTTGGAAGCGACATCAAGAAGATTTCCGCTCCATGCCAGTTCGAAGCCAACGAACTGAACTACATCGGAGGCAAGTGGGTTTACTCTTACTGCACACGCTGGGGAATATCAAGCGAATGGTCAGACAACTACAGCACAACTGCTCCTTCAGCCGCATCCATAGTATATATGGTGGCAGACGAGCCATTGGCAGACAACTGGACCTACAGAGGCGTGATACTCCCGAACCCGGGTTACCTGGGATATGGCGGAAGCAACAACCACAGCCACCTGCAGAAGTTCAACGGCAACTACTACATGCTCTACCACACCACATGGCTTGAGAAGCAGAAAGGACTGGATGGCGGTTATCGCAACATACAGATAAACAAGCAGGCTGTGACCGAAAGCAACCAGAAGATCTATCCTCTGACATCCAATTCCGCAAGCATCAAGGGAGTGACACAGAGCAGTTCAATGAGAGTCAATCCTTACGAGCAGCAGTCGGGCGCAATGGCAGCCATAAAAACCAGCAACTGGTGGATGGTAAAGGGAGTGGACTTCAGCCTGGAAGGCGCACCTGCCAAGGCAATCACGATGAGAGTAAAAGGCAAGGGAACGATTGATGTCACAACATCATCAATCACCAACGAACCAATCGCCACCATAAACTTCGACACCGACAAAGTAGAGGAAATAACCGTTCCGCTGAGCAGCGAACTGTCAAGCCTCGTGTTCTATCTCTACTTCATCCAGCGCGAGAACCAGGATGCAGAAGTCCTTTCATGGAAGTTCGTAAGCACTGGAAGCACCGTCGAGGATGTCAATGGAGACGGTGTTGTCGATACTCAGGACGCACTTGGCATTTACGAATACATGCAGAGTCAGAGTTCGGAGACCACGTCCACAGTTTACGACGTGAATGGCGACGGAGCTGTCGACACGCAGGATGTCCTCAAAATCTACGATTACATTAAGAGCAAATAACTGAGCATAAAACTCAATCCTTCAACTCTCCACCACAGCAAATTCTGATGGTGGAGAGTTTTTTGGTTTTGGAAAATGCCATTGCAAGCGTGCAAAGTCTTCATTCAGTTTGAATAGTAGGTATTGTTTGCGTGCAAAGCCTACTTCTTTGCTCACGGCAAGGTTTTGCGTGCAATCAAGACCTTCCCGGCAATCGGGAACAAGCCATTGTTTGCACGCAATACCATTTCCGGAAATGCGGAGAACACATTGCATGCATGCAACGCCTCTATCCGACTTTGGATTACTTTTCCAAATCTCTCATGTAACGGGGATGGTGGGTGAGCAACTCTTCTCTTAGATGCGAGGTGTCGATATGCATATACATTTCCGTAGTCGAAATGGATTCATGACCAAGCATGGCTTGTATCGCCCTTAGGTTTGCTCCGCCTTCAAGCAGACTGGTGGCAAAACTGTGGCGGAACGTATGGGGACTAACCGTTTTCTTTATCCCTGCCTTTTCCACCAGTTCCTTCACCAGATGAAAGACCATGATTCTCGACAGGTTCTTCTTCCTCGCCTTACTTACAAACACATAATCCTCATACCCTTCCTTCACACAGACTGCATTGCGGTCGATGAAATAGAATCGAAGTTCCTTTATCGCCTTCGGGGAAATCGGCACCAGCCGCTGTTTCGAGCCTTTGCCAGTGACGCGTATGAATCCCTCGTCGAGGTAAAGGTCCGACAGTTTCAGGTTGCACAGTTCGCTGACCCGCAATCCACAACTGAACAGCGTCTCTATTATCGCCTTGTTCCGTTGACCCTCAGTCTGCGACAAGTCGATGCACGACTCAATCAAGTCCACTTCCTCCACCGAAAGCACATCGGGCAAGTGTTGCGGTTTCTTCGGATAATCCAGCAGTTCCATCGGGTCAGTGTCCAGTTCACCGCTCATCACAAGGAAGCGGTAAAAACTCTTCACCCCCATGAGTATGCGGTAGATGGATGTGGGATGGATGTCGATGGCATAAAGACTGGAGGAGAACGACTGGAAGTCCGTCAGCTGTACATCAAACGGACTCAGGTTTTCTTCCCTGATGAAATCAAGGAATTTGTCGAGGTCTCTCTTGTAAGCCTCAACCGTATTCGGCGAGAACGACTTCTCCAGTTTCAGATACTGGTTATACCTTCTCAATATGGTTTGAATGTCTTTATCTTCCATCATATACGTCATTGTAAGGCTGCAAAATTACAAATAATTATGTGTTCATCATCATCGTTGTGCATTTTTTTGTACCTTTGCAATGAATAGAAAATAAAAGCGGAAAATGAAAATCTTGATTTTGAATGGTCCCAACATCAATCTAATAGGCAAACGCGAGCCTGGGATATATGGGGCACAGAGCATTGACGACTATTACAAAGAGCTTGTTGAGATGTACAAGGACAAGGTGGAACTCAGTTACTACCAATCCAATTGTGAAGGTGAATTGATAAACAAGATACACGAAGTTGGATTCAGTTGGGACGGCATTGTGTTCAATGCAGGAGCATACACCCACACAAGCATTGCCCTGCAGGATGCAATCAGGGCAGTGACTACCCCCGTAGTGGAAGTACACATATCAAACGTGATGCAGCGCGAATCGTTCCGCCACACATCCATGATTGGTCCCGCATGCAAGGGCACAATAATAGGGTTTGGACTCAACTCCTACCGACTGGCTATTGAAGCACTCATAGGATGACAATCGACGAATACATAGAAGGCCACATCGACACCGAGGGAGACTATCTCCACCGGCTCTACCGTGCCACGCAGAGCAAATTGCTCTACGGCAGGATGGCAAGCGGACATACGCAAGGCAGACTGCTGAAGATGTTTGTAGAGATGATACGCCCGACAAACATACTGGAAATCGGCACGTTCAGCGGATATTCCGCCCTGTGCATGGCAGAAGGACTGAAAGACGGCGGCATGGTGCACACCATAGAAATCTTCGACGAACTGGAGGACTTCACCCGTCCATGGATTGAACAGTCGCCCTGGGCAGACAAGGTACGGTTCTACATAGGCGATGCAATGCAGGTGGTGCCAAGCCTGGGCATCAAATACGACATGGCATTCATCGACGGCAACAAACGGACATACCTCGACTACTACAAGATGGTGTTCGAATACATGAATCCTGGTGGTTACATCTTTGCCGACAACACCCTGTGGGACGGACATGTGCTGGAAACTCCGCCAATCAGCAACGAGCAGACATGCGGCATAATGGAATTCAACGACTACATTGCCAAGGATTCCAGGGTAGAGAAGGTAATCATTCCAATCAGAGACGGATTGACAATAATAAAACTAAAACAATAACAGAACAAATATGGAAAGTACAAGACAGAACAAAATAGTACGCTTGATCCAGAAAGACCTGAGCAACATCTTCCTTGCACAGACACGCAAGATGAAAGGAGTGCTCATATCAGTCAGTGTGGTAAGGATAAGTCCTGACCTCAGTATTGCAAAGGCATACCTCAGTATCTATCCTTCATCACGGGCACAGGAACTGTTGGACAACATCAATGCCAATGCAGCACAGATACGCTACGAACTGGGAAACCTGGAACGCCACCAACTGCGCATCATCCCGGAACTCAGGTTCTTCATCGACGATTCACTCGACTATATAGAAAATATTGACAAACTGCTAAAAAAGGAATAAGTTGTTCTCTCTATATATAGCTAAGAGATATCTGATTACGAAGAAATCCCACCACGTAATCAATGTGATAAGTTGCATATCAGTATGCGGAATAGCAATAGCCACAGCTGCACTGGTCTGCATATTGTCCGTATTCAATGGTTTCCAGGACATGGTAGCCAACCTCTTCACTGCATTCGACCCGCAACTGAAGGTCGTTGCAGTTGAAGGCAAGTTCATGGATGCGGGAAGCAAGAAATTGGCAACACTGAAGAAAAACAAACTGATTGCAGTCTACTCGGAGGTATTACAGGACAATGCACTGATTACGGTAAACAACCGGCAGATGATGGTCACTGTGAAGGGTGTGGACGACAATTTCCAGCAGCTCATCAATTTCGACCGGATAAAGTTCGGCGACGGCGACTATGAGTTGCATGCCGACGTAATCGAATACGGCATCTTCGGAATCAACATCCTGAGCAGTCTGGGAGCGGATGTTGCATTCGCCACCCCGATACAGGTATATGCACCTCGGGGAGGAGAACAGATTGACATGAATGATCCGAGTGAGAGTTTCAATACCGACGAGCTCTACTCCCCAAATGTCGCGTTCTGCGTGAAACAACAGAAGTACGACTCCAACTATGTGCTCACATCCCTGCGCTTTGCACGCAATCTGTTTGAGCGCAAGGACAAGGTATCGTCCATCGAACTGAAACTGAAGCCCGGAACCGACATCAGCGAGGCGAAAAAAGAATTCAAGAAACAGCTTGGAGACAAATACCGCGTGATGGACCGTTACGAACAACAGGAGGACACATTCAAGATAATGAAGATTGAGAAACTGATTTCCTACATCTTCCTTACGTTCATATTGCTGATTGCATGCTTCAACATCATCGGGTCAATCTCAATGCTCATAATCGACAAGAAGAACGACATCATCGTCCTAAGGAATCTGGGAGCTACAGAACGTCAGATAACAGGCATCTTCATGATGGAAGGGCGCATAATATCTCTGATAGGAGCCGTGGCAGGTGTACTGTTGGGACTTGGCTTGTGTCTGTTGCAACAGCACTACGGCATCATAAAGTTCGGACAGTCCGCAGGCAGTTACATAATCGATGCCTACCCAGTCAGCGTACATGCATCCGACATCATACTGATTCTGGCTACGGTCATCATCGTGGGCTGGTTGTCTGTATGGTATCCAGTACGCCAACTCAGCAGGAAATACACATCCATGTTGGCGCTTGTGCTCGTGTTCGCATGCTTCTCATGCAGTTCCAACGACAGTCAGTTCCGTATCAGAGGACTGTTCGACGGCATGCCGTCCGGACAGCTCCTCATCTATAATCTCAACGACGAGACAGCAAGCCTTGACACTATCTACATTGAGAAAGGCGAATTTGCATACGGAGGTGCTGTGCAGGAAATGACGCCTTATGTCCTCGTCTTCCCCAATGCCCTCGAACAGGTGATTTTCGTCAACGGAGGCGATGACATCAAGTATACGGCATCAGCCAACGACCTGAAGAACTACCATGTGGAAGGCAACGAGGCAAACGACCTGATGAACAAGTTCCGTGAAGCCACTAAGAAAATGACCAACAAGGAAATCCAGAACGAGGCGCTTCAGTACATCACCGACAATGCAGCATCACCGGTAGCCACTTACCTCTTCGAGCGTTACTTCGTGCAAGACGACACAACTCCACTGAACAAGCTGAAGGACATTGTCAAGCTGCTCAAGAAGCAGAACCTGGACAAAGGATTCATCATGACCATAAGCAACCGGCTCAAATCCATCGAGAGCGGACAAGTGGGGAAAAAGGTGCCGGACCTGAAACTGACGTCAAAGAGCAAGCACAACATCAGTCTGCACAATATCAAGGCAGACTATACAGCGATGATTTACTGGGCATCATGGATGCCAAACCAATATAACTACATTGCAGAACTGTCCAACCTCTCCAAACAGTTCGCGGACAAAGGAGTCAAGTTCATATCCTTCTCCGTTGACACAGAAATCTACAGATGGGAGGATTTCATCCGTGAGGATTCCGTAGCATGCGACCATTGCTGCGACGGACACGCATGGGATTCACCGGCAGTAACGCAGTTGGGAGTGACATCAGTCCCCGCTTATCTGCTTATTGACAGGCAACACAAGATCGTGGATAGAGGCGAGACTCTGAACGAACTGCGCAAAAAGCTGAATGAATTGG
Source organism: Acutalibacteraceae bacterium (assembly GCA_963645405.1). Taxonomy (GTDB): domain Bacteria; phylum Bacteroidota; class Bacteroidia; order Bacteroidales; family Bacteroidaceae; genus Colivivens. The sequence continues at coordinate 21,697 of CAVISR010000035.1, forward strand.
TAAAGTCTGCCGACAAGGCACAATGAAGGAGTAAAAGAGATGAGGAAACTGAACGTAATCGAGATGAACCGCATCACGGTAGACGACTTCAAGAAGAGCAGGAAAATCCCCCTGACTGTCGTCCTCGATGATGTGCGTAGCATGTATAATGTAGGAAGCGTGTTCCGCACAGCAGATGCCTTCCGTATAGAATCAATATACCTTTGCGGGATAACAGCATGTCCGCCCCACCAGGAAATCCACAAGACAGCTCTCGGTGCAGAGGATTCAGTGGAATGGACCCACGTGAAGGACACAGTAGAAGCACTGAACCGCCTGAAAGCAGATGGATATGAAGTCATCGCCATAGAACAGGTGGAGGGCAGCACCATGTTGCAGGATTTCGAGGTGGACACAGACAAGAAGTATGCAATAGTACTCGGCAACGAAGTAAAAGGAGTAAAGCAAGAGGTGGTCGACATGTGTGACGGATGCATAGAGATTCCTCAATACGGAACAAAACACTCACTGAACGTAAGCACAGCGGCAGGAATAGTCATGTGGAAGTTCTTTGACGGTCTTAAAAACATATTCTGATATGGCAAAGGAAGAGATAACCCCAATGATGAAGCAGTTCTACGACCTGAAGGCAAAGCATCCCGATGCTTTGATTCTTTTCCGTTGTGGTGACTTCTATGAGACATACGCCGAAGATGCTACCATTGCAGCCGACATCTTGGGTATAACCCTGACCAAACGAGGCACAGGCGGTAGTGAGCGGTCTACCAACACTGCCATGGCAGGATTTCCCTACCATGCACTTGATGTGTATCTGCCCAAACTGATAAGGGCAGGCAAGCGAGTGGCAATCTGCGACCAACTGGAAGACCCGAAACTCACAAAGAAACTCGTGAAGCGCGGCATCACGGAGATAGTCACACCGGGTGTGGCAATGAACGACAATGTGCTCAACAACAAAGAGAACAACTTCCTGGCAGCTGTCCACTTCGGCAAATCTTCATGCGGCGTTGCATTCCTGGACATCTCCACAGGCGAGTTTCTTGTAGGCGAAGGAGTAGTGGACTATATCGACAAGCTCCTTACCAACTTCTCTCCGAAAGAAGTGCTGTACGAAGAAAGCAAACGCGATATGTTTGAACGCTCGTTTGGACAGAAACTCAACAAATATCCGCTTGCAGACTGGGTTTATGCCGATGACACGGCACGCAATAAAGTCCTCCACCACTTTGGGGTGAAGAACATGAAAGGATTCGGCATCGACCATCTGAAGAACGCAATCATAGCGTCGGGTGCAGTCCTCCATTATCTTGAACAGACCCAACACACCAACATAGGGCACATACGCTCCATCAGTCAGATAGACGAGAGCAAGTATGTACGCCTCGACAAGTTCACAATCAGAAGCCTTGAGCTGCTTGACCCGATGAACGAAGGCGGAACATCCCTGCTCAATGTGATTGACAAGACAATAAGTCCGATGAGCGGACGTCTTCTGCGCCGATGGATAGTCTTCCCGCTGAAAGACATTGACCGGATAAGGGCAAGACAGCAAGTAGTGGAATATTTCTTCCGCCACACCGACTTCCGCGACAGCATTGAAGAGCAACTCCACAAGATAGGTGACATCGAGCGTATAGCAAGTAAGATTGCGGTAAGCAGAGTCTCACCGCGGGATTTCCTGCAATTGAAACAATCTCTGCAGGCAATCATACCAATCAAACGGCTTTGCCTCGAATCCGATGACGCAACCATTCACAAGATTGGAGAATCGCTCGAGCTGTGCGACACCCTGCGTGAGCGTATCGAAAAGGAGATTAGGGAGGATGCTCCCTATCTGACAAACAAAGGTGGAGTGATTGCCGATGGTGTCAATCCGGAACTTGATGAACTGCGCAACATCGCCTATGCCGGCAAGGACTATCTTCTCAAAATGCAGCAGCGCGAGATTGAGCGTACAGGAATCCAAAGCCTCAAGATAGGATATAACAATGTGTTCGGATATTATATGGAAGTCCGCAACACATTCAAGGACCATGTGCCTGCCGACTGGATAAGAAAACAGACGCTGGTGTCTGCCGAGCGCTATATCACGCAAGAACTGAAGGAATATGAAGAGAAAATATTGGGTGCAGAGGAGAAGATACTGACACTTGAGACACGTCTGTTCAACGAACTGGTAACTGCCTCAATGGAATATATCACACCGCTGCAGAACGACTCCACAAAGATTGCCCGGCTCGACTGCCTCCTTTCATTTGCATTGTGCGCCAAGGAATACCGTTACGTATGCCCTGTTGTGGACGACAGCCTCGTGATTGACATCAAGCAGGGACGCCACCCTGTGATTGAACGTCAGATGCCTATAGGAGAACAATATATTGCCAACGACCTGTATTTGGACTCCGAGCGTCAACAGATTATCATCATAACTGGTCCTAACATGGCTGGTAAATCTGCCCTGCTACGTCAGACAGCCTTGATTACCATAATGGCACAGATAGGTTGTTTCGTACCAGCCGACAGTGCACATATCGGCATTACCGACAAGATTTTCACACGTGTCGGAGCAAGCGACAACATATCCGTAGGCGAAAGTACTTTCATGGTTGAAATGACCGAAGCAAGTAGCATCATCAACAATCTGTCGCCAAGATCATTGGTGCTGTTCGACGAACTCGGACGAGGCACTAGTACCTACGACGGTATTTCCATCGCATGGGCTATAATCGAATACATCCACGAGAATCCCCGTGCCCATAGCCGAACCTTGTTTGCCACCCATTATCACGAGCTCAACGAGATGGAGCGGCTCTTTACCCGAGTGAAGAACTTCAATGTGTCCGTACGCGAAGCCGACGGCAAGGTGATATTCTTGCGCAAACTCGTACCAGGCGGCAGCGAACATTCTTTCGGTATTCATGTAGCCAAAATAGCAGGTATGGTGCCAAGTGTTGTACGCAGAGCGGAGCAGGTACTCAAAGAGCTGGAGAAGAACAACTCGGGCGATGGCATAAGCCGTCCACAAACGGAGACAATAGCCAACAGTGGCAACCATCAGTTGTCTTTCTTCCAACTGGACGACCCTGTACTCAGTCAGGTGCGTGATGAGATTCTCAATCTCGATGTCAACAGCCTCACTCCCCTTGAGGCACTGAACAAACTCAACGATATCAAGAAGATTATAAGGGGGAAATAACTTGTGAAGTATGAAAAGGAATGATTTTGAGATAATGGCTCCTGTGGGCAGCAGGGAGAGTCTGGCTGCAGCAATCAATTCGGGAGCCGACAGCGTTTATTTCGGTATTGGACGACTCAACATGCGTTCACACTCAGCCAACCCGTTCACTGTCGATGACCTGAAGGAAATTGCCGAAACATGTCATCAGCATGGACTGAAGAGTTACCTGACTGTCAACACCATCATATACGATGAAGACATCGACATGATGCACACCATCGTGGATGCCGCAAAAGAAGCTCGCATATCTGCCATCATTGCCAGCGACGTGGCTGTGATGACCTACTGTCGCCAGGTGGGAGTCGAGGTACACCTGAGTACACAACTCAATATCTCAAACATCGAAGCACTGCAGTTCTATGCTCAGTTTGCCGATGTGGCAGTACTGGCAAGGGAACTCAATATGTGGCAAGTGAAGGAAATCTACGAACAGATTCAGTGCAGAAACATCACAGGTCCATCCGGCAAACCTATAAGGATTGAGATGTTCTGCCATGGAGCCCTCTGCATGGCAATAAGCGGCAAGTGCTATCTCAGTCTCCAGAACGCTGGCAGAAGCGCCAATCGGGGCGAATGTGTGCAGATATGTAGGCGTGGCTATGAAGTAACAGACCTCGAGACAGGCTGCAAACTGAATGTCGACAACAAGTATATCATGTCGCCGAAGGACTTGAAGACAATAGATTTCATCGACGTGATGATGAATGCCGGTGTAAGGGTCTTCAAGATAGAAGGACGTGCACGCGGAGCAGAATACGTTCATACCGTAGTAAGAGCTTACAACGAAGCGCTCAACAGCGTTATCGACGGTACATTTACCGACGAGAAGAAACACAAATGGAATGCGGAACTCGCAACAGTCTTCAACCGGGGATTCTGGGACGGTTATTATCAGGGACAACGACTGGGAGAATGGAGCGAAGTATATGGAAGTAGGGCTACCGAACAGAAAGTGTATGTGGGCAAGTGCATCAAATATTTCTCCAATATCGGTGTTGGTGAATTCCTTATAGAAAGTAGTGATTTGTCCGTTGGCGACAAGGTCTTGGTGACTGGTACCACAACCGGTGCATTGATTCAAACTGTTGATGAAATCCGCTTCGACCTGCAACCAGTACAGACTGCCGTCAAAGGCCAGCACATCAGTTTCAAGGTCAACGAGAGAGTACGTCCTAACGACAAGCTCTACCAGCTTGTAAAACGCAGTCTTGCTGCTGTATCAGACAAGGGTTGAGAAGGGTCGGCAAAGATTATATGACTAACAGGGATAGCAGAACCGGCAAACTACATGGCCAACAGATATAGTAGAGATGGCAAAGACTACATGGCCAAGATTTCTTCAACATCAATGTCCGTCAATGTCCCATTAATCTGTCATGAATATTTGCATGAAACGAATACGCTCGAGCGCAAGCTCGCATTGTTTTACAGTCCACATCCCACGCTCGCTTTAACGCCCTCGGAGAGAGCTAGCTCCTATTGCCACGCCTCGAAGAGGCAACTACAATCAGCCCAGGGCAGAGTTCTGAAGCGAAAGCGGAAGAACGGCACCCTGGGCTGGGTGCAGTTGGGCTTTCAGCCCGACAAACCAGATGTCACACGATGTATTGTTATGGGGTCAGTACGTTGTACAATTTGACAGCAGTACGTTCCACAACGTACCGCAGTACGTTCGTAACCATCCGAAAATTGCCGACTTGCAAGGAATCTCGCAAAGAGCGAACT
>CAVISR010000036.1:0-26459 GCA_963645405.1 Acutalibacteraceae bacterium
TCCGTCCCTCAAAGTATGCCTGCAGCGTGGAGGCAAAGAGGGATTTGCCGAACCGTCTGGGGCGGCTCAGAAAGACATATTTCATCATCTTCCTGCGGAAGTCGGTGATGTATTTCGTCTTGTCCACATAGAGATATCCTTTACTGCGGATCTCCTCAAATGTCTGTATCCCCACAGGATAGCAATTCACGATTTCTGCCATAGTTTTCACTTGTTTGCCAATTACGGCGCTAAGATACGAATTATTTGTGAAACGCAAACAAACTCTGCATATTTTTCGGGGCTAACTGAGTATTTATTTGTAATTTTGTATCGCAAATTGTCTGAGAAGGAATGTGAGATTGTCTCCCCTTACGGAAGTTCGGATGATTGGCATTTTCTGTATCTTTCCTTACTTCCATCCAAAATCGCAATTCAAACATTCCAAACCGTGAATCTTCTTGAATAAAAAGCGCCAGTTACCGGAGTCCAAAAGCATATAGCTACCACAAAAAAAAAATGCTTTGCACAAGAGTTGCGATTACTCCCATGCAAAGCAAAACGGTTCCGTAAGGTGTCGGTGCCGGACCTCCTTACTTGCAATACTGCTCTATGGTTTCCTTGACGTGGCTGATGCTGCCAGGACTGCCGATTACGTTGCCATCTGAGTTGACGAGCAGGTAATAAGGGACTCCTACGAGCTGATACTTGTCGAAGAAATCTTTGTAGCCTTTTTCGGTGAGGACGTATTGCTTCCACGGCATGGCGTCTTTCTCCAATGCCTTCACCCAGTTCTCGTGGTGGGTGTCACATGACACGCTGATTACATCAAACACCTCGCGCGGATATGCTGCATAGAGTTCCTTTATCTCGGGGGTTGATGCACGGCAAATGCCACACCAACTTGCCCAGAAGTCCACCAACACGAGCCTTGACTTAGGCAGCACGCCGGTAAGCATCATGCCCTTTCCTGCCTCGTCCTCGATGTCGAGGTCGACAACGGGATTGCCGATTGCTGTGAGTTCTGCATTGCTCATCCGGGTGAGATACTTGTTGTAGCGCGCAGTATCTGCCTCACATGGCTGTATTGTCTCTTTCAGGAAATGCAACTGCTCCTTGCTGAAGTTGTAACCGTTTGTAAGGATGCGGTTGGCAAGATAGAGCGAAACGACTGACGAGGGACGGGACTTGATGAACTTGGTGTCCATCTCGTAGGAAGGATTGAAGTCCGTGCTTTCGGTTCCCGACTCCTGCAGCATGAGGTTGTAGGCATTGAAGTCCTCCTGAACCTTGCCTCCCACGATGCGGAAATCCTTGGTTACCGGCTCATCGGTCCACAAGTCATAGTTCTTCACCTGCAATTCCATATCCACATTGTCAACGAACACGGGTGTGTAGGTCCAACGGATGCCTTCGTAGGACTTGCCCTTGTTCTTCTTCTCGATAAGGTCCACATTGTTGGATATGAGGGTACAGAGCTGGGGATGGTCGACTGTTCCTTCAAGCAGGAACTCTCCGTCCTTGGACAGGACGACAGTGGCAAGTTCACTGGTGTCTTCCGCAGGTTGGGTGAAGTCTACCAATCCCAGTTCAATGTCCTCGGCACTGAACGAAGAGTCCGGTTCGTGTTCAGCCTTGAACAAAGAGACTGTCATTCCCTTCTTCAGTCCTGGCATCTTGCCATGAATGCGGAAGGTTTTCTGCTGGGCTGTTGCCATGAGGCAGAACGAGAGCAGAAGCAGTGTGAGCAGGTTTCTTGTATTCTTGGTCATAAGCAATTCTGTATTTATGGTCGAAAGAAAATATAGTCGAAAGAAAAAAAGAATGGTGCAGACAACTGCGAGTTGCATTGCACCATTCAGATTGATTCATTGGATGTCAGTTGTTGCCAATCTTCCCGTAAACGCTGAGGACATCCTGGGTGTCGACTGTACCATTGCTGTCTACGTCCATTCCGTCGGTTTCGCCTGACTGGATGGCATTATAGATGGTGAGGACATCACCAGTGTCGATTGAGCCGTCGGAATTGACATCGTATCTGATGCTTTCATACTCAGCAGCTTTGACGAAGTAGAGCTTGTCGTACTTGTACTCAGGCATATCGTTGGTGATGACGAGATAACCGGAGCCTGCTGGAACAACGCCTGAAGTGACTGCATTGAAGGTATTGGTCTTTTCGTCGAAGAGATAGTACTTGGCTGTGTCCTGGTCGAGAGTTGCGATGTCGGTGCCATCGGCTGCTGCAGCAGTAAGTTTGTCCTGAGAAAGACTGACTGAACTTTCTGACGGGTCAACATAATGGATGGTTGTAAGACCTGTTCCGTGGAGCAGAACAGCATCTCCGGCAGCGAAGCCATAATAGTAAGTGCAAGTGTCGGTGATGTATTCGCTTCCGGTGAAGCTGTTTGGATAGTCCACGTATTCTTCGGTTGCCCACACTGGAACCTCCTGTGTGTCGGGAACCTGCACGATAACAACGGCATCTTCTCCATTGATGACAGTGTCTTTTTCCACCTCCTTGTATCCAGGTACCAAATCGTATCTGAGAATATAAGTGAGGGTTGACGTTATCTGCGGAGTGAGGTATGTGTGGGAAACTACAGAGTTGTCGTATTCCACATCCTTGTCGGGTGAGCAAAACACCTTATATCCGCCCTCGCCGAAATCGAGTGTCTCGTAGTTTGGTGCTGCAAACACGGCTGTGTAGGTGACGTTCTTTGTCACATTGATTTCACAACGTGCATCGGTGGAATAGACATTGCCGTCGCTGTCGAGCCAGTAAAGGAATGAAGCGTTGAGTTCCTCGTTAGGAGTGGCAGTGATGTAAGTGAAATCCCCAATCCCGACTGTCGGGTCTTCAATTTCCATAGTTCCGAGATCGTTCTGTCCGGAAACATAAAGCAATGACACGTGTCCGAACAATGCCACGAGTGTGGTGTCGGGCACCAAGTGATATTGTTCTGGAGTAGTCTTTGCGCTGGCAGCTGTTGTCTTCAGATAGAAGCTCTCGTTCTGATTATAGCTGATGAAATCTTTTGAGAGATAGTCTTCGACCTTGATACTTGGGTCGTCCAACATATCGTCATAATAGGAAGCGTCGAGGGCTTTCCAGCCGAGGAAAATAAAACCGTCGTCAGGCTTTGCATATACATAGAAAGTCTCACCTCCATATCCTTCTATGCAGGACTTCAGTTCCATTTCTGTGTCGTACTTGCGGTCGGCTTCTTTAGTTTCAGTTTCTGCGATGTAGACTGTTCCGCCACCGGTAGGATAAGACATTACATCGTTCACATACCAATAGTACATTTTGTCTCCAGCCCAAGCCTGTGAGAAGGCAAGTGTCAGGATGAGTGACGTCAGAATGAGACGTGCACTGGCACTGATTTTGTAAAGTTTTTTCATAGTTTGCTTTTTGTCTTTAATTGTTTGTATCTATTCGTTTGTTTATTATCGTTCGTATTCAGCCGTTTGTTTATATCGTTCGTATTCAGTCGTTTGTTTATTACCACGTTTGTCATGCAACGCACCAGCAGTGTGCCGGCAATCATGATTTCCACAGGGTCGACCTGCACAGGATTGACGAGCATCCACACAATCAGCAGAATGAGGACAATGCTATAGACGGCATAGACCTGCATCCATACTTTATGCGTGAACTGTCGCTTCAAAGACACGAGCCAAACGAGAAGCGGCACAGGATTGAAGTCGACAAAGCTGTGGGTCCAACCACGCATTGTAGACAGAGAGGAGAACAAGTGGATGGCAAGAAGTGCCAATGCAAACAATGACACACAAGCCAGCAGCATTCCATCCGTCGCCTTTGCAAGCATCCGGACTTTCGATGTCAGCAACTGCAGAAGTGAAGCCACGACGACGATGCCCAAGACAAGTCCGAACACCAGTACGGTGGAATAGCCCAACTGCCGTGATGCCATTGGCTTGCTTGCAGGATAACATATTGGAGCAGCAGTCTTGAACAGGTTGCGTTCCACGCCCGCATTGTCAACAATCTTTGCCTCTTTCCACGCCTCAATCATATCCGACGGAAGCAACAACCGTTCTTCGTAGTTGAGCTTACGGTTCTTGTCAGGACCTGAAACTGCATAGAACACAAGGAAATGCCAGCTGCCTTCGTCTGCCTGACGACGCACCAAGGTGCTGTAGGTATCGCCGATACTGTCGGCATAAGGTCCGTACTTTATCTCGCCGTTCACCACAGAGAGGACAAGTGATGCAGTTTCCTGAGCGCAACCATGATTCATGTGGTCGTCCTGCAGATAGAGTCCTTTCTTCACATACTTGTCCACCAATCGCCACAGTTCACGGTTCTCGACAAGAGTCAGATTCAGCGGATATTCATACGCGCTTCTGCCCTCATCATTATACTTCGTAACGAACTTGTGGAACGGTGTAGGTGCCAATGCCAAAAGGTCGGTACCCAATAGGATATCATACCATGCCTGTTGTTCGCTGCCGGTGAATGTGAAAGCATAGTCCAAGCCTGCCGACGGGCATTGCAAGCGAAGTGCGATATGTCCGAAGAAGGCAACGGCGCTCCCCTTGTCACGTTCCAGGAATATGATGCTCGAGCGGACAAAGTCGGAACTGTCGGTCACCGCAGAATCACCTGCACTGACAGAAGAGGAGACAGCAAGAGTATCCTTGTCTTCTGCAAACATGCAGTTCGCAGAAAACATCAGGACAAATACTATGTACAATAATCTCCTCATCACCAATCTGTCTTTATTTTATCAATGACTCAATGAGAGTTGTTGTCTCCTCCTGTGAAGGACGTGAGGCATTGCCATTATACAACTTACCCTCGGCATCGAAAATCATGAAGCGTGGGATGCTGTTGATGTCGTAACTCTTGATTGCTTCTGAAGTGGTCAAGTCGGGAATGATGTACTGAGCCCAAGCAGGCTTGTCCTCCCCTATCATCTTCTTCCATGCATCGTGGTCGGCATCGATGGAGATGCTTATGATGCGAACCTTGTCGTTGCCCTTGAAATGCTCTGCCATAGTGGCAAGGTAAGGGATTTCACGCTTGCACGGACCACACCAAGTAGCCCAGAAGTCGACATAGGTCACTGCACCCTTGCCAACGATGTCCTTGAACTCACAGGTCTTGTCATTGGCATCAGCCAAAGTGAAGTTCACTGCCTCTTGACCGGCTGCCGACATCTTCATCTTCTCGAGTTGCTCAGTGACGAATGAAGTGTAAGTAGTGTCGGTGCTTACTTGCAGATACTGTTCGTAAAGTCCCTGAAAATCGGGAGTGGAAGGACTCACACCGAATGAAGCATAGAAGAACACGCTTTGTAAGTAGGAGTTTGCCACTTTGTTGCGTACATCCTGATTCTGTGTGTACTCGTTCAAGTGCTTGAGTTGCGCAGCCTCACCAGTAAGCGGAAGATATTTGTCGCCATGTGCTGCCTGATACCACTGCAGATAGCTCACGATGTTGCCAGCCTGCAGAGTGTCGTTCTTGTCGATGGAGTTGACGAAAGCCATGAAGTCGTTGTCTGCCTCCATATTCTTGCCTGCCTTCTGTGCATCCACTGCATAAGAAAGGAGCGCATTGTCAGCTTGTGAATTGATAGCGTCAGTTGCCTGCTTGGCAAAGTCCTTGTCTTTAATCTTTCCTATAGTTGCACGAAGCGGTGCCATTATAGTTCCTATATGCTTCTTGCAGTCGGCATAGCTTGCCTGCTTCACCAGTTCGTCTGCAGTCAAGTCTGATGACTGGCTGATGAGGTTATAGAAGAGGTTGGCATATTCCTGCTTGGCAGAGTCGTTGCCTTTGAACTCGGCAAGCAACTTCATCTTGCCATTGGCATCGGGCTTGGATGTAGAGAGGGTCACGCCGCATGACTCTCCCGGAACTACCAGGATGCAACATGAGTGGTCACGTCCTTCGCCTCCACGTCCGAAAAGGAAGACGAGAGCTTCGGACAAGTCCTTCACATCTGCCTTATAGGTGAAACGTCCTTTGTTGTCGAGTTTCACCGTATCGATGTCGCCCTTCTCCTGCATATACACCAGCACGGTGTCGGTTTCCTTATAATCTTTCAGACGGCCCTCGATGGTTGACGTCTGCGCTGACACCACCAATGACATGAGCAACATCATTGATGACACTAATACTTTCTTCATTGTTATTCTCCTAAAAACGATTACTCCTTATTATAATACCAAGTTTTCCTTATTACAATACTGATTTCTCCTTATTATATCTATATCACTAATCTCAGCCATGCACTTGGCACAGCATACATCTACACCAGAAACAAAAGTTTACTCAGTCTCTTGTGCCGCATCTCTCACATACCTTACACTGAAGAACATGTCTTCGGGAGAGGTGCTTTGTCTGTAGACTCCATCCTTGTTCCACATGAATTTACGATAGAAATAGAGTCCGTTCTCTTTTGACTCGTCTATGGTAGAAGTCCAGTAATAGCCTATCACAGACCACTCGCGGAAATGCGACGACCAGTTGTTCCAACTCTCTGTGTAGAAACCGCCCAACTGCAGATGAATTGATGTGGAATCGTCGGATGCCTTCAGGAGGTTTTGTGCAATCATGCCTCTCCACTCATAGGACTTGGCTTCCTTTTCCGACATACCGAAATAGCGTTCAAGGTTCTGCCAGTCTTCGTCTGTAGGCAAACGCCATCCATCGGGACAAGCCATCTTGGCTCCCGACACAGTGTAGAGGCAACCGTATTTCTTCCAATTGGTTTTGTCGGTGTAGTCGGTATGTCCACCACCAGCATTGACCGGATACACACGACAGTAGGTTTCATCATTGATGAGGTAATGTCCGTTGTCGACCATCCAGTCGAGGTTTCCATAACGTACCCAGTGATACTCGAAGCCATCGCGCTCATCAACGAACGTGCCGCTATTTGTGGGATAAGCCATCTCGGCCACCGAATCGTCGTCATCGCTGCATGAGGCGAACACAGCCGCACATGCAATGGCTGCCATATATAGGAATCTTATATTCATACTCGTTTCTTTTTATTCTTCTGTTTCTTCTTTGTCGAACACGTATCCAACACTTTCAAGGCATTCAACCATTGTCTTTGCCTTTTGTATGACTATCGGGTACTTGGCATAATCGGATTCAATGGTCTCCATATCATTGATTACAACAAGCTGTGCAAAGTCAGACAAGTCGGTAGATGAACTTGGGTAGTACCCGTTCTTCTGTGTTCCCCACGACGGGTCGTCACCTCTCGACAGGAAACCCTTGGTGAGGAGATAGTCAAGACATTCCTGTTTGGTCGCATCGTCGTAGCCAGAGAAGTACTTGGAATAGAGCGATGAAGAGACGGATGAGAACGAATTGAACTTGGTGGAATAATCAACCACAATCTTGTCGACAATGGCAACCAATATCTGCTGGATGAAATTGGTCTTCTGAGCCTCGGTCTTGATGCGCGCCAGGTTCTGCATTGCCAACACCATAGCCCTTTCGCCCGAAGCAGCGACTGGATTGGTTGTATTGACACCGTTATAATAATATATCTTGTTGACCAACAGCCAGCTGAACGGTTGCAATGCATTGGTGAAATGATACAGGATATTATCCTCAACAAACTCCACTGCAGCCTTTTTCCTCTCGAGACTCTTCATCAGAGTGAAGTAATAGTAAGATGTGGACACTGCCCCACCTATCTTATATGCCAAGTCGAGCTTCTCTGTGAAATAGGCTGAGTCGCCATTGATGTCGACACTAACGAAATAGTGCTGTATGGTATCATTGAACAGCAGGTAGGAGCCATGGTCGTTGAAGAACTGGCGACGTATTTCTGACTCCTCATCCGTACATGTGTCATTGGGGGCGAAATAGAACGATGTGTCCTTGATATTGGGTGTGACATCATCTTCTTTCTCACATGCAGCCATCAACGATGCAGCTGCAATTGCCATGTATAAGTATCTTAGTTTCATTGTTTTCCTCCCTTTCTTTTCAATTTTCAGCAACTGGTTCACGGTTCGGGCGCTTGTTCTGTTCCATTCCTGTATTGAAAGTAATCACCTCATAAGGTATAGGCAGTGTGTAAGCCTCATCGTAAGGCTGGAGCACATAGGTCACACGATTGACCACACTGGCAGACTCACGGTCCTGATAATAGGTGAAGTTGTGCTTGATTTCATGTGATTCCGGATAGACGGAGTTCACGGTGTAGCGGCGAAGGTCAAACCAACGCTGTCCCTCGAAGCAGAGTTCACGGCGACGCTCATCGCGGATGTCCTGTATGAGTTGGTTGCCGGACGAGATTATGAGATATCCCACAAAGCTGTTCGAGTAGCGGTTTGCACGGAGTTTATTGACTGTATTGCGTGCCTCGCTCTCTTTTCCGAGGTAAGCTGCGGCTTCAGCCTTGATGAGGTAAGCCTCGGCTGAACGCAGACCAAAGATTGTGGAGAAGTAGGTGTTGTATCCCTGGCAGTTCTCCTTGTATGCATACTCGTAATAATAAGGACTGTCGGAGGTGTAAGTAGAGCCCCAGAATTGAGGATGCGCCAGTATCTTTGTCACTCCGACAAACTTGCCTGTTGTCCAATACCACTGTGACTTGCGCAGGTCCTTGTCTTCGTAGAGTCCGTAAAGGTCTTGGGTAGCAGTCAGAGTCTTGATGCCATAGAACATGATTGTAGGCACGTCGTCGGCTCCCATAGAGAAGATGTTCTCCACGTTGTTCGCTGAATGGAAATAGGTCTCTGACGGGTTGTTGAGGTCTTCAAGGTCGGGATGCTCGCTGATGACCTTATCGGCATACTTGCGTGCATTCTCCCAGTCCTGCATATAAAGGTAGACTCTTGCAGAGAGCAAATCTGCAGCCACACTGTCGGCACGGTAGTATGATTTCTGAGGTGTGGTGTACTGCGAGAGTTCGTTCCGTGCAATCTCGAGGTCGGCAACTACCTGGTCGTAGACTTCTTTCACTGTGTTGCGTGTATACTTGATGTCAATCACATCCTCTGACAGTTTGAGTGGCACACCGGGATTCTCGGCAGCATTCTCATCATAGGGTTTGCCATAGAGGTTCACAAGGAAGAAGTAGAGGTAGGCACGGATGAAATGTGCCTCGCCCGACACTTTGTGGTACCCCATCCTGTCTTCGTCGTCCTTCATGTCAACGTCCTCCAAGGATGCAATGATGTTGTTGCAGACATTGATGTGATTGTAGCAGGCAGTCCATGTAGGATTCTCTGCATTGTATTCGGTCTTTTCCGACTTCACTCCCGTACGCTCCTGCCATGTGAAGTTTCCGAAGTACACATCCTGGCAATCAAATTCCTGGCTCACACCCGTTGTGTTCTCGTCCACATCGTCAGTGAGGAAATGCAGGAATGCGCCCTCATGTCCTGTACCAGTGTCAGAGCCTGTCCAATACGGAGGTTCCTGTGGATTGGAATAGAATATATAGGCACTTCCTATCAACAGTTCGTCCAAGTCTTCCCATTCGTGGGCATAGTACAGGTCTTGTGAATACTCGTCGAGGAAATCACTGCAACTGACTGTCGTCATGCCAGCCAACAGACAAACGATATATGTTATAGTCTTTATCTTTTTCATCTTCATTGCTTTGAGGGGTTAAAACTGAATATTGAGTCCAAGGGTAAACTGCGGACGGTCGGACAGTTGCACCTCACTGAATCCGCCCTGCGTTGGAGTCTGTCCCTTCAACTTGCTGCTGCAGAAGGTGTGGAGGTTTGAACCGGTCAGACTGACTGCAAGACGCGAGAGTCCCCAGTCGGCAAGTACCTTCTTGCCAAACTCATAAGTGAGGGTCACGTTCTGAAGTTTCACATAGTCGGCACTTACGACTCGGATGTCGGAATAGTCGTACATTGTCCAGTAGTTGGATGCAATGGTAGCGCCCGACTGTCCGTCTTCGCTGAAGTGTCCGCTGTAATAATAGTAGCTGTCGCTACCCTTTCCTATGACTGCAGGGATGACTGTCTTGTTCTCGTCGCCAGGATTGACCCATCGGTCAATCAAAGCGCGGTTGACATTTGACTCTGAGCTGTAGGCATCGTAATCGTCGAAGATGCGGAACAGACGTGTGCTGGCACCGAATGAATAGGTGAGGTTGATGCCCAAGCGCCACTGCTTGTAAGTGAATGTATTGTTGAGCGAACCGGTCAAGTCGGGTTCGCGCTTGCCTGTCGGCACAAGCACTGCTGTGTAGGTAGCGTAGTTGTCCATGTTGACCAGCTCTGCCTGGCGCTCTTCCCAGTCCTCGAACACCGGCCCACCATCAATCGGACTAAGTCCCAAGAACTTGTACGACCATATCGTACCAATAGGATAGCCTTCCACAACGGCTGTACCATTGAGGAAGTCCGACAGTTCGTAGGTGTCGGCTCCAGGCGCGGTTTTCACTGAGTTGAATACTTTCGACACATTGCCGGAGAGAATCCAGTAGAAGTCCTTATATTTAACAGGAGTGGCACTCAACGTCACGTTGTATCCCTTGTTGGTGATGGTTCCTGAGTTGATGACGTAGGAATTGTAGCCATTGATATCTGAGATGGTCTTCTCGAGGAAGGCGTCAACGGTCTTCTTGTAGTAGCCTTCGAGTCCCACCTGCAGTCTGCCGCCGAAGAAGCTGGCATCGAGTCCCACATTGGAACTGTGGGTCTTTTCCCAACGGAGACCAGGGTTGGCAAATGACGATACGGTGGACACGAACTCCTTGTAATGGCTGTCGAGACTTCCCTTCTTCAGAATCATCACAGGTGTCTGTCCGTCGAGCATGTTTCCTTGCTGTCCGTAGGATGCCTTGAACGTAAGTTCGTCAAGCCATTCCTTATTCTGAAGGTGGAAGATATTGATGAGGTTGGCATTGCCTGAAACTGACCAGATTGGCAGAAGCTTGTCATTGCTCTGTGAACCGAAGCGGTTGGAACCGTCGTAACGTCCGTTGGCATTCAGTGTGAAGAGGTTTTTGTATGCATAAGTCAATGTTCCATAGGCTGAAAGCATATTGACCTTACCGTCGGTGATGGTCGGTACGTTGTTCTGCAACCATGAAGTGTAGTAGGTATAATCGGTGATGTCGGTGATGAAGGTCTTTCCACGGTCGATGAAATAGCCGCGGTCGGTACGTGAGTAACCGTCGGTCTTGGTGGAACTTGCCTCAACTCCCAACGCGAAGTTCACCATGTGGTCCATGTCTTTTCCAAAGTACTTGTTGTAGTTTCCCTGGAAACGTGCAGTAAAGCCTCTTGTGTCGGTGTCCGACATTCTGAGTTCACCTCCGTAAGGCAAGGAAGATGTGGACAACGGTGTCTCACCATAGTCTGCTCCACGCAGTTTGGCTACATAGAAGGACTTCTCTCCGTACCATGTGTTGATGTCAGCAGATGTGGTGTTGGCTGACACTGTGAGGTTGAAGTAAAGCGGTTCGATGGGTCGGTACTGCAGATTGACTGTAGCCATGGCGCTTGCCACTCGTTGCTTGGTGTAGCTGTTCTCCAACTCGTTCAAGATATTGTAGTTGAGGTACTCGCCGTCGCTGATGTATTTCTGATAATAATGGTAGGAACCGTCCTCGTTGAATGCCTGGATGGCACGGCTGGTGTTGTACGCATAGTCCGTAGGATTGGTGTCGGCATTGTACTTGCGGTCGTTCACATAGCCGTTGGCATTGAACTCCAGCTGGAACTTGTCGGACAGAGTCATGTTGATCTTGGTCATGGCTGTGTACCGGCGGTTGGTGGTGTTCTTGATGACATCGTCCTGGTCGGTGTAGCCCACTGAAGTGTAATAGCGCACTTTCTCGGAACCTCCTGACACATTCACTGAATGGTCGTGGGAGAAGGAATCGTGGTCGAGAATCTTGAACCAGTCGGTGTTGAGCCCTGCGATGTAGTCTACCTGCTCATTGAACTCCTCTTGTGTGATTTGTCGTGTGTAGAGTTGCTGAAGCGCATACTCATAGCCCACCAGCGGCATGTTGGAGGGATAGGAATAGTGATTCTCGGCAAGGTACTGAGAGAACTGAATGCGCTCGTTTGAGTCCATGAGGTCAATCTTGCTGTCAGTGTAGCGTGGACGGCGGCGATAGGTGAAATTTGCATTGTACGAAATCTGAGCCTTGCCCACACGTCCGCTCTTTGTGGTTATCACAATCACTCCGTTGGCAGCACGTGTTCCGTAAAGTGCGGTTGCTGCCGCATCCTTCAGCACGTCGACACGCTCGATGTCCTGCGGATTGATTCCTGCAATGGCATTACCTATTCGGTTGACATAGTCGGGGTCGTTGAGCACATCAGGACTCAGGTTCACTGGGTCGGTAAGGATTATTCCGTCGAGCACCCACAGCGGTTCGCGGTTTCCTATCAATGTGGATGTACCACGGATACGGAGGCGCGGAGTGGAACCAATCTCACCTGAGTTGGATGTGAACGTAAGGTCTGGCACCTGACCCTCGAGCATCTGGTCGAGGGTGGCAATTCCCGGAATCTTGATTTCGTCCATGTCAACTGTATATACGGAACTGGTGAGGTTGCGGCGGTCGATTTGCTGGTAGCCGTTGACCACCACGTCCTTCAGCACATTGGTGTCGTCACGCAGATACACCTTTATCGGTTTGCTCGTCAGCTTCACTGTCTGCGATTTCATTCCGATGTAGGAAATGGTTATTGACTTCGCTTTAGCCGGAATATTCTTGAGTGTGAACTTTCCATTCAAATCGGTTGCAACGCCGACACCGGCAAATCCATCGACAACAACAGACACGCCCGGCAGTGGCTCGCCGTCACTGTCATAGACTTCACCAGTCACCACATTTATATCTGATTGTTGTGCGGTGCTTTGCTGTTGTCCGAAAGCAACAAGAGGACAACCGCCCACCATACTCATACTGGCAAAAACTGCGAGCATTAAATTGTGCTTGCTTTTCATTCTCGTCTCTTCAATTAAAACCTAATAATCAGTTTAGCCCTGCGCGGACATTACAAAGTGCAAAAGTAGTGTTTTTTCTGCTCACTATAAAATAATTAGCATAAAAACTCACGTATCACCACTCATCAAGGTTGCATTTGGACTCAATTGCCACTTCCACATCGTCACTCAACTGGCTGAAGAAGTCCATGCCAGTCGCCTTTTCCACCTCATCCACAGTGCGTGCATAATACTCCATTTTGTGGTGTCCGGACCGGTTTTCGTAGAGAAAGCCGATTGCCTTGGGATTGCCGGAACAGAACGTCAGCACGACTTTGAAAAAGGCATCTGGCACTGCCACCTCATGCTCGCCTACTGTCTTGTATTTCTTTGAATTGAACACAGGTCCTGCCACAATATAAATCTTGCCATACTTGCGTGCCCATCCCCTGCAGGATTCTTCGAGCGATTCCCAGTCGTTCTGGTTGAGGTCGCCATTCTGAGGACAGATATTGGTCATAAGGAAAGCTTCCTTCATTGCCTTGTACGACCACTTGTTGTCGGCAGCAGGGCACATGTGACCACGCTGATAACCACACTCGCCCTCACGGATGTCGCGATAAGTGGCACGGGGTTCGGGTACATCCTCATCCTCGATGAAAAGTTGTCCGCTACGTCTGACCTCGCCGTCGGCATGGTCACTGGTCAACACCCACCCCACCCAATTGGGATTTCTCGTCTTACTATTATAAGATGTCGTATATGCCATGCGCCTCAGGATTTGGCTTGGCACATTCTTCGACTGCATCACAGGCTCTTCATAAGCCGCATCAGTGTTTTCCGCAACCTCAGTCGTGCTTGCATCATCGGCTGACGAAGCAGTGGAAGCGTCCTGCTGAACACTTGAATTGTCCTCAGACAAATCTTCAGAAGACTGCTGAACGCTTGCGGAAATCTGCTCTGCGCTGTCGTTATCGTCCGTTCTGTGAGCATCGAGCAAGCTCCATGTCACACCTACAGCAAGTGAGAACAATGCCACGAACAATCCTGCACCTTTACTTATATTTGACCTTTTACTCATATTATATCAACGTGTATATCAATAGTTTTATATCAATCAACGCAATGCCACATTCTATGCCAATGAAGGCGGTATTCCACACAATGCCTTGTTTCGCCTTACACAACCGGTTGTCCGAGCCGATACGAGCGGTTGTATGAGTTGATACGAGCGGTTGTATGAGCCGATACGAACGGTTGTGCAAACCCACGCCCATGCTTGTAGTTCTCAGTCAGTCGTTTGCTCTTTGAGCAGGCATACAGAAAAAGCCGAACAGACGGACAACAATACGACCTTCATCGATGGAACACTTGCCCATTACCGATGCCAGCCTTTATTTTGTGTCAGAGTAGCCGTCGGCTTTGAGGAGAGTTATGATCTTCTGCTTCAAATCACCCTGTATGATGATTTCACCATCCTTCACGCTGCCTCCTACCCCACACTTAGTCTTCAGCAACTTGCCAAGAGCCTTCAAGTCATCGGACGTGCCGACAAATCCACGGACAATCGTCACCACCTTTCCGCCTCTGCCAGCCTTCTCGATAGCGACTCTCAAGCGTTGCTTGTTCTTGTCCAGCGTTTCACACTCAGCCTCCTCTTCCATGGAATAATCGTAGTTGGAGTTGGTTGAATAAACAACCCCCAGCCTGTCCTTCCAGTCGTTCTTTGCCATTGCGTTCAATATTTGTTGCCGTTCTTATCGACACCTAATAAAACAAATAAAGAGATTGACAACTCAATCTCTTACCCTTAACTATCTCGTCAAACTTCGTGGGCGTTGACGGATTCGAACCGCCGACCCTCTGCTTGTAAGGCAGACGCTCTGAACCAGCTGAGCTAAACGCCCGAAGTTCTTCTTAAAATGTCGGGATGACACGACTCGAACGTGCGACCCCTTGGTCCCAAACCAAGTATACTACCAACTGTACTACATCCCGTCTTCTGATGTTTTTCTCAAAAGCGATGCAAAGTTACAACCTTTTTTTATACTGACAAAACTTTTCCCCACTTTTTTCACGAAAAACCGCAATCCACACCTTCCCAACCCTAAAAACAAGGCTTCAAAGCACATTTCACGTTCACAAACCATGCATTTCACGTCTTCGAACCTTGCGCTTCAAATCATTGGACCATGCACTTCAAATTCTTGAACCTTGCATCACGAATTCCCGAACCATGCATTACGAATTGCATCCTCACCAAGCTTCGGTCGATACAACTTTGCCGATGAATGTCCATGCGGAAAGTGATTTTATGCAGGTCGCCCTACCCCAGCAAAAGCCGTCTTCATTCACCGGTCGAAAACAGCTCGCAAAATCTTCCCAGTCAGAGAAATTTTGTTTCCCAGTCAGAGAAATAATTTTTCCCAGTCAGAGAAATAATTTTTCCTAGGCAGAGAAACAGACAAGGGCAAAAGCACCAGTTAGAGATTGAGGGAATAAATGGTAGGGAAAGAGCGAGTGAAGCTAATGCGAAGCAATGGCTGACATGAAGGAATAGAGAGAAAGGGATGAAAGACAAGAACGATTGGCACGAAGCAACGGTTCAGCCTGCATAAAGCCACTGTTCAGCCTGCATAAAGCAACTGTTCAGCCTGCATAAAGCAAAGTTCACGCCAAAGCAAGGCACAAAAAAAGGCGCAGTAAAACTACTGCGCCCATGTTTCTGTTATGACTACTCCGAATTATTTCAATTCGATGATAGCACGACGGTTAAGAGTGTATGGAGAAACTTCGTTTACACCACCAACTGCCTTAACTGTGATGTTGTCGCGGTTAACGCCAAGGTTAACGAGTTCGTCAGCAACTGCCTGTGCACGGCTCTCAGAAAGCTTCTGGTTCCATGCAGAAGAACCTGTCTTGCTATCAGCAGCACCTGTAACGACTACCTTTGCACCTGACTCCTTAGCAGCAGAAGCAATAGCCTCGAGGTTTACAAGATCCTTCTTTGAGTTCAGAGAAGCTGAGTTGATGTCGAAGAATACAGATGTTGCAGAAGCAGCAACTACCTTCTCTACCTTTGCATCAGACTTTGGCTGCTTAGCGAGCTCTGCACGCAGACGAGCGTTCTCAGCACGTTCCTTGTCGAGTTCTGAACGAAGCTTTGCAAGTGCCTCTTCTGAAGCAGCTGCAAGAGCGTTGTACTGCTCGAGTGTAACTGCCTTTGACCAGTTGCTCTTGCCAAGGTTGAACTGAACACCGAGGTCGAAGTTTACGATGTCGTTTGCACAGAATGCATTGTCGTCGCCATCGTATCTTGCGATACCATCAGTTGTAAGAGTGCAAGAGAGGTCAGCATAGATGCTAATCAACTTAGAAACTTTCCAAGTAGAAGTAAGACCTGCTCCAAGAGCTGGCATGTACTCACCGTTAGAGAAGTTACGGATAACACCTGCACGTGGGTAAGCAATCAAGTTCCAAACACGGTTCTCGTTGTAACCACAGAAGAGGTTGCTCAGGTTGAACTG
This sequence comes from Acutalibacteraceae bacterium, assembly GCA_963645405.1. GTDB lineage: Bacteria > Bacteroidota > Bacteroidia > Bacteroidales > Bacteroidaceae > Colivivens. The sequence goes on from CAVISR010000036.1 coordinate 16,414, forward strand.
AACGTCACCATAGAGAGCTGCATAGCCACCCTTCTCAAAGTCTGGAGTATCTGTGATGTGGTCAGTGTTACGGAATGCGTGAGCGAACTGACCGTTCTGCCAGTTGAGCTTCAAGCGAAGTCCGAGACCTGGAGTGAACCACTTGCCAACAGCAAGGTTTACACCGTATGTACGGTTGTTGTGCCATTCTCCTGAGAGGAGAGCCTCACCATTGTGATAAACATCAAGCACTGACATGTCAACACCTGCCTGAATATACCAGTTTGACCAGAATGAGTTGGTAGCAACTGTGTACTTAGAAGGTGTTTCAATTTGAGTAGTCTGCGCATTAGCTGCAGTACCCACACCAGCAAATGCTAGTGCAATCAAAAGCTTTTTCATAAATACTTTTTTAAATTTAAAAAATGAATCATTTATCTCTTTCTTCTCTTCCCACGCCATCTCCAGACTAATCCGAAGACAACGTTCGAGGGTTTCGAGCCTAAGACTCCCGGCATTCATGCCGAAAGATGACAGTTCACCCTATATTTAACTGCAAAATTAGTATTTTTAGTTTATAAACAAACATCAACTCACAAAAAAAATTCGTTCAGACAACATTTTTTCTTCATCTCGACCCGTTTTGAAGTACTTTATGCTCTAAAACATAACCTATGTGCAAGTTTTCATCTGCACAACTGCAGTCACTTGAACGGACGGTCAATGACGCTGTTTTCAATGATTGAATACACTGGATGACCATTGGGAGTGTACCTGGAGTTTGCCAAGGAGAAGAGCTGTTCCAACAAAACATTTATTTCATCGTCCGACAGCACTTGTCCATATACAATTGCCGCATTCTTCGCCATCGTGAGAGCTATTGCCTTATGGATTTTGTCCTTGATGCTGCTTCCTGTCTCAAGTGCAGCCGACACCAGGTCGTGGAGCAGCGTCACAGGATTGACCCCGTCGATGCCCGACGGAATTCCTGTGATGGAGTAAGAACCGCCACCAAGATTAGTCAGTTCGAAGCCTATGTATTCAAGGTCGTCCATGATGTTGTCCAGTGTCATCTCCTCTTGCTTGGAGAACTGTATGATTTCAGGGAAAAGCATTCCTTGCGAAATTCCTTTCTGCTGGAACATACTTTCCATGTACTGTTCATACAGCACACACACATGTGCCCTATGCTGGTCGACAAGCATCAATCCCGAAGAAACAGGAAGGACAATGTAGCGTCCCTTGTACTGGAAATGGGGAGCTGTGAGGTCGGGCTTCTCGTTCTCGTCCTCTTCCTTGCCCCAAAGGGTCAAGTCCAAATCTTCAGTCGGATGTTTTTCAAAGGACTTCCCTACTCCAGTGTAAAGACTTTCCCACTCTTTGGGAGCTGATGACCTGTTGGAAACCGATGCCCCATTCGAAGCTGACGACTTGCCGAAAGGTTCACTGTAACTGGTTGCCTTAAACGGATTGTAGTCTGTCGTGACTGGTGTGGGCGAAGGCACAGACTTTGCGTCCTTGCCAAACATCATTGTAGGAATGTAGGGTTTGTCTTCCTGGTCGAAATCTATCGTAGGCACACCACTGTACTTTCCCAATGCCTCCTTCACTGCTGCCGACAAGACCTGCCATATCGCCTGCTCGTTGTCGAACTTGATTTCGGTCTTTGTAGGATGTACGTTGACATCAATCGACGAGGGGTCGACTGCCATATAAATAAAATAGGAAACATGGTCGCCCACTGGAATCAGTCCTTCGAAAGCATGCATCACGGCACTGTGGAAGTAAGGGTGGCGCATGAAACGTCCGTTGACGAAGAAGAACTGATGAGTGCCTCGTTTCTTCGACGACTCTGGTTTTCCCACATATCCCGAGAGGTTGACGAGCGATGTTTCCACCTCAACCGACAAGAGGTCGGAGTTCAGTTTCTTGCCCATCACGTCGAGGATACGTTGACGTACTGATGCTTCCGGCAGGTTATACATTTCCGTTCCATTGTTGTAAAGACTGAAAGCACACTCGGGATGGGTGAGCACGATGCGTTCAAAGTCTGCCACGATATTGCTTAGTTCGGTCTGTGCCGACTTCAGAAATTTGCGGCGTGCAGGCACATTGAAGAACAAGTTGTTCACTGAGAAATTGCTCCCCACGGGACAAGCCACCGGTTCCTGGTTCGTCACTTTCGAACCGGAGATAACGATTGACGTCCCCACCTCGTCCTCAGGTCTACGGGTTTTCAGTTCCACTTGTGCCACAGCACAGATGGAAGCCAGCGCTTCGCCTCTGAATCCCATCGTAGTGAGCGAGAACAAGTCGGCTGCACTCGATATCTTCGATGTTGCATGACGTTCGAAAGCCAGGCGAGCATCGGTTTCCGACATTCCCTTACCGTCGTCGATGACCTGCACACACGAACGTCCGCCATCGACTGCCACCACCTGAATATGGTGGGCACCGGCATCGAGCGAGTTCTCCACCAGTTCCTTCACGATGGACGCAGGGCGCTGAACAACTTCTCCGGCGGCAATTTGGTTTGCCACAGAGTCAGGAAGCAAATGAATTATATCCTCCATAAATCAAAACAACTCCTCTATAAATCAAATCAACTCTTCCATAAACCAAGACATCTCCTCAATAAATCAAGACATCTCCTCCATAAATCAAAACAGCGTACCTGTGTAAATGTATTTCATCACCATTATCAGTACGATGATGATTATGATGAGCACACTGTTGGGGATATGCTTACGTCCGCTTTCTTTCCTCCGCTTCAAGTGTTTGGTGGCACCGACGAACTTTCCGCGAATGTCCTCCGGATCGAATTCCTTCTCCGGAAGCAAGCCCAATTCACGCTTTGCATTCTCCTCTATCTTCTTCAGCCGTTCTTTCCGTGGGTCGTAGTACACATAATTGTGCTGGAAACCTCTTGGCTTGTTAACTTGAAACATTCCCATAATCCGTCTTCTTATTTGCCGTTACTTTATCTTCTTCAATTAGACGATACTTTATCTTTTTCCAATTAGACGTCGCTTTGTATCTTTCAATCAGACGATGCTTTATCTTTTTTCAAACATCGCTTTGTATCTTTCAATTCGCCGTTTCTTACTTCTTCAACTATCCATCACTTAATCTCTTTCAGATTCTGAGTAGGCAGCACTCTGTCGGCAGTCTTCTTCAGCATGTTCTTTGCATCCTTGCTTCTCCATTCAAAGATGTCGTCCTTGTTGAGAGGTCGGACATAGTCGAACCAAGCGAAATTGTTGAGGTAGCGCCTGTCTGCCGGAATCTTCAGTGCCGGATACATCGTGCCTTGAGCAGTAGGCATCCAAATCTTGTCCACCTTCTTGTCCTTCATGAACAACTTCAGTTCGGATGTCTCCGTGTAATTCATCAGCACTCTGTTGCCGTTGTTTTCCTCGAAGAAATAGACCACATACACATTGCCGTGTGCCTCGTTGTGTTCAATCTCTCCGTCCTTGAAATAGCACATCATTTCGTATGCCGACACCTGATTGTACGACACGGAGTCGAGTTGTTCTATTGTCATTGCCTGCTTGATGATGTGAACCCAGTCGATGGTGCTGTCGTTGTTGTACACATGGATTTCCTCACCGAATATCTGTTGTGTGTCATGCCAGAGTATAGGCTGACCGTACATGTATGTGCACGAGTCGAGTTGCAGCGTGACTAGCGAATCGCAGACTCCCTGCACATCGTTGCGGAACATCCTCACATGGTGATATGCATGCAGGTTGCGGTACACAGAGTCTGTATTCAGATTGTAGGTGTACATTCTCAGCGTGTCGCCGTGCACATAGAGGGTGTCTGCCCCCGAATATTCCATTGCCATGGCGCTGTCGGTTGCGAAGGCATTGCCTGCATTCACGTCGTACCAGCAATAATCGCCCTTGAGCGAACACAAGTTCTCGTCGTCGGTTATCACCACATTGCCGTATGCCTCGCTTATTCCCGTTTCCTTGTCATAGCAAAGGCTGTCGCCAATGATTCTGCGCATGTCCTTGATGACGTACGAGCGGTCGAGCAGATTTGCCCGTGAGTGCCTGGTGTCGTAGTCGCCTGCTTCGCCATACACGAAGGTTCCGTCCGTTGTCGTGATGTTGGTCGGAGAAACGATTCTCGCCAGTTCTCTGTCCGTATAATAATATAAGGTGTCGGACACAAGGTGGAACTTCGGATTTCTCAGCACCACATTATCGGTGAAGAATGCCTCGTGAATGGAAGGCGTGTATTGTCCCCACACCGAAGTCAGCGTATCTTCATTGTTGTAGAGAGTTCCTCCGTCGAGATACATGCCCACACCATAGACTCGGTCGTAGTCCAGCATTTCAGTCACCAACTTTGAATGGCGGTGTGTCAGCACCACATGGCTTCTTGCATGTGCCTGCAGTCCGAACCCGTCGTAGAGCAGTGAATCGCAGTCGAGCGCCAGTGTGTCGCCCTGTGTCATCTTCACATTACCGAAAGCGTCGAACGAATTGTCCTCTCTGTAGAAGCGAGCGCTGTCGCAGTCGAGGTACGCTCCTTCATGGCTCAACTTCACGTGACCGACAAGCAGTTCCACCCGTGGGTCCTGAGGTGTTTTCTTCAGTACATCGGTATGTATCAGATGAATCCGCGAGTCAGTCCTTTTCGTGCGGTTCTGTGCCAACGAAGGGATGGTAACAAGCAAACATAGGATGCTCACAAGAAGCATCCTACAATAAGTCTTACCGTATGAACAGTCCAATTTCACTCTTTCACCTATTCTATATTGTTCTGACGTCTATTGCTTAGATTCTGACGTGCGTATTCTTGGAATTCCGACGTCTTGTCTTTTTATTCCTTTATCCATCCTGGATATTTGAACTCGCAGTTGCCCCATCCTTCGTTGATGCGGACATAAGTGGTTTTCTGCTTGTCGCGTATCCATTTGTCGATTTTCTCCTCGTTGAGTTTGCTTACAATCTCCGACTGCAGTGTCTGATAGTCGTCCTTCATCGTAGCGCGGTGGCCGTTGATTCGGCTTTTCAGTTTCACTATCGCCACCACTTCCTTGCCTTGGTTGTTCACCATTGTGAATGGTTTGGAGATGTCGCCCGGGTTCATGCCTGCCACATTGCGGGCAATGGCTGTCGGCAGGTTCACCATTTCAAATCTCGAGGTCGACTCCCATGTGTTTTGGTCGGTGTAGACCATTGTTCCGTAGTTGTTGCGAGTGTCTTTGTCGTCGGACAGAACTGGCACCACTTCTTCGAATGTGGTCTTGCCTGCATCTATGCTGCTGCGCACTGAGTCGAGAAGGGTTACGCACTCTTCAATTGCCTCGTCTGTGGCTCTTGGCTTGCGCAATATATGTCGCACGTTCACTTTGTCGCCCCGTTTCTCGATGAGTTGGATGATGTGGTAACCGTATTCAGTCTCCACAATCTTGCTCACAGTATTTGGGTCGGTCAGATTGAAAGCCACATTTGCAAATTCGGGAACAAGTTCACCTCGCCCCATGAGTCCAAGTTCTCCGCCCTTTGATGCCGAGCCGTCTTCTGAGTAGAGGATTGCAAGTGTCGAGAACTTGTCCTTACCCGAATTGATTCGTTCGGTGTAGCTGCGCAAGTCAGCCTTTATCTTGTCAATCTCCTCCTGTGCAATCTTCGGTGCAAGGGTCAGTATCTGCACTTCCACTTTTGTAGGGATGAACGGCAGGCTGTCTTCGGGCATTCCCTTGAAGTAATTGCGCACTTGGGCTGGTGTCACTTTCGTGTTGCCAATCAGTTTGCTCTGCACCTCACGCACAAGCAGTGCGTTCTTCTGCACGTCGAACTGTTCCTCGCGCATCTGCGACATGGTCTTGCCCTGGTATTGCTCCAGTTTTTCCTTGGAGCCTACCATCTGCACGTACTGGTCGAGCATGTCGTCCACGCGTTGCCACACTTCCGAATCGCTCACTGTGACTGAGTCCACGGCTGCCTGGTGCAGGAAGAGTTTCTGCACTGCCAGTTGCTCTGGGATAACACAATATGGGTCGCCGTCAAAATGCATTCCCTGCATCTGTGCGTCAATTCTGTACTGTTCGACGTCGGACTTCAAGATTGCCTCGTCGCCAACCACCCAAATCACTTCGTCAATCACATTGTCATTTGTCTGGGCAACGGTCATCACCGAGCAGAATGACAAAGCAGACACCAATCCTATTAACTTATTCATCACCAATGATTATTCACTGTTTTAAGAACTTCCTCGTCAACGCTGTAAGAATATTTTGCTCTCAAGCCTTCAACCCATTCGCGTTCCTTTGCAGACTGATAGTCGGCAACGACCCGTCCTTTCACATCCTTGTAGGAAGTAGGTTTCTTCAGAAGTTTTCCGTAGACATCGGTCACTGGGAAACCCTTCATTGCCTTAAGTTCGCCTGTGGCTCCGAACACCATCACATCCACATTGACGTTGTCGCCTTGTTTGAATATGCCGTGCTCAATCCTTATGTTCTTCACCGAGTCATTGTTGAACTCAGCCACCAGCATCTTGCCCCACAGCGCATCGTCCTTTTCTTTCTTCAGGAGTTTCTTGCCTGCGTCAGCAGTTGCCTGGTCCTTCGTGTGCATGATTATGCCCTTGAACCGTGGTGAGTCCCAGGTGTATTTCTTCTTGTTCTTTGCATAATAGTTGGCGATGCCTTCCTCGTCCTTCGATGCAACGTCCCAAATTTGGTTCTTGCAGATTTCGTACATCATGGTGCCGTCGTAGTATTCCTGGGCAAGGTACTTGGTGTCGGGATTCTTGGCAGTCAAGTCTTCGAACATCTCCGAAACCACCACGTCGCGGCTCACGTTGCGCATCTTGGCAATCGAGTCGATATAATGGTTTGCCGAAGCGGTCCTGATGCCGCGTGACTCTAGGAAATCCACGATTTTGTTGTGATGATATTCGTAGGACTCAAACGGATGACGGTCTTCCAACTTGATGATGTGCCATCCCACAGTTGTCTTCACCGGCTTTGAAATCTGCCCTACCGACATGGCAAACGCAGCTTTCTCGAAGTCAGGAATCATCATTCCTTCGCCAAACTGACCGAGCTGTCCGCCTTTCACAGCCGAAGCCTTGTCGTCGGAATACTGCTTGGCAAGTGTGGCAAAGTCGCCACCGTCCTGCAGGACGTTGTAGAGCGAATCGGCACGTTGCTTGGCAGCCCTCTGCTGTTCGTCGGTAGCGTCCTGGCGCATTCCGATGAGGATGTGGCTGGCAGTCAGTATGTCCTGTCCTGCAAACCGAGCAGCCGTATTGTCGTACACTGCCTTTGCCTCACGCTCGATGTAGTCTTCGTCGACGATGGTTGGCAGCAGCATCTTCTCCTTGTAGCTCCGCAAGTCCTTCTGCACGGCAGTGAGCGTGTCGTATTTGGCATCCTCAGCCGCAGCCACCTTCAGTTTGAAGTCGATGAACAACGGCACATAGTCCTCCACACTCTTCTTGTCAATCACTCCACCCGTATTGTTCTTGTTGTAGCTGTATTCAAATTCCTCACGGGTTATCTGTTTCCCGTTCACTGTCATCAGCACAGGATCGGACTGGGCAAATGCCATCATTGCAGACAAGCCTGCAGCAACTGATACCAAAAATCGATTCATCTCAAAACGTCGTTTTAATTCCTTGTTTATTAAAGTCGGCTGTTATTTCTTGTTTCTATCGGCTGTTTTCTTGTTCAAACCAATAGTTTTTCCTATTCAAGCCAACCACTTTTTTCTCATTCAGGACGGCTGTAGTTTGGAGCCTCACTGGTTATGATCACCTCATGCGGATGGCTCTCGAGCACACCTGCAGATGTGATTCTTGTGAATTTCGCATGATGCAGAGCTTCGATGGTCTTTGCACCGCAGTATCCCATGCCTGAGCGCAGACCGCCCACAAGCTGATAGACCACTTCCTGCACTGTCCCCTTGTAGGGCACACGTCCTGCGATGCCTTCCGGAACGAGTTTCTTCACATCTTTCTCGCCTGCCTGGAAGTATCTGTCCTTCGAGCCGTTCTCCATTGCTTCCAATGAGCCCATGCCACGGTAGGACTTGAATTTCCTTCCGTTGAACAGGATGGTTTCGCCCGGAGCTTCTTCTGTTCCTGCCACAAGTGAACCAATCATCACGCTGTAGCCTCCTGCAGCCAAAGCCTTTACCACATCGCCTGAATAGCGGAGACCTCCGTCGGCAATGAGTGGAATGCCTGTGCCTTCGAGTGCTTTTGCCACGTCATAGACTGCGCTCAACTGAGGCACGCCCACTCCGGCAACCACGCGTGTGGTGCAGATTGAGCCCGGACCGATTCCCACCTTGATGGCATCTGCTCCTGCCTCCACCAGCATCTTTGCTGCCTCGCCAGTCGCTACGTTTCCCACCACGATGTCCACCTCCGGGAAGTGAGCCTTGGCTTCCTTCACCTTCTCGATGACGAACTTGCTGTGCCCGTGAGCGGTATCGATGACTATTGCGTCAACGCCAGCAGCCACGAGAGCCGAGATGCGGTCGAATGTGTCAGTGGTCACGCCCACTCCGGCTGCCACGCGCAGACGGCCTTTCGAGTCCTTGCAAGCCATCGGCTTGTCCTCTGCCTTCGTGATGTCCTTGTATGTGATGAGTCCAATCAAGTGGTTTTCCTCGTCCACCACGGGAAGTTTCTCAATCTTGTGCTCCAGGAGTATCTGTGAAGCACTTTCCAAGTCAGTCTTCTGATGGGTGACAATCAGGTTTTCCTTTGTCATCACCGTGTCAATCAGCACTGACTTGTCGCGCTGGAAACGGAGGTCGCGGTTGGTCACGATGCCCACCAGCTTGCCCTCGTCGTCCACCACCGGGATTCCTCCGATGTGGTATTCAGCCATTATGGCAAGTGCATCGCCCACTGTCTTTCCCCTCTTGATGGTGACAGGGTCATAAATCATGCCGTTCTCCGCACGTTTCACGATTGACACCTGGCGTGCCTGGTCTTCAATCGACATGTTCTTGTGGATTACACCTATTCCTCCTTCGCGCGCAATGGCAATAGCCATCGGAGCTTCAGTGACCGTGTCCATGGCAGCAGTCACAAACGGTATGTTCAAATCTATGTTACGTGAGAATTTCGTTGAAAGTTCAACTGTCTTTGGAAGTACCTCTGAATATGCTGGAATCAACAGCACATCGTCGAAAGTAAGTCCTTCCATTACTACTCTGTCTGCAATAAATGAAGCCATAATACTGAAAATTTTATTGCTTGCAAAGTTATGCATTTTCCATGAGATTACGAAGCGATATAGTGAAAAACACGTGCCACACCGAGTTTATTAACTATTATTTTCGCTATTTGCTCGCGGTCAATATTTTTTTGGGCAGGAAATTGAGGCGGAGAACCAAGAATTCGAGCGGAGGACGGAGTGGAGGACCGAGGCAACGAATTGGGTTTTGGAAAGGCGGAATGGAAGGTATAGCTCACCGATTACTGGCGCTGCCCTACCCCAGTTTTTTCTCTGACCAGGAAAAAAAAAATTCCGCTGACTGGAGAACTGGAGTCCGCTGACCAGAGAACACGAGTCCGCTGACTGGAGAACTGGAGTCCGCTGACTGGGGGAAATTTGCAAGTACAAGCACATTCCCGACACAGATTCCATGCGTCCGAAATTAACAATCCAAGCCCAACCCTTTAACAAAACACGTTCACGAGAGCCCGAAAACTGAGTTAATATATGTAAAGACCTCATGTTTTTCGAGTATTGCCCTACGTTTTTCAAGGGTTGCCCTACGTTTTTCGAGGGTTGTTAACATAGTTAATTTTCGGGTTTTACCGCCTAAACTGTCAGATATTAAAGCATTATTTACATCCACAAACAACTACGGTTCAACCAATTGACCAATATTTTTACACACGTTAAGCAAAACCATGACAGTTGACAGTTATTTTTTGAGAGGGTATTAGTTCGGAAAATCGCTCGCAGATGAATGAATCAAGCGCTTGTGCAAAGATTTGGCGGCTCATATTAGCCAGCCGGACGGTAGGAGTCAGCCCTCTCCGAGGGCGTAGACGATTGCACTCGAGCACCAGCTCGC
>CAVISR010000037.1:0-26099 GCA_963645405.1 Acutalibacteraceae bacterium
CCCGATATGGTTCTCTGCACTGACGTGCTTTGCCATGCGCTTATGCCACTGCTTAGGTAAGCGAACTTACCACGCACTGCCATAAACACATTGCAGGCGGCTGCACCGCCAGAGAGCCACATCGAGCGATAAACCTTAATAAACCGACCATCCGGACGGCTTAGGAGTCAGCTTTCTCCGAAAGCGCAGACCGTTTGCATTCGATCTTAGCTCGCTTAACCTCCCACACCCCACGCTCGCTTTAACGCCCTCGGAGAGGGCTAGCTCCTATTACATGCATCCTTGCGTGGTCACACTTCTTGCTCTAGCAAGCGTCTCCTATCGTCGCCGAGCGGACGCAAGTGTTCCTACTAGGCGGAGCGGTTTATTGCCGAAGGCTGGTTTATGGCCCGATGCTTTTCTGAGAGGCGCATCAGCGACACTGTTGTAGGGATTTGCGCTGACCGTCGAAAGTTTTCGATAAGCCAAATGAGCAGAACCAAGCTTGCTTGAGTTATGCCATGGCGAGAAAACTTGCGCGTAAGCGAAAGCTTGTTCTCGTAAGGACTGGGCAAAGCACTACGACAAGCCGTTAGGCATGCTTGCACAGTCAGGTGACACGTGGGGCGAAAGCAAGAAGGAAAGGGCTGAGATTCTGTTCGGTCTTTACCCACAGATGAGCGAGGCGTATTCGCTCATCTGCAAGGTACGTGCTGTCTTCAGGATGAACATATCAAGAGAGGAGGCAAAGAAAAAGTTGCATGAGTGGTACAAGGAGTTTGCAGTGCACCTACTTTCCGATGCAGAAGTGGCTAAAGATTGAGCGGAGGGTGTCTTCACTTGTTACGTCACCAACGATTTCTGCCAGGGCATCAATGCAATCGTGGAGGTCCATGGAGATGATGTCGCCTGACACATTGTCGTTCAGTTGGTGCTCTACTTTCCGGATGGCGGACAAGGCATGGCGCAAGGCTTCGACATGTCGCACGTTGGTGACGATGATGTCGGAATCGGACACGTTGGTGACTGATGCTGCCTGCACGAGCATCTGTTCCAGGTCGTCAATGCCCAGACCTTGCTTTGCGCTTATGGCAACAGAGTCCCCCCCTAGCCTACCCGTGGCTTGGCCGTTGAGGTCTGCCTTGTTGTAGACCCGAATCACTTTCTTTCCTTCAAGATGGCTACTGCCTTCAAGATGGCTACTGCCTTCAAGACGTTCATTTCCTTCAAGACGGCTATGGTCGACATTGAATTCGCCGGCATCAGTCACCAGAAGCACGATTTCTGCATTGTCGGCTTTCGCCCACGAGCGTTCGATGCCCATCTGTTCGATGCGGTCATTGGTTTCACGGATTCCAGCGGTATCGATAAAGCGGAACATGATGCCCCGGATGCTGATGGTGTCTTCGATGGAGTCGCGTGTGGTGCCATGGATGTCGCTCACTATTGCCTTGTCTTCATGGAGCAGACAGTTGAGCAGGGTGCTCTTGCCCACGTTGGTCTCTCCGATGATGGCTACGGGTACTCCGTTCTTTATGGCGTTGCCTGTGCGGAAGGAATCTACAAGGCGACTTATGGTGGTGTCGATATTCTCTGCCAATGCGAGCAGGGTCTGCCGGTCGGCAAACTCCACGTCCTCTTCACTGAAGTCCAGTTCAAGTTCGAGCAGTGAGGTCATCTCGAGCAGTTTGTCGCGCAGCTTGCGCAGTTCGCTGCTGAATCCGCCGCGCATCTGGTTCATGGCAAGCCGGTGGGTGGCTGCGTTGCCCGAAGCGATGAGGTCTGCCACTGCCTCTGCCTGGCTCAGGTCCATCTTGCCGTTGAGAAATGCCCTCTGCGTGTATTCGCCCGGACGTGCCATGGCGCAGCCTTCGTTCATGAGAAGTTCCAGGATCCTCTGCATTATGTAGTTGGACCCATGACACATGATTTCGGTAGAATCCTCGCCAGTGTATGAATGGGGCGTCCGGTAGACAATGACCAACACATCGTCGACACCGGGAATCTCTCCGTAATGGAGCGTATAACCCCTGGCTTGGTCGAGCGGTGTCTTGCCCTTGAATATGCGTGATGTTGTTTCTATAGCTTTGTCTCCCGACACTCTGATGATGCCTATGGCACCCCCCGGAGCAGTGGAACTGGCACAAATGGTCTGCATAAATTTTACGTGTTCGAAGAAATTTCTCTGCAAATATAGCACTTATGTTGCAAATAATGGGTAACTTTGCAGAACAAACGCATTAATATGAAAAAATTAGTTCTTACTGCTGCCATTCTGCTAATGGCCAATTGCCTCAAAGCGCAAACACTTTCGGAAAACGGTCCGACTATGGGCTGGAGTTCATGGAACACTTATGGTTTCAACATCAGTGAAACGATTATCAAGAAACAAGCCGACGCTATGGTCGACAACGGATTCACCGATGTGGGATACAAGTATCTCAACATTGACGACGGATTCTTCGGAGGCCGTGATGCCGACGGACACTTGCTCATCCACCCCACCCGATTCCCCAACGGGATGAAGACTGTGGTGGACTACATCCACGGCAAGGGAATGAAAGCCGGCATCTATTCTGACGGAGGCGAAAACACCTGTGCCTCTTATTTCGGCGGTGACACCATAGGAATCGGTGTGGGATTTTACGGACACGACGAGGAAGATGCACAGCTCTACTTCGGAGACCTCGGATTCGACTTCATCAAGGTTGACTTCTGCGGCGGTTCACCTTATCATAACAAGGACAAAAGAGACCTTCCCGAGGAAGAGCGCTATCGTGCCATATGGAATGCCATACAGAAAACCGGGCGCACTGACGTGAGAATGAACGTGTGCCGATGGGCATACCCGGGCACATGGGTGAACGATGTGGGTACAAGCTGGAGAACCACCGGTGACATCTACTGCAGCTGGAACTCCATCAAGTCGATTCTGAAAGAGAATTTCTATTTGTCAGCCTACTCAAGCGAAGGCAAATACAACGATATGGACATGCTGGAAGTAGGCAGAGGAATGTCGACCGAGGAAGACAAGACCCACTTCGGAATGTGGTGCATGATGAACTCGCCGCTGCTCATCGGCTGTGACGTGAGCACCATCAGCAAGACTGCAAAGAGTCTGCTGTGCAACACCGAACTCATTGCGCTCAACCAGGACACACTGTTCCAGCAGGCACACGTGGTGAAGAGAAGCGGTGAGACCTACATCCTCGTGAAGGACATCGAGCAGAGAAACAGCGGCATACGCGCCATGGCACTCGTAAACCTCAGCGATGCAACCAAAGTGATGAAAGTGGACTTCGCTGACCTCGACCTTGGCGGAACAGTCAAGATGAGAGACCTGTTCATGAAGAAAAACCTCGCCGACAAGACTGGCAGTTTCTCAGTGAGCGTACCTGCCCACGGAACACGCATCTACCGTCTCGAGGCTGAAGAGCGCTACGAGCAGACACTGTATGAAGCAGAATCTGCATACATCACAGCCTATCAGGAACTGACAAACAACGAGACCGCACCTTCAGGAATATATTCCGAGAACGACGCCTGCTCGGGCGGTGCCAAGGCAGGATGGCTCGGCAAGAAATCCACCAACGACCTGATTTGGAAGAACGTATACTCTGAGGAAGGAGGAAACTACACCGTCACCATCGACTACATCACGGGAGAAAACCGTTACGTGACAGCAGAGGTGAACGGCAAGCGTATCGACCGCTTCAAGGTGAACTCCGGCGACTGGAACACAATCGGTTCGTTCACGTTCAACACCGAACTCCAGCCAGGCAACAACACCGTACGCCTCTACTACACTGCAGGTTGGATGCCCGACATCGACTGCATGAAGCTGCAATATGATTCACCTCTGTCCATCAAGTCGACCAGCACACGCGCCAAGAGCGGCAAGGCATACAATCTGAATGGTATGGAAGTGAAGGACACGGAAAACGTGCACGGCATCTACATCCAAGACGGCAAGAAGCAGTTGCGGAAGTAAGTGCGCCCCACCCCATGAGCATGCAGTCCACCGCTGCATGCTCTGCTTTTATAAAACAGTCCAGTTCCTGCAAGGACACATTATTTATAATAAGGCAAGATTCACAACAAGGCAAGGACAATCCATAAGTCAACGATGCATTGCCGACAAGCCAAAGACACATTATATTATAAGGCAAGGACACATTGGTCCGAACCGACATACCGCCGAACATGACAAAGATTTCCATCATCACACTGTTGATCATAGTGCTCTTCATCGCAAACCTTTTCCTTGGAGCAGTCAGCATTCCGGCAGACGAAGTGCTGAAAGTGTTGCTGGGCAACACCGCAGGGCGGGAAAGCTGGAGCTACATCATCATGCAGTCGCGTCTGCCCCAGGCAATCACGGCATTGCTGTGCGGCGGTTCGCTGGCAGTGTCGGGACTGATGCTCCAGACAGCCTTTGCCAATCCGCTTGCCGGTCCGTCGATACTGGGAATCAGCAGCGGAGCCAATCTTGGAGTGGCAATAGTGATGCTGGCAAGCGGCGGAATGATTACGACTGGCGGAGTGACCATCTCGGGATTCATGTCGGTGCTCATAGGCGGATTCGCAGGTTCGATGCTCATCATGTTCATCATCCTCAGTCTGTCGACCTTCATCCGCAGCAACCTCATGCTTCTCATCACAGGCATCATGATAGGCTACATAGCATCGTCAGCAATCTCGCTGCTCAATTACTTCTCAACGGAGGAAGGAGTGCACAGCTACATGATTTGGGGCATGGGCAATTTCGGTGGAGTGTCGATGCAGCAAATGCCGCTGTTCGTGTCTGTGTGTCTCATCGGACTCGCAATCTCCGTGATGCTCATCAAACCGCTCAACGCCCTGCTCATGGGCAACCAATATGCAGAGAACCTCGGAATCAACATACGGCTGACGCGCAACCTGCTGCTGACTGCCACCGGACTCTTGACAGCAGTCACCACTGCCTTCTGCGGACCGATTTCATTCCTCGGACTGGCTGTGCCCCATGTGGCACGAATGATTCTGCACACCGAAAACCACAAGACCCTCTTGCCAGCCACCATACTCTGCGGCAGTGCAGCCGCCTTGTTGTGCAACCTGTTGTGCACACTTCCGGGCGAGAAAGGCATCATTCCGCTCAATGTGGTCACTCCCCTACTCGGTGCACCGGTCATAATCTACGTGATTCTGAAACAGCGCCACTGAAACGACAGAACTGGACAACCGGACGTATCGAGCCGGACAACCGGACGTAACGAGCCGGACAACCGGACGTATCGAGCAGGACAACTGGTCGTATCGAGCAGGACAACCGGACGAATTTACGGATTGAAGAGGAGAAGACATTTCGCTGCCCACACCTTATTTTATAGAGGCATAGTTTGTCCAAACGGGATTAACACAAGAGAAAATGGGTTCCGACAAGGATTTATGCCATCCAAAAGCCTTGAGATTCATAAAAAAGTCGTATCTTTGCAGACAAGTAGCACTCTGTATCATAAAAAACCGGAAGAAAGAAAGTGTTGCTTATACCCATAGATATGAACGAACAGGAAATAAACAAGCGAAGAACATTTGCCATCATAAGTCACCCGGACGCAGGAAAAACCACTCTCACCGAGAAGTTGCTGCTCTTCGGAGGACAGATTCAGGTGGCAGGTGCAGTGAAATCCAACAAGATAAAGAAGACTGCAACCTCCGACTGGATGGAGATAGAGAAGCAACGTGGAATCTCTGTCTCTACATCCGTCATGGAGTTCGACTATCACAACTATAAGGTAAACATTCTCGACACGCCAGGCCACCAGGACTTCTGCGAAGACACCTTCCGCACACTGACAGCAGTGGACAGCGCCATCATAGTGATTGACGGAGCGAAAGGAGTGGAGGCGCAGACACGCAAACTGATGACCGTGTGCCGAATGAGAAAGACCCCTGTCATCGTGTTCATCAACAAGATGGACCGCGAAGGACGTGACCCGTTCGACCTTCTCGACGAAGTGGAATCGGAATTGCAGATAAGCGTGCGCCCGCTCTCATGGCCAATCAACCAAGGACAGCAGTTCAAGGGAGTGTACAACATCTATGAGCACAACCTCAACCTCTTCACGCCAAACAAGCAACTTGTGACAGAGAAAGTGGAAGTCGACATCAACAGCGCCGAGCTCGACGAGAGAGTCGGGAAGCAAGATGCAGACAAGCTGCGCGAAGACCTCGACCTCGTGGAGGGCGTTTACTCGGAATTCGATGTCGGGACATACAGAAGCGGCGAAGTGGCGCCAGTATTCTTCGGGTCAGCCCTGAACAACTTCGGAGTGCAGGAACTGCTCGACTGCTTCGTGGAGATTGCACCAAGTCCGCGCCCCACACAAGCAGAAGAACGGCTTGTGGAGCCTACCGAGCCCAAGTTCACCGGCTTCATCTTCAAGATAACAGCCAACATCGACCCCAACCACCGCTCATGTACAGCCTTCTGCAAAGTGTGCTCGGGCAAGTTCGTACGCAACGCACCCTACCAGCATGTGCGCCAGAACAAGACAGTACGCTTCTCCTCCCCCACCCAATTCATGGCACAGAAGAAGAGCACCATCGAAGAAGCATATCCGGGCGACATCGTAGGACTTCCCGACAACGGCATATTCAAGATAGGCGACACACTTACTGAAGGCGAGCTGTTGCATTTCAAGGGATTGCCCAGTTTCTCGCCAGAGATGTTCAAGTACATCGACAATGCCGACCCGATGAAAACCAAGCAACTGGCAAAAGGCATCGACCAGCTGATGGACGAAGGAGTGGCGCAGATGTTCGTCAACCAGTTCAACGGACGCAAACTCATCGGGACCGTAGGCCAGCTCCAGTTTGAAGTCATACAATACCGACTGGAGAACGAATACAATGCACGCTGCCGCTGGGAACCAGTAAGCCTCTACAAGGCATGCTGGATAGAGAGCGACGACGAGGCAGAGCTCGAAGCGTTCAAGAAACGCAAGTACCAGTATATGGCAAAGGACAGGGACGGCAGAGACGTGTTCCTGGCAGACTCCAACTACGTGCTGCAGATGGCACAGATGGATTTCAAGCATATCAAGTTCCATTTCACAAGTGAATTCTGAGAATATGTTGCAAGACGAAGTAAAAACAGCTGTAGAGATAATGAGGAAAGGCGGAGTGATACTCTACCCTACCGACACCGTGTGGGGCATCGGATGTGATGCCACAAACCCCGAGGCGGTGAAGCGAGTGTATGAAATCAAACGGCGCGACGACAGCAAGGCACTCATCTGCCTTGTCGACAGCGAAGCACGGCTGTCGCGCTACGTAAGGAACGTGGCAGACGTGACATGGGACATGATTGAACTGTCCACCAAGCCACTCACCGTCATCTTCGACCAGGCAGTGGGACTGGCACCCAACCTGTTGGCAGAGGACGGCAGTGTGGGACTGCGAATCACCAAGGAAGAGTTCTCCAAGGAACTGTGCTTCAGATTCCAGAAACCCGTTGTGTCGACAAGCGCCAACATAAGCGGCGAACCCACACCGCAGACATTCGACGAGATATCCGACGAGATAAAGGAGGCAGTGGACTATGTCGTGAAATACAGCCGACAGAGCAAAGAGAAGCACAAGCCCTCAAGCATCGTGAAGATTGACCCGTCAGGACAGTTCAAGATAATAAGAGACTAAGAAGAAAACACAAAGGGACACGAAGGAACACAAAGGGAGACTAAGACAAACAGGAGGCAAAGATGAGATTTTCATTTCTAAGACGCGAGACAACAATCGTCCACATCATAGCAGGATGGATTAAAGGAAACAGGTCGGCAAAGCAAGTACTGCTGATGCTCAGCCTTGTGGTCGGCATCTGCACCGGTCTCGCTGCGTTCATCCTGAAATACCTCATCGAGCAGATAAGATACCTGCTGACCAACCAGTTCAACCTCTCAGAGACCAACGGACTCTACATGGTGTATCCGGCAGTCGGAATACTCATCACCATGCTTTTCGTGAAATACCTGGTGCGCGACGACATAAGCCACGGAGTGACCAAGATACTGTATGCCATATCAAGGAAACGTGCCAGGATAAAGTCGCACAACAGATGGACCAGCATCGTAGCCAGTGCCATCACCATCGGATTCGGCGGGTCAGTGGGAGCCGAGGCACCAATAGTGCTGACCGGTTCAGCTTTCGGTTCCAACCTCGGCAAGCGGTTCAACCTGCCGCCAAACACCATGATGCTGCTTGTGGGCTGTGGTGCAGCAGGAGCCATTGCAGCCATCTTCAAAGCCCCGATTGCAGGAGTCATGTTCGTGCTCGAGGTGCTGATGCTCGACCTCAACATGGCATCACTCTTGCCGCTGCTCGTGACCTGCCTCACATCCGTCTGCGTGTCGTATGCCCTGTATGGCACACAACCGATGTTCGACTTCGAACTCGACAAGGCATTCTCCAACGACATCATCCCCGGTTGCATACTGCTGGGTGTGGCATGCGGAATCACATCCCTATACTTTACGAGAGCAATGAACTGGTTTGAAGGCATCTTTGCCAAACTTGCCAATCCCTGGAAGAAATTCATAGTGGGAGCCGTGGTGCTGGGTGCACTGATATATTTCCTGCCAGCCATGTACGGAGAAGGCTACGACGTGATCAACCAGCTCATCCACAACGCAAGTGCAGACACCATCATGCACAACACGCTGTTCTACGGCAGCGACAACACCCTGCTCATCTACCTGGCACTCGTCTTGATTTTCAAGGTGTTTGCCACTACAGCCACCAACGGAGGAGGCGGATGCGGTGGAGTGTTCGCACCTTCACTGTTCCTCGGAGCAATCGCAGGATTCATCTTTGCCCATGTGTGGGACAATTGCCTCGTGCTGGAGATGGGCGATGCAGGCTACCTGTCGTCGAAGAACTGCACCCTCTACGGAATGGCAGGACTGATGTCAGGCATCATGCACGCACCAATGACCGGCATCTTCCTCATTGCCGAGCTCACCGGAGGCTACGGACTGTTTGTCCCATTGATGATAGTGTCAGTAGCGTCCTACTTGACCATCAACGTGTTTGAACCCCACAGCATCTATGCAATGCGACTTGCACGAAAAGGAGAACTCATCACCCACGACAAGGACAAAGCCATCCTGACCATCATCAACCTGAAGTCGCAGATTGAGACCGACTTCAAGACCATCACCCCAGAAATGGACCTGGGACAACTGGTGGGAGTCATTACCAAGGCACACCGCAACATCTTCCCGGTAGTCGACAAGAACAACAAGTTCCTTGGAGTCGTATCGCTCGATTCAGTAAGGAAATACATATTCCGACCGGAACTATATCATCAGTACACCGTGACGTCATTCATGAAAGACCCTCCGGCACTGCTCAACACCAACGACTCGCTGAAAGTGGCAACGGAGAAGTTCGACGAGACAAAAGCATGGAACTTGCCGGTGGTCGACGAAAACGGAGTATTCCTTGGCTTCGTGTCGAGGTCGGGACTCTTCAATTCATACCGAGAAGTACTGGTGACCTTCAGTGCAGAATGACGGGACGCTGATGAAAGCAGGATTGACTGAACAAGCTATATATAATAAGGAGTAGACAACATATTAAGGTGTAGATACAGCACTCAATTACGATAAGTGTAGATACTATATATAATAAGGTGCAAATACAGTACATACAATAAGGTGTAGCAAGAATGGACAAGCAAGATTTGAGAATAGTTTACATGGGAACCCCGGAGTTCGCCGTTGAAAGTCTAAGATGTCTGGTGGAAGGCGGATACAATGTTGTAGGCGTAATCACGATGCCCGACAAACCCGTTGGTCGTCACGGCAACACGCTCCAGCCAAGTCCGGTGAAGCAATACGCACTGGAGAACGGTCTGAAAGTACTTCAACCCGAGAAACTGAAGGACGAACAGTTCATCAGCGAATTGCAGTCGCTCCATGCCGACCTTCAGATTGTAGTAGCTTTCCGTATGCTGCCCGAAGTGGTGTGGAACATGCCACGCCTCGGCACCTTCAATCTCCACGCCTCGCTCCTTCCGCAATACCGCGGTGCTGCCCCCATCAACTGGGCAATCATCAACGGCGAGAAAGAGACCGGCATCACCACATTCTTCCTCAAGCATGAGATTGACACAGGCAACATCATACAGCAAGTGCACGTCCCCATTGCCGACACCGACAACGTGGGCATAATACACGACCGACTGATGGAACTTGGAGGGAAACTCGTGACAGAGACAGTGGACAACATCCTCAACGACAACATCCACACAACAGCACAGGAAGAACTGGAGGAAGGAAACGGACTCAAGCCCGCACCAAAGATATTCAGAGACACCTGCCGCATCGACTGGCAACACCAGGGAACAAAACAAGTCTATGACTTCATCCGGGGACTCAGTCCCTACCCTGCTGCATGGACCGAACTGCACAACGGAGGAAAGACCGCAGAAATCAAGATATATGAATCATCCAAAGAGTTCACCGAGGATGAAGGCACACCAGGAGAGGTGAAGACCGACGGCAAGACCTACATCAAAGTACGCACCACCGACGGATACATCCACATACTGGCACTGAAGATGGCAGGAAAGAAACAGATGCGCGTAGAGGACTTCTTGAGAGGGTTCAAATGCGAAAACGACATCCGAATGTGTTAAAAAGGGAGGGCTCCACACATTTTCTCCATCAATCCCTTGGCAGTTTGCCGGAGATTTATTTACTTTGCACAAGAGATTATAAACCACAAGTTACAAACTCAAAAACATTATTGCCTATAGAAGGACATTACTCAAACAAACAACGTCAGTCAAAGCAGAGTTGACACAGACAGAGTTGGAGACTGACACAAAACAAAGTGTAATGAATAAATTGACATCACTTGCCGATGAGCAGTTGGTAAGTCTGTATACAGAAGGCAATAACGATGCGTTCGACATTCTGTTGAACCGCTATGAGAGTAAGGTATTCACATACGTATCTTATTTCGTACGTAACAGGGAAGTGGCAGAAGACCTCTTCCAGGACATCTTCATGCGCGTGGTCTCCACCATACGTTCAGACCGCTACACCGAACAGCAGAAGTTCAGTTCATGGCTCATGCGCATCTCCCACAACATCGTCATCGACTACTTCCGTCATCAGAAGAACGAGAAGAACATATCCAACGACGAGACCGAAGTGGACTTGTTCAACGACATCCGTCTCTCCGACGAGAACAATGTGGAGACACAGATAATCCGCCAGCAGAATCTGAACGGACTGCAGGACATCATCAAGATGTTGCCACAGAACCAACAGGAGATAATCGACCTGCGATACTTCCAGGAAAAGAGCTTCAAGGAAATAGCTGTGCTGCTCAACTGCAGCATAAACACAGCCCTTGGCAGAACAAGATACGCACTGATCAATCTCCGACGACTTGCACAGGAATACAACATCAGTCTGGCTTCATGACAGACACGGGCATTCATAAATACTTTTACGAGGAGGCATGGACTTGCCTCCTTTTTGTTTATGTATTGTTTTCCGCCTTTATATACAGTTCCCTCTTTGCACTGTTTACAGAGAATACGAATCCAGCCAAACCCGAATTGAAGCCAGGCATTGAGAAGCACAAATTCAATGGAAACATCCATCCGAGCCAGGCATTGAGAATCACAAATACAACAAGAGCATATGTCCGAATCAATCATTGAGAAGCACAAATTCAATGGAAACATCTATCTAAGTCCAGCCATAAAGAAGCAAGAATCAGGTGAAGGCGATTTTCACAACCAACTTATGGATTTTGACCTCGCAAAGGGCTGTTACGACCCATCAAACAAAGAAAATGCAAGAAAAAATCTTTTTTTTTCGAGTTGCAAGTACAACGTATCAGAAAAAGCTATACCTTTGCAT
The DNA here is from genome assembly GCA_963645405.1 of Acutalibacteraceae bacterium. Classification (GTDB taxonomy): domain Bacteria; phylum Bacteroidota; class Bacteroidia; order Bacteroidales; family Bacteroidaceae; genus Colivivens. The sequence goes on from CAVISR010000037.1 coordinate 11,901, forward strand.
CGGTTTTAGAAAACAAATGATTGTTGAACATTAAAATTACAAAGAAATGAAGAAGTTATTGATTGCATTCGTTGCAGTTGTTGCAGTTTCATTCGCTTCATGTGGTGGTAACACAGAGGCTACAGTTAACGATTCAGACTCAGTATGCGACTCAGCTGTTGTTGAGGAGCCAGTTGCTGAAGACACTGTTGCTGAAGACACTGTTGCTGTTGACACTACAGTTGCTGAATAATCACAAGACAACGAAGCAAATTTAGGTTTAACCTAATTGAGAGAATTGAAACCTGTTGACCTTTAGTCCACAGGTTTTTTTGTATCCGTACACCAGCACCCGATGGCAGGCATCTACATACACATACCCTTCTGCAAAACCCGTTGCATCTACTGCGACTTCTTCTCCACCACCCTACTGAGCCGGAGAGAAGAATACGTCAGTGCCCTGTGCAAAGAGATAAGCCAGCAAAGAGATTACCTGGACGGAGAGAAGATTCAGACCATCTATTTCGGAGGCGGCACACCATCCCAATTGTCGACAGAGCAGATTGACACCGTCATCCATGCCATAGAAAGCACATTTCCACTTGCCGAGTCACCCGAAGTCACGATAGAACTCAATCCCGAAGATGTGACCGAAGACTATGCACGCAGGCTGAAACAAATGCCCATCAACAGAGTGAGCCTCGGCATCCAGTCATTCGACGACAGGATTCTTCAGTTCATCCACCGCCGCCACAACTCAGCGAAAGCCATCGAAGCAGTACACACACTCCAGGACATTGGCTTCACGAACATCAGCATCGACCTCATGTTCGGTTTTCCACAGCAGACACTCGACGGTTGGACGAAGGACATCGAAACAGCAACAAGTCTCAACACCCAACACATCTCTGCCTATTCACTGATGTACGAAGAAGGGACGCAACTCTACAAACTCTTGGAGAGCAACAAGATTAAGGAGATTGACGACGAGCTGTCGCTGCAGATGTACCAAACCCTCGCAAGACTTCTGAAAGAACACGGCTACACCCATTACGAGATATCCAACTTTGCCATGCCCGGATATGAATCACGTCACAACTCCAGTTACTGGGACAGCACACCCTATCTGGGAGTCGGTGCAGGTGCACATTCGTTCAACGGCACATCACGCCAATGGAATGCGTACAACCTCCAGCAATACATCGAAGGCATCAACTCGGGGAAAGCAACCAGAGAGACAGAAGTACTGACCGTCGACCAACAGTTCAACGAGACAGTGATGACACGCCTGCGCACAGCAAAAGGACTCGACCTCGACTACGTCAACCGTCAGTTCGGTCCGACCTACATCAAGCACCTCGAACACATGGCTACACCTTATTATAATAATAGAGAGTTGGAGAAAGACGGAAACACCATGCGACTGACAGAGCAAGGCATCTACATCTCCAACGACATCATATCAAGTTTGTTCGTGTAAAACCAAGTATGTTCATGCAAGAACAGGGCTGTTCGTGTAAGACCAAGTATGTTCATGCAAGAACAGGGCTGTCCATTTGCTTACATAGTAAATTGGTGTTTGTCACGTGACGTACATGTGTTTGTCACGTGACGTATATGTGTTTGTCACGTGACGTATATTCAAGCAGTCCGGATTCTTCGTGCACCACGATAGTAAGCAGGAATGCGCAAGACATGGGAGCAAGCGCTCTCCGAACGCATAAGGGAAGCCTCTCCCAAATCCTCTCCTGAAGGAAAGGACATGCCATGCGGCAGGTCGAACATGAAATATAAGACCAACAGTGTTCGCATGAAACCCAATCTGTTCGTGCAAGACTAAGTTTGTCTGTACATGTAAGTCCAGTACTCTCCGTGTAAAACCGCTGCTGCAAATCCCATTCAAACCAGTTCCCGCAGCCATCCACAAGTCATCTTTGCCAAACACTACAATCAATGCACTTTCGTCCTTCAGACATGTCATAACCATAGAAAACACGTGCCTTAAAGCAAAAATTAGCCTTCAAAACGAAAAAAAGAAGCCGAAGAAGATTGTCGGTTCAAATATTTTGTGTAATTTGCACCCAAAATCAAAAGTCCCGCAACAAGGACAACATGATTAGACCAATAACAAGAACAACAAGATTAGCTCAAAAACAATCTTATTAAATTACCAAATATGAAAGTATACAAGACAAACGAAATCAAAAACATTGCCCTACTTGGTAATGATGGTGCAGGCAAAACAACCCTCACCGAAGCTCTACTGTATGAATCTGGCAAAATCAGTCGCCGCGGTCGTATAACGATGAAGAACACCGTGAGCGACTATTTCCCTGTAGAACAGGAGTATGGATACAGCGTATTCTCAACCATTTTCAATACAGAATACAATGGCAAGAAGCTCAACTTCATCGACTGCCCGGGTTCAGACGACTTCGTAGGAGCCGCCATGGCAGCACTCACCGTCACCGACACTGCAGTGCTCCTCATCAACGGAGCATCGGGAGTGGAGGTAGGTACACAAAACCACTTCCGCTATGCCGAGAAACTTGGCAAGCCAGTGATTTTCCTCATCAACCAGCTCGACAACGAGAAGTGCGACTACCACAACTGCATAGAGCAACTGCGCGAACTCTACGGAAACAAGATTGTGCAAGTGCAGTACCCGCTCAACGAAGGACCAAACTTCAACTCGTTCATCGATGTCCTTCTCATGAAGAAATACACATGGAAACCCGAAGGAGGCGCTCCAGTCATTGAAGACATACCGGCAGAAGAGATGGACAAAGCCAAGGAACTGAACAAGTTGCTTGTGGAGGCAGCAGCCGAGAACGACGAAGGATTGATGGAGAAATTCTTTGAAAGCGAGCAACTGACAGAAGACGAATGCCGCAAAGGACTTCGCGAAGGACTGTCGCAGCGCAGTCTCTTCCCCGTATTCTGCGTTTGCGCAGTCAAGGACATGGGTGTTCGCCGCATGATGGAATTCCTCGGCAACGTTGTGCCGTTCGTTGACCAGATGCCGCCAGTGGAAGCAACCAACGGCGACATTGTGAAGCCCGATGCCAACGGACCAACAACCCTCTACTTCTTCAAGACAGCCAACGAGCCACACATCGGTGGAGTGCAATACTTCAAGGTACTCAGCGGAACAGTGCACGAAGGAGACGACCTCACCAATTCCAACCGCGGAAGCAAAGAGCGCATAGCACAACTCTTCGTCTGCGCAGGAGCAAACCGCGAGAAAGTGAGCGAACTGGTTGCAGGCGACATAGGCTGCACCACCAAACTCAAGGACGTGAGGACAGGCAACACACTCGTAGGCAAAGACTGCGACTGGAAGTTCAACCTCGTGAAATATCCGGAACCCAAATACATCCGCTCAGTCAAGGCAGAAAACGAAGCCGACACCGAAAAGATGATTTCTGCCATTCAGAAGATGGCACAGGAAGACCCGACATGGGTACTGGAGCAGAGCAAAGAACTCAAGCAAACCCTCATCAAGGGACAAGGAGAATTCCACCTGCGCACACTCAAGTGGCGTCTTGAAAACAACGAAAAGATAAAGATTGTCTACGGAGACCAGAAGATTCCATACCGCGAGACAATCACCAAAGCAGCACGTGCCGACTACCGACACAAGAAACAGTCGGGCGGTGCCGGACAGTTCGGAGAAGTCCACCTCATCGTAGAGCCATACACCGAAGGCATGCCCGAACCTACAGTCTACAAGTTCAACAACCAGGAATACAAGATCAATATCAAGGGAAAGGAAGAAGTCAACCTTGAATGGGGCGGAAAGCTCGTGTTCTACAATTCAGTGGTAGGCGGAGCCATCGACACACGCTTCATGCCGGCAATCCTCAAGGGAGTAATGAGCCGGCTCGAGCAAGGACCACTTACCGGCAGCTATGCACGCGACGTACGAGTAATCGTCTACGATGGAAAGATGCACCCGGTAGACTCCAACGAACTCTCGTTCATGCTTGCCGGACGCAATGCCTTCAGCGAAGCATTCAAGAATGCAGGACCGAAGTTGCTCGAACCGATCTACGATGTAGAGGTAATCACCCCAAGCGACAAGATGGGCGACGTGATGAGCGACCTGCAGGGCAGACGAGGCATGATTATGGGAAGCGAGAGCAGCAATGGCTACGACACACTCACAGCCAAGATTCCATTGAAGGAACTTGCCACCTATGCCACAACACTGAGTTCACTCACAGGCGGACGGGCTTCATTCTCCATGAAGTTCTCCAACTACGAACTTGTTCCGACCGACATCCAGCAGCAGCTTGTGAAAGAGTTTGAGGCACAAAACAAGGACGAAGAATAGTTCAAGCAGCAAAGACAATGACGAAGAACAAATAGTTCTCCGAATATCAACTACAGAGTCAACGTACGTTAAACGTTGGCTCTTTTTTTATCTATGTTTTTTAATATTTGTATTCGCATTAATCTTTAACAAACAATTTATTGTTACTTTGAAACCACAAACATAAAACGGCATGAAGAAAAGGACTATAATCATACTGGCAACACTGATGGGCATGTCATTCGTATGCCTCCTGGTTTTGCAGATGTACTACGTAGAAGAGGTGATGAATCTGCGGAAGATTCACTTCGACGAGTCAGTGCAGAGAAGTCTTAGTGAAACTGCCAAACAAATAGAAATTGCGGAAGCAGCCAAATACCTCGAGCAAGGAATCGATGCCTACAACGACATCTCATCCTACGATTCCACGGCAACAACAGTCAACGATTCGGTTTCAGCACAGAAAATCCACCAGATAACCACATCGGGCGAAAACATCAAGACCAAAGACCGCCCACGGGATGCATTCTCAGAGAAGTACTTCACCAAAAGGTCCAGCGGCGCATCACGCCAAAAGGCACTCAACGGCATAATGAACAAGTATGGCAAGTCGAAATCACTTCAGGAAATCATGAAAGACCGATACGACAACCAGAAAGACCTCATCGACGAAGTAGTCTACAATATGCTCTACACCGCCAGCGACCGTCCGCTGAAAGACCGCATCGACTTCCGCCAGCTCGACCAGATACTGAAAACAGAGCTGATGAACAACGGCATCGACATCACCTACCATTTCTCAGTGTACTCAAGCAACAAGTCACTCGTCTACCAATGCCCCGACTACGATGCAGAAGGCGACGACATTGCATACACCGAGAACATGTTCAAGAACGGACCCATCCAGAAGATGGCAACCCTGAAGGTACACTTCCCCTTCATGTCCACCATCCGCCACCAGTCAGTGTGGTTCCTCATGCCGTCCATCGTCTTCACCCTCATCCTTCTCACCACATTCATCGTGACACTCGTGCTCGTGTTCCGTCAGAAGAAGCTGACAGAGCTGAAGAACGACTTCATCAACAACATGACCCATGAGTTCAAGACACCAATCTCAAGCATCTCACTGGCAGCACAAATGATGTGCGACGACACAGTGCCCAAGAACGAGAAGATGGTAAAGCGCCTCTCAAGCACAATCTACGACGAGACCAAACGCCTGAGATTCCAAGTGGAGAAAGTGCTGCAGCTCTCCATGTATGAAAACCAGAAGGCACGTCTCAACCTGCAGGAAGTGGACGCCAACGAACTCATAGCAGGCGTCGTACACACCTTCGCACTGAAAGTGGAGAAGAACGGAGGAAAAATCATAACCGACTTGAAAGCCGACAACGCAAGGATATACGTAGACGACATGCATTTCACCAATGTCATCTTCAACCTCATGGACAATGCAGTCAAATACCGCCGTCAGGACACACCGCTCGAGCTGAAAGTGTCCACACACAACGAGAACGGAAAACTCTTTGTCACAGTGCAGGACAACGGCATAGGCATCAAGAAAGACGACCTCAAGAAGATATTCGACAAGTTCTACAGAGTGCATACCGGCAACCGTCACGACGTGAAAGGATTCGGGCTCGGACTTGCCTACGTGAAGAAAATCATCAACGAACTCAAAGGAACCATCGTGGCAGAAAGCGAACTGGGCATCGGCACCAAGTTCATCATCAGAATGCCACTCGTGTGAAAGGGAACAATATTAGAAACAATACAATAAACAAAAGCCTAAAAAAAATTACTATGGACGAGAAAATTGAAAATGCTCACATCATGCTATGTGAGGACGATGAGAACCTGGGAATGTTGCTTCGTGAATACCTTGAAGCAAAAGGTTACAACGTAGACCTTTGTATCGACGGAGAAGAAGGTTACAAGATTTTCCAAGAGAAGAAATTCGACCTCTGCATCCTCGACGTAATGATGCCTAAGATGGATGGATTCACACTTGCCTACAAGATTCGTGAACTCAACTCAGAGATTCCATTCATGTTCCTTACTGCAAAGACATTGAAAGAAGATGTAAAGCAGGGATTCGAACTGGGAGCCGACGACTACATCACCAAACCATTCTCAATGGAAGAAGTAGTGTTCCGTATCGAGGCAATCCTGCGCCGTGTCAACGGAAAGAAGACAACCAACCTCTCTACATTCCAAATCGGCAAGTTCACCTTCGACTCAAAGAAGCAGATACTTACCATTGACGGCAGAAACACAAAGCTCACTACCAAGGAATCCGATCTTCTCAAGCTTCTTGCCAGCAAGCAGAACGACCTGCTGCAGCGCGACTATGCACTGCGTGCCATTTGGGTAGACAACAACTACTTCAATGCACGTTCAATGGACGTCTATATCACAAAGTTGCGCAAGCTCCTGAAGGACGACCCAGACGTAGAACTCATCAATGTACACGGCAAAGGCTATAAACTGGTTGTGCCAGAATAAGCCCCAAGCCCTACATCCGACAGACAAAACCCGGTGCACACCAGTGCATCGGGTTTTATTGTAGGCTGTGTCTGTAAATGTAACCATTCGAAAAGGGCAGACCTGCAAGGTAACCATCCGGAATGTAGCCATCAGGGAAAAGCTGACCTGCAAGGATTCTGGCAAAGAGCGGACTTTACAGCCCCGAAAACAAAGTTCAAATCCAAATGAGAATAACAGTAAGCACCGCAAAAAAATAAGGGATAAACGGTTGGTTTATCCCCTACTCTATTGTGGTCTGGATAACGGTGGGTTATCCGAAGTTGTCGAATGAAATCATGTCGTCTTCCACTCCGAGGCTCTTGAGCAATGCAAGAACAGTCTTTGCCATCATTGGAGGTCCGCAGAGGTAGTACTCGCAGTCTTCCGGTGCTTCGTGTGCCTTGAGATAGGTGTCGCCAAGAACATTGGCAATGAATCCTGGGGTGTACTTCACTCCGAGCTGGTCCGCCTTTGGATCCGGACGGTCGAGGGCAAGGTGCATGTGGAAGTTTGGATATTCCTTCTCGAGCTCGAGGAAGTCTTCGAGGAAGAATACTTCGTCGATGCCACGTGCGCCATAGAAGTAGTGCATCTCACGGTCGGTGACGTGGAGAGTCTTGAGCATGTGCATAATCTGTGCACGGAGCGGTGCCATTCCGGCTCCTCCGCCGACCCAAATCATCTCACGGCCTGTGCCGTAGTGTGGATGGAATTCTCCGTAAGGTCCCGACATTGTTACCTTGTCACCCGGCTTGAGTGAGAAGATGTAGGTTGATGCTATACCGCAAGGCACGTCCTGGAAACCTGGTCCCTGCTCTTTTGGCTTGAACGGCGGAGTAGCAATACGCACGGTGAGTGTGATGATGTCGCCTTCGTCTGGATAGTTTGCCATTGAGTAGGCACGGATAGTTGCTGTGTCGTTCTTCTGTTTGAGTCCGAAGATGCCGAACTTCTGCCATGTGGGGACGTAGAGGTCGCCGATGAGCGACTTGTCCATGTCGCGGTCGTAGTCGATGTCGTATTCTGGAATACGGATCTGTGCGTAGGAACCTGGCTCGAAGTCCATGTGTTCGCCTGGAGGCAATGCAACTTTGAACTCTTTGATGAATGATGCCACATTCTTGTTGCTGATGACTGTGCACTCCCATTCCTTAACACCGAGTACTGACTCGGGCACTTTTATTGAGAGGTCGCCTTTCACTTTTGCCTGGCAGCCGAGTCGGTATCCGTCCTTTATCTGTTTGCGTGTGAAGTGGCCTTTCTCTGAGTCGAGGATTTCGCCTCCGCCTTCTGTGATTTGGCACTTGCACTGTCCGCATGAACCTTTACCGCCGCAGGCTGAAGGAAGATAGACATTGTTTTCGGCAAGTGTAGAGAGAAGGCTTGAGCCTTGGTCGACTGACAGTTTGGTCTTTCCGTTGATGGCAACTGTGACCTTGCCGCTTGGTGAGAGGTATTTCTTTGCTATGAGCAGGATGATAACCAGTACGAGTACGATTACCAAGAACACCCCGATGCTATATGCTATAAATTTGATATCCATGTGATATGTCCTTTCTTTTAGAGTTTAAGACCTGAGAAACACATAAATGCCATTGCCATCAGACCTACGGTGATGAATGTGATGCCAAGTCCCTGAAGTGGTTTGGGCACGTCGGAGTATGCCATCTTCTCGCGTATTGCTGCAAGGCAGACGATTGCCAGTGTCCAACCGATTCCTGAGCCGAGGGCATAGGCGATGCAGTCGCCCACTCCGCCGATGGCTTGTGTGGATGTGGCTGGGTCGAGCAGGATGCGCTGCTGCATGAAGAGGGATGCACCCATGATGGCGCAGTTGACGGCTATCAGCGGAAGGAAGATTCCGAGGGCTGAATAGAGGGATGGGGAGAAGCGCTCTACCACCATCTCCACGAGCTGGGTGATTCCGGCTATGACTGCGATGAAGAGTATGAATGCAAGGAAGGTGAGGTCGACTCCTTTTGCCAGCGCTCCGTCGGCAAGGACTTTGGTCTGGAGCAGGTAGTCTACGGGCACGGTGATGAGCAGAACGAAGGTCACTGCAAGTCCGAGTCCGAGTGATGTCTTCACTGTCTTAGATACTGCAAGATAAGAGCACATACCCAGGAAGAAGGCAAATATCATGTTGTCCACAAAGATTGAACGGACAAACAAACTAATGAAATGTTCCATATATTTCTTTTCTTGTTAAAGGTATGTTTTACTTTTTCTTTTCTTCTTTGTTGATGGCGCGGTGTGCCCAGATGAAGCAAGCCAGCAGGATGAGTGCCATGGCTGGCATGGTCATCATACCGTTGTTGAAGTAGAGTCCGCCGTTCTCCATGTATGCACTCTGCGGGATGATTTCGAATCCGAGCAATGTGCCGAAGCCGAGGATTTCACGCACGAAGCCTACTACTACAAGCACGAAGGCATAGCCAAGTCCGTTGCCCAGACCATCGAGGAAACTCTCCCACGGTCCGTTCTGCATGGCGAATGCCTCGAGTCGTCCCATGAGGATACAGTTGGTGATGATCAGTCCCACGTAGACGCTGAGCTGAACGCTGACGTCGTAGACGTAGGCTTTCAGTATGTTGCTCACGATGGTCACAAGGGCTGCCACTACCACGAGCTGCACGATGATACGTATGCGGTTTGGTATGGTCTTGCGGATCAATGATATAATCACATTTGAGAACGCTGTGATAACTGCAACAGACAGACCCATCACGATGGCTGGCTTGAGCTGTGAGGTGACAGCCAAAGCTGAACAGATGCCGAGCACCTGCACCGCAATAGGGTTGTTCATGTTGAGTGGGCCAGTGAATATGGCACCATTCTCTTTTGAAAATAAACTCATATTCTAGTTCTCCTCTTCTATTGGTTGGTCAACTGTATTTTCTTCATTAATATTCTCGTAGTCCTCGACTGCCGGTATCTGGTCTGCAGCTGCAGGGGCTGAACTCAGAAGGACCTGTGAGTATTTCTCAAAGCCGTTCTTGAGCATGTCGTTCACTCCGTTGCAGGTGAGGGTAGCACCGGTGACTGCGTCTACTGACTCCACTCCTGCAGGGGCTTTGCCTTTCTTGTAGACTCCGAGGTTCACTTCGCCATTCTCGTTGTAGATGGTCTTGCCGCAGAAGAGGTCCTGAAACCACTGTTCCTTGATGCGTGCACCAAGCCCGGCTGTCTCCGACTCGTGGTTGAAGAAGCATCCATAGATGGTCTTGCCGTCTTCGTTGACTGCCACATATCCCCAGAGTCCGCCCCAAAGTCCGGCACCCTTGACTGGGATGACGGTTTTCTTCTGTCCGTCGATTTCTGCAACGAGGTAAGGGCTTGCGTCTTCACCCACGTTCTTTGCATTGAAGTAGGGTTCGGCTGCATCGTCCACGCCTACGCCTTCCTTGATGACTTCAGCGTACTTTGCATCAACTTCTTCGTTCTGAATGTCGCGGATGTTGAGGGCAGCAAGAATCTGCGACTTGGTGTCGCGCTTTTCGTTCTTGTCCTGTGTTTCCTTGAGTGAAGAAGCGACGAATGCAAGAAGGAACGCCACGATTACAACAAGTACTGTAGAATACACGATTGTGTATGCATTGCTGTTAGTATTCAATTTTGCCATTGTTCTGTTCCTCCTTATTATTTTTTAATAGCACGTTTGGCGCGCTTTGAAATGTTACTTGATACAAAGCAATAGTCAATCAGCGGTGCAAATACGTTCATGAGAAGTATTGCAAGCATCATTCCTTCAGGATAGCCCGGGTTGTAGATACGGATGATGATGGTCATTGCACCGATGAGGAATCCGTAGATCCACTTTCCGCTTTCTGTGCGGCAGCTGGTGACTGGGTCGGTTGCCATGAACACGGCGCCGAATGCGAAACCGCCGACTGTGAGCTGTTCCCACCACTGGAATTTGAGTGCCTCTGCATCGCCGAAGTTCATGAAATAAGCCATGACTGCACCTCCGGCAAATACTGAGAGGATGATTTTCCAGCTTGCGATGCCTGCCCAGATGAGGATGGCTGCACCGATGAGGATGGCGATGAATGAAGTCTCGCCCACTGAACCTGGGATGGTTCCGATGACAGTGTCAAGTGCGCTGTAGGAAACCGGTTCGCCTGCTGCGAGTTGTCCGAGCGGAGTGGCGCAGCTGTAGCCGTCGATTGTTCCGTTGATACAGTCCATGTAGTTCTCGTTGACCCATACCTTGTCGCCTGACATCATTGCAGGATAAGCAAAGAAGAGGAATGCACGGGTTACGAGTGCTGGGTTGAAGATGTTCATACCTGTACCGCCGAACACTTCCTTTGCAAAGATTACTGCGAATGCTGTTGCGATGGCAAGAATCCAGAGCGGACAGTTTACAGGAACGATCATCGGGATGAGGATACCTGTAACGAAGAATCCTTCATGTACTTCTTCTTTCTTCCACTGTGCCACTGCTATCTCGATGCCGAGACCTACGACGTAGGAAACCACGATTTTCGGGAGCAGTGCGGCAAGTCCGTAGAGGAAGTCGCACCAAACTGTGCTGTCAGCTGCTCCGGTTGCGATGCTGTGCTGATAGCCGATGTTGTACATTCCAAAAAGGAGTGCAGGAAGAAGAGCGATTACTACAAAGAAAATAGAACGCTTGGAGTCGATGGCGTCGTGAATCTGTGCACCATGAACTTTGGCTGTCTCGCTCGGCACGTAGAAGAATGTCTCTGCTGCCTCGAAGAGCGAACCAAAAGCGCTTAGCTTACCTCCTTCTGAGAAGGTAGGCTTCATCTTGTCTAATATGTTCTTTATAAATGCCATAGTGCTTATGCGTTTTCTTTACGCAGCATGTCAAGTCCTTCTCTGACAATGCGCTGAAGTTCTACTTTACTACTATCTACGAACTCTGCAACAGCAAAGTCTTCGGGTGCAACCTCATAGATGCCAAGTGCTTCCATGCGGTCGATGTCGCCAGCAATGATTGCCTTGACAAGTTGCTCCGGATAGATGTCCATCGGGAACACTGAGTCGTATTCGCCGCTGAAAATCATGTGGCGGTGTCCGCCCTTGATACGTGCATCGAGTGTGTATTCCTTGCTCTTTGGCTGCAGCCATGAGAAATATGAACGGCTCACCGAGAACTCGTTGAGGCGCGGTGCAATCCAGCCGAGAAGTTCGTTGACGTCATCGCCTTCGGGAATGACTGTGACTTCTGTAGTGTGTGCACCAAGGAATGCGTCGGCGCTCGACTTTGAACCCGTAAGCGGGTTGCCGTCGATGATGCGCACTGTCCTGTCACCCTTCACGTTGTCGGCAAGGATGTCGCTGAGCTTTGCGCCCACCAGTGCTTTCACATACTTCGGAGCCTTGATTTCGCTTCCGGCAACGGCCAGTGTACGGGTGAGGTCAAGCTTTCCGGTGTTGAACAGACGTCCAACGAAAAGCACTTCCTCAGCGCCGAGTGTCCAGACAATCTCGCCCTTGTTCACCGGCGAGATGTGGTTGATCTGTACTCCCACATTGCCTGCCGGACATTTGCCCTTGAAAATTGTTACCTCAGCATTCTTCACGTTCTCGAGCACGCTGCCCGGTTTCACTCCGAGATTGACCTTGGCAATCTTCGAGAGAGCGTCGATACCAGTCTGGAAATCATTCATCTGGTCCTTGACAACATACTCAAAGTCTGCAGCAAGCGGCATGTCGGAGAATCCGGATACGAAGATTCCCTTCGGAGTGTCCTCAGGGCAGGCAGTCACAGCGTAAGGACGCTGGAGGAAATAGCCGAACAGACCGCTCTCGAGCAGTTCGTCCAACACTTTCTTGCCGTCTGAAGGAACTCCCTTGCCAAACTCGGCATACACCTGCTTGGCATCGGGCTCGACTTGAATGCTTAAAACTTTGCGATAATCACCTCTCTCAACCAGTGTCACTTTGCCGCTAACTGGAGAAGCGAATTTCACCTCTGGATGCTGTTTGTCGACAAACAAAGCATCGCCGGCCTTGACAGTGCTGCCTTCCTTCACCACCACCTTAGGTTTGATGCCACCAAAAGAATCAGGGACCAGTCCGTAGACCCCTGATGTCTTTGCGACAGTAACCTCTGCAGCGGCTTTTCCGGAAAGATTGATATCCAGACCCTTGCATAATTTAATTACATTCGCCATAAATGTGTTAACTAATTTATTTTATAATTCTATCTGATTCAATCATCGCACAAAGGTACGAAATAATCCGCAACGGAAGGCTCAAATTCACGCATTTTCTGTTGCGGCATCTTAAATAAAAGACAAAAACCATGTCAGAAGCCCAAATTGCAACATACACTTAATACGTGGGGCACAAAAACCGGAGACTGCGGAAGAGGGAAAACAAGGGATGAAGCAGCCAGCATCGCAGTGTAAGTTCGCTATGTAGGAGCCAGCGCTCTCCGAGCGCATAGGCGATGGCACTCGAGCGCAGCTCGCAAATAGGAGTAGCGTTTCCGTGAAACGCTGACTATATCGTTTTGCTCCTGATGCAATGCAGCGCCTCGAAGAGGCAACTACAATCAGCCCAGGGCAGAGTTCTGAAGCGAAAGCGGAAGAACGGCACCCTGGGTAAATGATTACATTGATCATGTGCGTCCTGTAAGGACAGCTACATACCTATTGTTTTATGCAGCTGCTCTTACAGAGCGCTGGATGGGTGTGTGCTTGGTTACCCAGGGCGTTGCCCTGGGCTGATGGCAGCTGGGCTTTCAGCCCGACAAGCACGTTGTCGTTCGAGCCTACGCTCGCTATGTAGGAGCCAGCGCTCTCCGAGCGCGTAGGCGATGGCACTCGAACGCAAGTTCGCAAAACGTTTTCGCTTTAACGCTCTCGGAGAGAGCTAGCTCCTAGCTCGCATACGCTCGCCCCATCCGGATGACAAGACCTTTAATTCAGACAAGTCCTTTACTTCAGACAAGTCCTTTACCTCAGCCAAGTCCTTTACCTCAGACAAGTCCTTTACCCCAGACAAGTCCTTTACCTCAGAAGAGGATTAGAGAGAGAGACACCTGATATTGCCTACCAGCGAGGATTCAGGTGGCTTTCATCTTGCAAATTTCCACTTTGCGCTTGGTCATGTCAATCTTTTTGTGTAAATTTGCAAGCCAATGACTGATTTGCCCGGTTTGGCTGTCATGACCAACAGCAGTCGTTGACAACGGGACAAATTCAAGAGAATTCAAAGACGGGGCAAAACCAAGAGAATTCAAAGACGGAAGGAATTCAAGAGAATTCAAAAACGGAAGAAACGAGAGAATACAAAGGCAAGAAAAATCAAGAAGATACAAAGGCGAAAGAAAATCAAATAAAATACAAAGACCAAATGCACGCAACGAAAAGATTCGGACACACTACCCTACTTCTGCTCAT
>CAVISR010000038.1:0-25542 GCA_963645405.1 Acutalibacteraceae bacterium
CCCGATCTGCCAAACTGGCTACATACTTATTGACCATCTCCTCTAAGGTGGAGTGATTGGCCTTGGCGTATGTTTCGCCATCGAGATAAACCGCAGGGTCTTTAATCGCTATCTGATACATGACTTTTTCTCCTCTTTATTATTTGTACGGGGCAAAGATAGTCTTTTCTGTCGTAATCTCCAATCTTTTAACTATATATTCTCCTACAGAATACAAACGTGTTGAGTTTTGTGTATTGTGTATTGTGTTGACATGCGTAGGGTTTTTCATAGAAAAAAACTAAAAAACACCCGAGCCGTTTCGTTCGCACTCCGAGCTCGTGCAGTTGTGCTTCTGCCGTTGGCTTAGGAGAGCAAGCTCTCCACGCCAGCACCAGAACCCCACCGCCAGTGGCTTTGCCACAACCGAACCGTCCCGGGCGATAAACCGTAATAAACCGCCGTGCGGCAGTGGGACATGAAGCATCAATTGGAGCACAAGCGCCCAACGAAAGCATCAGCGCTAGGAGCTAGCTCTCTCCGAGAGCGTTAAAGCGAGCGCAGGTTTGTGCGTTGTAAAACAATAGCGAGCATTCGCTCGAACGTCATTGTCTACGCCGTCGGAGACGGCTGACTCCTAATTTCGCAATTCAGCGCTCCCATCCGCATGGTAACACAAAACCTAAAACACAAAGCCCAAAACATTTATGTTTGCCCGACAAAGGGTGTTTGTATGGTTTTTGTCTACATTCCTCACGCTGCATGGCTTTTTCAAATTCTGATGTTGGAAAAAAACTCAATAGATTGTCTGGGTGATGATGTGGCAGAGTTGCTCGAGGTGGCGCTGGTCGGTGGTGTCGAAGGTGGAGAGGGTGTCGCTGTCGATGTCGAGCACGGCTACTACTTCACCTGTCTTGCTGAATATGGGCACTACGATTTCGGACCGGGAGAGGCTGCTGCAGGCGATGTGGCCGGGGAAGAGTTCTACATTGGGCACTACCTGGGTCTGCCGCTCTTTCCATGCTGTGCCGCACACGCCTTTGCCGTAACCGATGCGGTAGCAGGCGGGACTGCCTTGGAAGGGTCCGAGGATGAGGTGGCGGGTGGTGGTGTCTTTGGGGCGTACGAGGTAGAATCCTACCCAGAAGAAACGGAATGTTTCCTTGATGGCTGCTGTCACGTTGGCAAGGACGCTCACTTCTTCGTGTTCGTCGGTGATGAGCAGGGTGGTGTCGGCAAGGAACTGCCGGTATTGTTCTTCTTTTGTCATGTCTGAGATGGGGGATTTTGTTGTGTCGGCTTCTGCCGGACGATTGCCGGACGATTGCCTGATGGCGGGGGAATTATATCTTGTCGAGCACTATGCGGATGAGGTCGCTGATGCTGTTCTTGTAGCCTGTGTTTGCCTCGTGGGCTATGCGGTTGGCGATGACCATGCAGACGGTGAGGGCGCGGTGACCAAGGTGTTTGCAGAGTCCGGCGAGGGCTGCGCTTTCCATCTCGAAGTTGGTGATGCGGTAGCCGTGCCACTCGAAGTCGCAGATGCGCTGGTTGAGCTGGGGATAGGCGAGGGGGATGCGGATTTCGCGTCCTTGTGGCCCGTAGAATCCTCCGCAGGAGATGGTGATGCCTTTCACCATGCCTTGGCCGGCATCGAACAGCTGGGCGAGGAGTGAGGGACTGTTGTCGACTACGTAGGGTGAGGGCAGATGGTGGTAGTCCCAGCCTACGTGGGCTGTGAAAGCTTGTTCGAACTCGAGGTCGCAAATCTTGTCGCGGTCGGCATAGTAGTTGAGGAGTCCTTCGATGCCGATGGATTTCTCGCTGCACACGAAGGTGCCGATGGGCGTGTTTGCCTGGAGTCCGCCGCAGGTGCCGATTCTCACCATGTCCATGCTGGTGATGTGGGGCTTCTCGCGTCGGGTGGAGAAGTCGATGTTCTTGAGTGCATCGAGTTCGGTGACTACGATGTCGATGTTGTCGCACCCGATTCCGTGGGAGATGGCTGTGATGCGCTTGCCTTTGTAGGTGCCGGTGATGGTGTGGAACTCACGGCTCTGCACGTCGCATTCTTTATGGTCGAAGAATGAGGCTATGAGGTTGACGCGTTCGGGGTCACCGCACATGACGACTTTGTCGGCGAGTTGGTCGGGGGTGATGTGGAGATGGAATGAACTGTTGTCGGGGTTGATGATGAGTTCTGAAGGTGCGAAATACTTTTCCATAGCGTTATTGGTTTTCGGGTGGGTTGTACGTTAAGTCGGTCTCTTGCAGAAGTCTGATATTGGTCTTTAGTAAAAGCCTGACGGCGGGTCTCTTTGTAGATGTCGGCCTGTTGGTCTTTAGTAAAAGTCTGACGGCGGGTGCAGGTTTCCTCCATAAGGATTGATTGCCCTGCCCGGACGGCAAGGCAATCTAAAACATGTGTGGATTTACTTGTGCAGGCTTTCGTGCATGTATTTGGCTGCTCTGCGTCCGTCGCCCATGGCGAGGATGACTGTGGCTCCGCCGCGCACGATGTCGCCTCCGGCATAGATGGCCGGGATGCTTGACTGCATCTGGTCGTTGACTGCGATGGTGTTCTTGCGTCCCAATTCGAGTCCTTCGATGGACTTAGGCACGAGTGGGTTGGGGGACACTCCGACGGCTACGATTGCCATGTCGATGTCGATGGTCTCGATGGCTCCTTCCACTGGCACCGGGCTGCGGCGTCCGGATGCATCGGGCTCACCGAGTTGCATCTTCTGCAGGCGCACCTGGCAGACTTTGCCTTTCTCGTCGGCAATGTACTCGATGGGGTTGTGGAGTGTGAGGAACTCGATGCCTTCTTCTTTGGCGTGTTTCACTTCCTCGAGCCGGGCTGGCATTTCTGCTTCGCTGCGGCGGTAGGCTATGAACACTTTCTCGGCTCCGAGGCGTTTGGCTGTGCGGCATGAGTCCATGGCTGTGTTGCCGCCTCCGACTACCATTACGCGCTTGGCGCTGTTGATTGGTGTGTCGCTCTCGGGATTGGATGCGTCCATGAGGTTGACTCGGGTGAGGTATTCGTTGGATGACATGACGTTGATGCTGTTCTCGCCCGGTATGTTCATGAAGTTGGGGAGTCCGGCTCCTGATGCCACGAAGATGCCTTTGTAGCCTTGGGCTTCGAGTTGGCTGACGGTGATGGTCTTGCCTACGATGCAGTCTTTCACGAAGTGTACTCCTATCTTCTCGAGGTTCTGGATTTCAACGTCGACAATGGCATTGGGGAGTCGGAACTCGGGGATTCCGTATTTGAGTACTCCGCCTATCTCGTGGAGTGCCTCGAACACGGTGACGTCGTAGCCGTTCTTTGCCATGTCGCCTGCGAAACTGAGTCCGGCTGGTCCGGATCCCACTACTGCCACTTTGATGCCGTTGGATGGTTGGCACTCGGGGAGTGCCATCTTTCCGGAGTTGCGCTCGAAGTCGGCTGCAAACCGCTCGAGGTTGCCTATTGCCACTGCCTTGTGGTTCATCTTCAGATGGATGCACTTGCTCTCACACTGTTTTTCCTGCGGGCATACTCGTCCGCATACGGCTGGCAGTGCGCTGGTGGCTTTGAGCACTTTGGCAGCTTCGAGGAATTGTCCGCGCTCGATGTTCTTGACGAACGAGGGTATGTTGATGCTCACGGGACAGCCTTCCATGCAACTGGGCTTGGGGCAGTCGAGGCAGCGCTTGGCTTCGGTGAGTGCCTGCTCGGTGGTGAGTCCGGTGTTGACTTCTTCGGTGCGTGTGGTGGCACGGTAGGCGGGGTCGAGTTCGCCCATGACGCAGCGCTCGATGGCTGACCGGTCTTTGGGTTTCATGGATGCCTGGAGTTCCTTGCGCCATGAGGAATTGCGGTCGAGCAGTTCGGCGAGCGGTGTGTCGGTGGTCATGCCTGTGGCATCGGCAACGGGCGACTGACTTTTGCTCTCGGTACCGGTTGTGACTCCGTTGACGTGTGCCTCGAGTTTCTTCATCTCTTCGAGTTCCACTTCACGGAATGCTCCCATGCGCTTGAACATCTCGTCGAAGTCGACTTCGTGTCCGTCGAACTCGGGTCCGTCGACGCAGACGAAGCGTGTCTTTCCTCCCACTGTGATGCGGCAGGCTCCGCACATTCCGGTGCCGTCGACCATGATGGTGTTGAGGGAGACATCGGTGGGGATGCCGTATTTCTTGGTGAGCAGACAGCAGAACTTCATCATGATGGCTGGACCTATGGCGAAGCACTTGTCCACTTTCTCGCGCTGGATGACTTGCTCGATTCCCACGGTCACTACGCCTTTCTGTCCGTAGCTGCCGTCGTCGGTCATGATGATGACTTCGTCGGAGTGTTTGCGCACTTCGTCTTCAAGGATGATGAGTTCACGAGTGCGTCCGGCAAGCACGCTGATTACTTTGTTGCCTGCTGCCTTCAATGCCTTGATGATTGGCAGCATGGGTGCCACACCTACTCCTCCTCCGGCACACACTACGGTGCCGTAGTTGTCGATGTGGGTTGCCTGTCCGAGCGGACCTACCACATCGGTGATGTAGTCACCAGTATTGAGCTGGCAGAGCTTGGTGGTGGAGTAGCCCACTGTCTGCACTACCAGGGTGATGGTGCCTCGGTCGGGGTCGCTGTCGGCTATGGTGAGCGGTATGCGCTCGCCTTTTTCGCCTGTGCGCAGGATGACGAAATGTCCGGCTTTGCGCGACTTGGCGATGAGGGGTGCTTCGACTTCGAACTTGAAGACTTTCTCGCTGAACTGGGTTTTTGAAATGATTTTGTTCATCTGACGTGTCTGTTAGTTTATGATGTCAAAGCCTGTGTATTTGCGGAGTACTTCGGGTACGAGGATTCCGTCTTCTGTCTGGTTGTCTTCGATGATGGATGCCATGATGCGCGGCAGGGCAAGGGCTGAGCCGTTGAGTGTGTGGCAGAGCTGCACTTTCTTGTCGGCATTGCGGTATCTGCATTTGAGGCGGTTTGCCTGGTAGGTGTCGAAGTTGCTTACTGAACTTACTTCGAGCCAGCGTCCCTGTGCTTCTGAATAGACTTCGAAGTCGTAGCAGATGGCTGAGGTGAAGCTTTGGTCGCCGCCGCAGAGACGGAGTATGCGGTAGGGGAGCTGGAGCTTGCGGAGCAGTCCTTCCACATGGTCGAGCATCTCCTGATGGCTCTGGCGTGAGTGTTCGGGTGTGTCGATGCGCACAATCTCTATCTTGCTGAACTCGTGGAGGCGGTTGAGTCCGCGCACGTCCTTGCCGTAGCTTCCTGCTTCGCGGCGGAAGCACTGGGTGTAGGCGCAGTTCTTGATGGGGAGGTCTTTCTCGTCGATGATGACATCTCGGTAGATGTTGGTCACCGGCACTTCGGCTGTAGGGATGAGATAGAGGTCGTCGACTTCGCAGTGGTACATCTGTCCTTCCTTGTCGGGCAGCTGTCCGGTGCCGTAGCCTGAGGCTGGGTTGACCACTGTCGGCGGAATGATTTCGGTGTAGCCTGCATTGCGTGCTTCATCGAGGAAGAAATTGATGAGTGCGCGCTGGAGTTGTGCTCCCTTGCCTATGTAGACAGGGAATCCTGCTCCGGTGATTTTCACTCCGAGGTCGAAATCGATGATGTTGTATTTCTTTGCGAGTTCCCAGTGCGGGACTTTTGCATTTGCGTTTGTAGGAACGGTTGTCCAGTTGCCGACGGTGTCGCCTTCGTGGCATTCGCACAGGCTGGACTTCACTACCATATTGTCGTTGGCTCCGGCTCCTTCGGGCACTTCGTCGTATGGTATGTTTGGAATTGTACAGAGGAGTGTAGTCAGGTCTTCTTCTGCCTTGCTCATTTGTGACTGGAGGTTCTGCGACTCTTCCTTGAGCTTTGCCACTTCAGTCTTCACTGCTTCAGCCTCGTCGCGCTTTCCCTGTTTCATGAGTGCACCGATTTGTGCTGCATGTTTCTTCTGTTCTGCCAGGCAGGCGTCGAGCTGGGTTTGTGCTGCGCGTCTGCTCTTGTCGATTGCTATTGCCTTGTCGATAGCTTCCTTGGCTCCGTCAAAGTGTTTTTTCTCAAGTCCCTTGACTACTTTGTCGGTCTGCTCTGTGATTAACTTTAATGTTAACATATTCCTTTTGTGACTATTGAGTTACTTTTTTCTTTGGGTTTTTCTTGCCCTGACTTTTTGTTTTATCTCTGCTTTGTATTTGGCTGCTCCAGAGCCGTGGGCACCGGTCTTG
Source organism: Acutalibacteraceae bacterium (assembly GCA_963645405.1). Lineage (GTDB taxonomy): Bacteria > Bacteroidota > Bacteroidia > Bacteroidales > Bacteroidaceae > Colivivens. The sequence continues at coordinate 6,205 of CAVISR010000038.1, forward strand.
TAGCTTTTGCTGCGTGCCTTGGTCTTGACTCTGTTGCCGTCGGACTTATCGTTGGTCTTGCCTTTGAAGTTGATGCCGTTGGTCATGGCATACATTATCTCTTCGTCTGAGGTCATAGGCTGAAATCAATGGTGGAACAATCGGATTCCTGTGAATGCCATGACGATGCCGTACTTGTTGCAGGTGGAGATGACATGGTCGTCTCTCACTGACCCTCCTGCCTGGGCAATGTAGTCGACTCCGCTGCGGTGTGCACGCTCGATGTTGTCGCCGAAGGGGAAGAAGGCGTCGCTTCCGAGTGCCACTTGTGTGTTTTGTGCGAGCCATGCCTTTTTCTCTTCCTTGGTGAGGGGTTCGGGTTTCTGGCTGAAGAAGTTCTGCCATGCGCCTTCTGCCAGCACATCGTCGCATTCTTCGCCCATGTAGAGGTCGATGGTATTGTCGCGGTCGGCACGGCGTATGCCTTCCTTGAACGGAAGTGACATCACCTTGGGGCACTGGCGCAACCACCAGAGGTCGGCTTTGTTGCCTGCAAGGCGTGTGCAGTGGATTCGGCTCTGCTGTCCGGCTCCGATGCCGATTGCCTGTCCGTCCTTCACGTAGCACACTGAGTTGCTCTGGGTGTACTTGAGGGTGATGAGCGCTATCTTCAGGTCGCGCTTGGCTTCTGCGGAGAGGTTCTTGTTGTCGGTTGGTATGTTGTCGAACAGTGTGTCGCTGCTGAGGTCTACATTGTTTCTGCCCTGCTCGAAGGTGATGCCGAACACTTGCTTGTGCTCGATGGGTGCAGGTGTGTAGTCGGTTGACATCTTGAGGATGCAGTAAGTGCCCTTGCGCTTTGCCTTGAGGATTTCGAGGGCTTCGGGTGTGTAGTCGGGAGCGATGATTCCGTCGCTCACTTCGCGCTTGATGATGAGGGCTGTTGCCTCGTCACATGTGTCGCTCAGTGCAATGAAGTCGCCGAAGCTCGACATACGGTCGGCACCGCGTGCTCTTGCATAGGCTGTTGCGATGGGGGAGAGTGGAACTGGGATGTCGTCCACGAAATAAATCTTCTTCAGTGTGTCGCTCATAGGAACTCCCACTGCTGCTCCGGCTGGGCTGACGTGCTTGAATGATGCAGCTGCCGGCAGTCCTGTTGCCGCACGCAACTCTCTCACCAGTTGCCAACTGTTGAATGCGTCGAGCAGGTTGATGTAGCCTGGTCGTCCGCACAGCACTTCGAATGGAAGTTCTCCGTTTTCCATGTACACTCTCGATGGTTTCTGGTTTGGGTTGCAACCATATTTAAGCTCTAGTTCTGTCATTGTCGTTATGTCTTTGTGAAGGCTTTGCCTCCGGTTATTTTATTGTTGATTTGTTTTCTCTACTAATATTTTGCAAAGATACGCATAATAATCGTTTCCTCTGCTGTTTTCTGTACTAATAAGTTGCAAAGATACGCATAATATTTTATTGCACAACTGCTTCCGCCTTGTTTTTTCTGCGCATCCGGCTGTTTTCCTGTCTATTCGACTCTGTTCTCGTCCATTTTCTGTCTGTTCGACTCTATCTCCGTCTATATCGCTCGGCTATCTCTGTCTATTCCTCTCTGTACTCGTCTTATTCCACGTAGAGCACGAGTCCTTTCAGGTATTCGCCCTCGGGATGGTAGATGTTGATTGGATGGTCGGCTGGCTGATGGAGCTGATGGAGGATGCGCACCTTGCGGTGTGCCTGGGCTGCAGCAGTGAATACGGCAGCGCGGAAGTTGTCTTTGGTCACTACCTGCGAACAGCTGAAGGTGAAGAGGATTCCGCCGTGCTGTATCTTCTCGAAAGCCTTGTGGTTGATGCGTGTATAGCCTTTCAGCGCATTGCGCAGTGCGTCCTTGTGCTTGGCAAAGGCTGGCGGGTCGAGGATGATGAGGTCATAGTTGTCGCCCATGTTGTCGAGGTACTTGAACGCATCTTCGGCATATGCCTTGTGGCGGGGGTCGCCGGGGAAGTTGAGTTCCACGTTGGCATTGGTGAGGTCGATGGCTTTCTGTGACGAGTCGACAGAGTGTACGCACTTGGCTCCTCCGCGCATGGCGTAGAAGGAGAAGCCTCCGGTGTAGCAGAACATGTTGAGCACGTTGCGGTCTTTGCTGTAGTGCTCGAGCAGGCTGCGGTTGTCGCGCTGGTCGACGAAGAAGCCTGTCTTCTGTCCTTTCAGCCAGTCGACATGGAACTTCAGTCCGTTCTCCATCGCTATGTCGTCGGCACTGCCTCCCAGCAGGAATCCGTTTTCCTGTCCGAGGTCTGCCTTGAAGGGTAGGGTGGTCTCCGACTTGTAGAAGATGTTCTTGATTTTGCCTTCCATCACTTCCTGGAGTGCCTGTGCCACTTTCATGCGGTCTTGGTGCATGCCGACTGAGTGGGCTTGCATCACGGCAGTGTTGCCGTAGATGTCAATCACCAGTCCCGGCAGGTTGTCGCCTTCACCGTGCACCAGCCGGTAGGTGTTGTTCTGTGGGTTGTCTGCCACTCCGATGCAGAGCCTCACCTTGTAGGCTGTAGCAAGCCGCTGCTTGTAGAATTCGACGTCGATGGTCTCGTGGTCGAATGTCAGCACGCGCACCATGATTGAGCCTATCTGGTAGTGTCCGGTGGCAATGTATTCGCGTTGGCTGGTGAATACTTCCACCACATCGCCTTCCTCGGGCTTGCCGTCGATTGATGCGATGGCTCCGGAGTAGATCCATGGATGGAAGCGCTGCAGGGATTCTTCCTTTCCCCTTCTAAGATATATTCTGTTCATATTCTATCGTTTGCTGGATATTGTTGTCTGAAGGCTGCTCTGCCTCGTCGTTTTCTATAAGTTCGTAGTCGTGGCTTGTCTTGAGCCGTATGATTTCCTCGTGAATGCGGATGCATGCCCAGGCATCGATGGATGCGTATGCTTTCTGTGCATCGGTCAGTATGTCGGCTTCCCAGTTGCTCAGCCGCTGGCGCTTGCTTATCATCTTGCCGAAGAGGTTGGCATAGACTTTCTGCAGGGAGCAGTCTTTGATTCCCACTTGCTTCACTTCTTCCTGCAGTTCGATGTATTTGCCCGGTGTGAACCTATGGCGGCGTTCGAGTGTTTGGAGGTCGTCTTTCAGCGACAGTCCCACTTTCACCACTGATTGGCTTTCGAGCAACTGGATGAGGCTCTCGGGCATGTCGATGCGGTTGAGCCGGAAGAGGAAGCAGGTGTCGTGGGTGGAGACTTGGAGCAGTGCCACTTTGTTGACTACATGTTTGCGGAACGAGGGTCGGGTTTCGGTGTCGATTCCCAGCAGGGGCTCTTCCATGAGGTATGCCACTGCTTTGTCGGCTTCTGCCTTTGTGGTTATGGTGAAGATTCTGCCTGGGAAGGTTTCCTTCGGCATCATGCTAATCAGGTTCTTGTCTATCTTATCGTATATAGTCTTGTTCATCGGTGTTGTCAATAGAGTATTTCACTTCATGGAGCGCACGCATCACGTTCACCAGTTTCTGTCCCCAGTCGGTCATGAAGTTTTGTTTGCAGGCTTCCAGTGCCATCATCTTTTCCTCGTCTACACCTATTTTATATATATAGGCGAAATTCTTGATGTCCTGGTAGATGTCGGCAATGTTTTCGCTTATGGTCATCAGTATCGGTTCGTCGCTGTATTTCATGTCGCTCACGAACACGTCGAGATAGTCGTCTTTGTCTGCCATCAGGAAAGCCACGTTGTTGCGTATGATATTGTAGTTGTCCTCAGTCACGTAGTCGCCTATGCTGCCTTCTTCGATGCTCTCGTACTCGGGCATCAGTGTGCCTTTCAGATAGAGCAGCGGAAGCAGTTTCACCATTGTGTCGATGAATTCCCCGCGCTCTCTGCCTTCGAGGTCTTCGAGATAGGCGCAGAACTGCACTGCCACTGTGGTGAATTCCAGTACGTCGCGTTGGTATATCGGACTTTCGTTTTCTTGCATTTCTCTTTCTTTAGTTTGTTTGTGGCATTGTCGCCAACTTGTCTTTTATATTTGTTTCGTCAGTGTTCTTTTGCCTTTTCCTTTCGCTTCCACATTCTCAGATGAATACGATGTCGGAAATCACGTATGCTCCGACGTGCTCGTTGAGTTGGCGTACCAGACTGCTTCTGCCCATCATGAGGTCGCTCTTCAGTGTGGACGACTTCACCTTCACGTAGAGTGTCTGGTTCTTGATGAAGAGGTCGCCCGTGTAGCGTGCAATGGTTTTGCCCACCACTGTGTTCCACGACTCGATGAGCCGGTACTGGTTGAGCGGAGTCTCCAGTCCGTTCTGCCGCAGGCAGTCGTTCAGTATGTCGGTCAGCGATTCTGTCTTGCTTCGTTTCATTCTGTCACCTCCCCGTCTTTCACGTTGAATATCTTGTAGTCTCCCTTCGACATCTCGAGAATCCGGTCGAGGTTCTCGCGGTTGGTGTCGGTGATGAAAATCTGTCCGAGGTCGTCGCCTGATGCCAGGTGTATGATTTGCTCCACCCGCTGTGCGTCGAGCTTGTCGAATATGTCGTCCAGCAGAAGTAGCGGTGTGGTCTTGCTGCCCGTGTTGCGCAGGAAGTCGAACTGTGCCAGTTTCAGACTGATGAGATAGGTCTTGTTCTGTCCTTGCGAACCCTCGCGCTTGATGGGGTAGCTGTCGATGGTCATCGTGAGGTCGTCGCGGTGGATGCCGTGAAGTGAGTAACCCATGATTCGGTCTTTCGCCCGTCCTTGCTGTATGGTCTGCAGCAGTGGTCCGCGAGTGCAGTGGCTGCTGTATTCCAATCCCACTTCCTCGTGGTTGCCCGATATGCGGGTGTAGTATTCCTGGAACACGGGGATGAACTGCGTGATGAACTCGTTTCTCAGCTTGTAGATCTGTTCACCCGTTGCTGCCATCACTTCCTCGAATGCTTCCATGATTTCGGGGTCGGGCTCAGCCTCCTGCTTGAGCATCGAGTTGCGCTGTTGCAGGGCATTGTTGTAGCGTATGAGCATGTTCATGTAGCTTGGGTCGTACTGTGAAATCACCACGTCCATGAATCTCCGCCGTCCGTCGCTTATGCCGTTTATGAGTTCGTGGTCGTTGGGCGACACGAGTATGAGCGGCAGCAGCCCGATGTGCTCCGACATCTTCTTGTATGCCTTCTTGTTGCGCTTGAACTGCTTCTTCTGTCCCCGTTTCAGTCCGCAGGAAATCTCCTCCTGCGTGCCGTTGAGGTCGTACAGTCCTTGAAGCATGAAGAACTCTTCTCCGTGCCGTATGTTCTGCGAGTCAACGGCATTGATTGAGCTCTTGGTGAACGACAGGAAATAAATGGCATCGAGGATGTTGGTCTTTCCCTCTCCGTTGCTGCCGATGAAGCAGTTGATGTTCGGTGAGAAGTCGAGTTCCGCCTCCTTGATGTTTTTATAGTTCAGAATTGTGATATGCTTCAAATTCATTGTGCAAAGATACGGCAATATGAGCGAATAAACAAATTTATTCACACTTTTCAGTTTGACGATGCCTGACTGCTTGCCGGCTTTGCCGTAAAATGCTTGTTGTTGCAGCCGTTCAAGCGCAAGTTCGCTGTGTGGGAGTAAGCAAGAGTGTTGTATGTTTCAGCTCCCGCAAGCTCAAATGTGATGGGGTTTCATGGATATCGTTGTCCCATCTGTGGGTTTCGACAAAAATAAACACATGTTCGTGGGGCGACGGACAAGCGTTCGTAAGTCAACGGACAAGCGTTCGTAAGTCAACGGACAAGCGTTCGTAAGTCGGTGGACAACCGTTCGTGGAACTATAAGCCAAAGCTTGCCTAGGTTTTTATACTTGCGGAACTTGATGGTAGGAGTGCTTGCCTCAGAAGTCGGGCGGCACTTCGAGGTGGATATGCTTGCCGGTGGTGGGATGGATGAAGTCGATGGACTCTGCATGAAGATACATGCGGTGACTGGGGGTTGACTTTGAATAGAGCCGATCGCCTACGATTGGGCAGCCGAGTCCGTCGGGATGGGCTGCATGCACGCGCAACTGGTGGGTTCTGCCTGTCTGGGGATAGAAGGCGATGCGTGTGTGGTTGCCGTTACGTTCCAATACTTCGTAGTGGGTGACGGCTTCTTTGCCGTGGGCATAATTCACCATCTGTCGGGGCCGGTCGAGTTTGTTGGGTGACAAGGGTAGGGCGATGGTTCCGCTCTCGCTCTCCACTGTCCCTTCGAGGATGGCAACGTAGCGTTTGCGCACTTCGTGTTTGTAGAACTCTATCTGCAGTGCCTTGTGGGTTTCTTTGTCCTTGGCTAGCATCATGATGCCCGAGGTATCCATGTCGAGGCGGTGGACGATTAGTGGTCCGCTGATGTAGGGATGGGTGGATTGGATGACTGACTCCACGCTGGGTGCATCCACATTGCCGCGCACTGCCAACATCCCTGCAGGTTTGTAGACGGCAATGATGGCATTGTCTTCGTAGATGACTTTCATCTCGCGTGCCTTCTCGCGCATGGTGGCAAGCAACGGGTTTTCTTCCACGTCGAGACCGATGAGCATGTGCTCGAGTATAGGCTTGCATTTTGCCTGGCATGCCGGATAGTATTCGCCTTCATACCTTACTTCTCCCTTGGGCGAACGTCCCAACCAGAACTCTGCCATGCAAAGCGGTTGCAGATTGTGACGGTAGGCGTACTGCAGGAGTTTGGGCGCACAACATTCGCCTGCTCCTGAGGGCGGGATGCGGCAGGTCTGCTTGTCGAAGATGTCGACCAGCGACCGTGTCTCTCCTTTTGCATTGAGAAACTGGAACTGGTTGAACAGTTTCATCTGCAGAGCCCTTGACCTCTCGCTCTTCTCCTCTCCGTCGGGCATGGCGCTGATTATGGCATCCTCTTCTCTGTAGGTTGTTTCCCATTGCTCGACATCATACACGGGCGGTACGAACCCTTCGATGCACCGCTTGCCGTCGAGCAGTCCCGAGAATGCCCAAAGACTGCTGATGCCGTCCGGGGTATTCACCACAATCACTCCGAACATCTTGCCCAGACTGATTTCCTCTTGCCATTCGCTATGGCTGCGCAGGTGGGCTTGCAGCATGTGGCTTGCACGCAGCGAGAGAGGGTGGGGCGTGTAGTGGAATGGATAGGTGAACTGACGGGGTAAAACGACTTCACCCTCCAATGAGAGAGGGTGAAGCGCTGATGTTATGATATGAGGGTCAGTCATCATTTCTTTTTTGCATTGGCTGGAATCCTTATTACAGAAAGGCTGTAGGCTGGGATGTCGTAGCTCAGTGTAGGGCTTACCTGCAGTGTGGATGTCTGTGGCTTTACGTCCTTGTCGTCGGGCTTGCCGCTGAGGACTGTCAGACTTGCTGTGGTGTTGTAGCCTTGCAGGTCGCCCAGGTTAATGGTTGACTTGGTGTTGACCGGCAGCAGGTTGACGAGTTTCACGATGAGGTCACCGTTTTCTGCTTTCACTACTGAGGAGTTGACTCTCAGTTGCACTGCCTCGTTTCCTTTGACTGATATGTCGGTCGGGATGTATTCCACTCCGTTGTTGTTGCCGAAGAGGTATTGCACATAGTAGCTTGGGGCAGGACGTACGCTGGTGTTGCCGAAGTAGATGAGGTCGGGATTCCAGTTTGAATGCTTGTCCTTGCAGAGCAGCGGTGCATAGGATTCCATGACTACCACGTCGGCATTGCGCTCGAGATTGGTCATGTGGAGTGCCTCGCCAAGGGCATTTTCCATGCGGTTGCCTCCGCTTGCCCATTCACCGAGATACACCTTGGTGCCGTTGCGGTCGTACTTGTCGTAGAAGTCCTGGTTGTGGATGAACCATCCCGGGCTCACGTAGTAGTGCTCGTCGACAATGTCCACATTCTCCTTGCGTGCCAGTTGCCATCCGTATTCGTAGTCGCTTCCTTCGAAGAACGGACCAACTGTTCCCACTACTTCGATTTCCGGATATTTGGCTTTGATTCCCTTGTTGAGGAAGTTGAAGCGCTCGGTGAACACATCGGAGATGAGGTCTTCGTTGCCTATGCCGAGGTATTTGAGTCCGAATGGTTTGGGATGTCCTGCGTCGGCACGCATCTTTGCCCATTTGGATGTCTTCGGGTCGCCGTTTGCCCATTCAATGAGGTTGAGCAGTTCCTGAAGGTATTCCTCCATGGTCTGCAATGGCTCGGATGTCGGTATGCATGCCTCTTGTCCTGCGAATGGCAGTCCGCCCTGCTGGCCGTGGCCTCCGCGCCATGAGTTCTGGCAGCATACTCCTGCAGGAAGTACTGGCAGTGGTGCTGCTCCTATGTCTTCGCAGAACTGGAAGTATTCGTAGAATCCGAGTCCCATGGTCTGATGATAGCTCCATATGTTGGCAAGGGTCTTGCGCTCCCACAGCGGTCCTACGGTGTAGTTCCAGTGGTACATGTTTTCAAGTCCTTGTCCGTGGCTGGCGCAACCGCCCGGGAAGCGTACGAACTTTGGCTTGAGGTCGGCAAGTGCCTGTGCCAGGTCGGGACGGAGTCCGTTTTTGCGGTTCTTGAAGGTCTTTTGTGGGAAGAGGCTCACGAAGTCGATTGCCATCTTTCCTGCCTGCATCGGTGTGAGGCGTATCTGTGCGTTGTCGCAGTCTTGGCTTGCTGTGAGCACTGCCTTGTATTGCTTCCACTGTCCGTTGGCTTTGAATGTCTTTTGTGCCAGGACCTTGTCGCCGTCGATGAGTTCCACCTTTATGCTGCCTGCTCCTTCCATGTTCTTGAGGAAGAGGGAGAGGTCGTATTTGTCGCCCTTGCGGAGCACGATGCCGTCGAAGCCTCCGTTCTGGAGTGACGAACCGGTCTCAGTGGTGCTGAGCACTGCGTAGTGGGAGTTGTTCTTGTGGATTGGGTCGGCTGTCTCGATGGTCCAGTCGGTATTGCCTGTACCTTCGAGTGTCCAGAACGACTTGGAGTTCCATCCGCCGTGGTCAAGATTGTTGTACTCGAAGTCGCGGTTCTGCACGAGTTCTGCATAGAGTCCGCCGTCGGCTGCATAGCTGATGTCCTCGAAGAAGATACCCACGAGGTTTGGACTGATGGCTTTCTTGCCTGCGGGATTGAGGGTGATGGTGGCTTCCACGCTGCTTGTGTTGGCAAAGCGGGTGGCATCGTCACGCATTGATTCGCCGTGGCGCTGGTTGCGCAGGGTGGTGGCATTGCCTTTGTCGATGAGTGCCTCGACCAGTGCCCATGGTGCACGGGTGATGCATCCTTCCTGCTCTGTGCCTCCCACGGTCACTTTCACTTCCTGGCTCTTGTAGTCACCGCCTTCGCGTGCCGGTGTCCACTGCTTGAAGTCGCGGCTTGTCACCTGATAGGTTTTGCCTTCTTTTGTCTTGTAGGTCACCACGAAGAGTCCGCCTTTCTTCTCAAGCACCGGAGCAATCACGCTTGAGGTGGACACGTAGGGGTAGTCCTGCGGTTTCCAGATGGAGAGTTTCTGTGTCTGGGTGGTGGCAAACTGGTTGGTGTTGTCGTTCACCTGCCACACTGCATACCATGTGTCGCCGTCTTTGATGACGCTCGGGTGGAACATCCGCTTCTGCGAACCCCATGAACCGAAGTCGCTTTTCACGAACGACTGGTCCTGGCCAATTGCCGTCCAGCGGCTTTTGTCGGAGCTGTATGCAATGTGGATGCCCTTGTGGGTGTCCTGTGGAATTGCGTAGGTGAAGATGTATACAGAGTCGGGTGCTGCTGCCATGCCTTTCAGCGTGATGCCGCACAGCATGGTCATTGCAAGCAAAAGTTTCTTTTTGTTCATTGGCTGTGTTGTTTTGATTATTTGTTTATTGTCAGTTTAGTGCTCACGGTATTGGTCTGTGCATAGAGCGAACCGGAAGTGAAAGCGTCGGCACTGCTTGCACACATTGCATAGAATGTGACGGTGTAGGTGGTGTCGGCTTTCGAAGGAGCCTTGAACTTGAATGAAGCTGTTCCGGTGAGTGAACTTACACTTCCGTTGGTCTTTGTCGGGTTCGACCTGTTGTAGCTGTTGCTGCCAAGCCGGTAGGTGCTGTTGCCTATCTTGTAGTCCTGGTAGGAATAATAGTAGTAGTCGCCTTCCTCGGCAAGGGTGACGGTGGCAGTGATGGTGTCGCCGGCATTGCATGTGGACGGGCTGAGTTCTATTTTCTCCAGTTTCGGTGCTTTTGCCACTTTGGCATCGTCGTCGTCACAGGCGCTGAATGTCATCATGCCTGCCAGTGCCAGTGCGCTGCATAGAAGTAGTTTGTGCATTGTTGTTTCAATATTTGTTTATTGGTTCGTCGAATGATTTTTATTTTGTGCAAAGGTACGCATTTCTATTGACGCAGCAAAATTTCTGCAATAAAAAAAGAGCAGCGAAACATCACGTTCTGCTACTCCTACTATGTATTTACCAAAATACTTAAAGCTTTTATCAAAGATTTTTTTATTGTTTTCCGAATGTATTGTCGAGGAATGTGTAGAACTCAGGGTCTTCGCCTGTCACAGTCTTCACAATCTTACCGTCGGGACCAACGAGAATCTTTGTAGGATAGCCCGATACTGCGTATTTCTTTGCTGCGCTGCTCTCGCCCTCAGCATCCTTCACATGCAGCCAGGGCAATTCGTGCTTCTTCACAGCCTCTTTCCATTTCTCGTCGGTGTCGCCTGAATCCACACCCACAATCTCGAGTTTGTCCTTGTATTTTGCGTAGTATTCCTTCATCTTCGGCATGCCCTTGATACACCAACCGCACCATGAACCCCAGAAGTCGATAATCACGTATTTGCCGAGCAGACTTGAGAGGGTGAACTCCTTGCCGTTGATGTCGGTGAGGGTGAAGTCCTGTGCTTCCACTCCCTCTGCCTGCACCTTCTGTGCCTTGGCTTCAGCCTCTTTCTGCGCTTTCATCTGGTTGAGCGCCTGGTAGGCAATGTCCTTCATGCGTCCGTTCTTCACGTTGTCGGACAGCAGGGCAATGGCAGCCTCCAGCTTCTCCTCAGTGTCGAAACTTGAGATGAGATATGCAGCCGGCTCCTTGTCGGAGTTGTTCTTGATGACCTCCATGATGCCGTTCTCAGCCTTTTCCTTCATCGGACCTACGTTCTGATGGTATTCGGCAAGCACTGTTTCCTGGCTTTCGCCTGCCTGGATGCGTGCCCACATCTTCTGGTTGTAGTCCGTCAGTTCTTTGGTCACAGCCTTGTTCTGTTCCATCACATCCGCATAGTCCTTGTAGAACTTGCTGCCTGAGTATTTGGTCACGTCGCTCAGGCTTGTCAGCATTGCAGTTGAGTCGCCCGGTTCCACTTTCGGCAACTTGCCGGTGATTTCAAGAGTCTCGTCAGGCATTACCGGCATCTGCATGTATTTGTTGTCCTGACCGCGGAAAGTGGCAGGAGTGGCAATGAGGAACATGCCTGTGCCGTTGGCATCGAGCGTGAAATCGAATTTGCCTTTCTTTCCGACAATCGTATCGCGTTTCTGCTGGAAATAAACTACGAGAGAGTCGCCAAGGTTCTCGATGTTGACCTTGACTTGCAGCTTGCCCGTCTGGGCGCTGGCAACTGATGCGGATCCAAGAAGCATCAGTCCTAAGAAGAATTTTTTCATTATGATATCTGTCTTCGTTGTTGAATTAGTAACTGCAAAGTTAGTGAATTCATTTTGAATTCGATGCTGCATGAATGAATTATTTTCGTCAGAACAGCCATATTCCGAGGTTTTCCTTAACTTTGCACCCGAATTTGCACAAAGCAGTACAGCAATTAAAATGCTCTATATATACAATAAGGAGAGATGAGTGACAAGACAAGACTTTTGTTCATTTGCCTGGGCAACATATGCCGGTCGCCGGCAGCCAATGCCATCATGCAACATATAGTGGACGAAGCCGGACTGGCTTCGCAGTTTGAGATTGACTCAGCCGGAATCGGACCGTGGCACGTGGGTCAGTTGCCCGACTCGCGCATGCGGAAGTACGGGGCAGCCCGTGGCTACCGCATCGACCATATTGCCCGTCAGTTTGATGCCCGGCACGACTTCAGCCGGTTCGACTTAATCATCGTGATGGACAACGACAACTACCGCAACATCTGTTCGCAGTCCCGCGACGATGCCGGCCGCAGGAAAGTAGTCCGCATGTCCGACCATTTCGTCCGTCATAAAGGTGCCGGATGCGTTCCCGACCCGTACTATGGCGGCAAGCCCGACTTCGAACTGGCACTCGACCTGATTGAGGACGGTTGCCAAGGTCTGCTCGAAGCATTGACAAAAGGCAGGCTGGGAAACCTCTCATAAACAAGCCTCTTCTAAAGGAAAGGACTACAGCCTCTCCTAAATCCTCCTCTAAAGGGAAGGACTCGCCATCCGGACGGGGCGAGCTGGAAAGCGGGCAGGAATAGGAGCTAGCTCTCTCCGAGGGCGTTAAAGCGAGCGCGGGCTTGTGGGCTGTAAAACATTTGCGAGCGAAGTTCGAGTGCATTGCAATAGGAGCTAGCTCTCTCCGAGAGCGTTAAAGCGAGCGTAGGCTTGTGGGCTGTAAAACATTTGCGAGCGAAGTTCGAGTGCATTGTAATAGGAGCTAGCTCTCTCCGAGAGCGTTAAAGCGAGTGCAGGTTTGTGCGTTGTAAATAAAGCGAGCATTTGCTCGAGTGTCATCGTCTACGCCGTCGGAGACGGCTGACTCCTATTCGCACGATTTCAGCGCTCCCATCCGCATGGTAACACAAAACCTAAAACCCAAAACCCAAAACATTTTTGCTGAGCAATCGTTTCTAGGGCGTTCAAATCACATTTACTTCTAGTTTTAGGTGCAGCATAATTCCGATTACACGCAGGAGTTTTGCCTTTTCTTTCGTCATAGATGGTACCACAATCCAGCGGTTTTCGCCAATTTGCACTTGTGTGTTGCTTACTTTTGAGATTGTAATCAAGTCTCTGCCACACCATGTCATGTGTTTCCGCATGACGTCATCAATTCCCAGTTTCCATATCGTTTCAAGGAAAGTTTCCGTAGCACTGCTGTTGGCAATAAATTCACCGTCGGGCAACTTCACCAGCAGATTGTCTTTCACCCTGCTTTTCTTTGTCTTGTAGGGATTGTCCTGCGGTTCGAATTCCGACCCCAGTTCAATGGTCAGTCCCAGTGACAGCTGGTCGCTAATCGCTCGCAACTGTATGTATTTGCCGTCTGTAGAAGACTGTGCATTCATATACCAGCCGTCGCACACTGGCTTCATCCATTTCTTGTATTGAGGATAAACTTCCTTCGACAATAACGGAAGATGACACAGCTCCAGGTTTATCGAAGGGAATTTGTCAGACCCGATTTCTGCCAGCACTGCAGTCATTGTTGAGGTGGCATTGTTGTAGCATATCACCTTCCCGTTCGGGAAGCTCACACGCAGAAGCTTTTTCTTTGCTCTCAAACGTAAATTCTCTTCACCCATAAGCTTTATTTCTTTATTCGTTGTACATCTTCACAGTGCTGTCGAGCGAGATGAGTTCGCCGTGCTGCATCTTTATTCGGTATATCAGTACCCAGTCGGTTCCCAGGTTGTGGTATTTGCCCAGGCGGAAGCGCAGACAAGGCAACCCGTTTTTGTCGGCAAACGACATTCGGTCTATCTCGTAGTAGCCGTCAATCATTCCTTCTACCATTGGCAGCATATATCTGATGTCCATGAGGTTGACGCTTGGTATGCTCTCCATCGTGTAGGTCTTTGCCTTGTGGCCGTGATAAGCCTTGAATTCACTGTCTGTTTTGCGCACGAGGCATGTGAGCACATTCTTTTCGCTTGCGTCCGGTGGCAATGCCACAGCCATGGTTGCTGTTGCATCTGCCGTTGGCAGCACCTTGGTCGGGTTGCATCCCAGTCCGCAGGGCTGCACATAGAAACTCTTTCTCAGTTCCTCGAGCAGTCGGTCATTGTCGGCTGCCATCTCCTTGTCGTTGTCCAGTGCCAGCGACATGATGCCTTGGTCTTCAAACGGTGAATACATCTTTCCGATGACCTCCTTGAAATGGTTGTGGATGTATTCCTTAGTGTTCACGCCCGGCTTTGCCTTCATTGCATAAAACGAGAAACTCTTCTGCAACCAATCCTGTATCTCGGTGCGGAATCGCCCGCGTATTTTCTCTTTCCACTGTGCTTTCCGTCCAGCGTCGTTGCGTGCATAGAGAGAAAGGACGAAGAGAAAGTTGACGTCGTAGTGGAACAGCAGCAGTGTGTCGCGGTCGAACAGCCGGTTTTTGAACTGAAAGTTCCTGTATTTGTTTTTCTCCCTGTCGGTCTTTTCAATGCCGTCGTTCGAATAGTCGAATTTCTCGTCCATTCGTGCTGAGATGAAGAAGTTGGGGATTATGTTGTAGCCTTCGGTTTCCTCGTCACGCAGTTTCACTCCGCTTGTCGGTATTTTGCCGTCGTTGAATATGTCGATGTTCCATTGTATCACGTTCCTTGCATAGGTGTATTGCTTGTACACGCTCTCCTTGCCCAGTTCATTGCCCATCTTGTAGTATTTCGAGTCGCCGATGTAGTAGGTGGTCTCGTCGTCGCTTTCAATGAGGCTTTTGGCAGTGTAGAGGTGGTCAACAATCTTTCCGTCGTCCTGGCGCTTGTCCATGCCGTCGGGCAGAGGGTTGTCGCCGATGAGGGCATCGATGATTGCTTCGAACACTATGTGGAAACTCTTCACCAGCAGATATTCCCTTTGGTCGGTGTTGACCATTACTTGTCTTGACTCGTCGAAGAAGGCATAGCAGAGTTGCCACAGTTGCAGGGCCTTGTCGGAGAAGTATTTGTATTTGATTTGCTGCAGCCGTATTTTTCCGAATCCGTTCAGGTATTTCCCGAATTGCCTTCCCTTGATGAGTTGGAAGTTGCAGTTGATGTCCTTCTCAAATCCGTATTTGTCACTTATGTAGTTGAGGATGGAGAAGTAGATTACGAGCAGTTCCTCATCGAAGTTTATTTGCCGTTTCCTGTTGACTGGATTCAGATACACTGCTGTGTCGCCCTCCACAATGGCAGTCGTGGTGGCAATGGTGCGAGTCCAGTTTATCTTGTTCATGCCGCTGTGCATGTTTCTCAGCACGAAGAAGTAGAAGCTCCGGTTGTCCCTGTTCCACTGGATGAGGGCCAGCAGGATGTCGAGGAAGGTGCTTGTCTGCCGTCTTCTGCCGCGTCCTGCCTGTGCAATTCGTTTTTGGTAGACGATGTCGGTGTCGTTGCGCCTGTCGTTCTTGTAGACCACGATGGCACGGTAAATCCACACAGCGAACTTATAGATGAAATCTTCCTCCGCTTTGTCCTTGAAAGTCTTGCCGGGCACGAAATTGATGATGTCCCTCGGCTTGTATTTGCCGAACACCAGTTCCTTTCCGTCCACATCCTTGAGCATCACTTTGGGAAGGATGAATACGCAGTCGCCCAGCGCGGCATTGTAGTAGTAGCCCACATAGCGCACCGCCACACGTCCCTCCACGTTCTCCAGGGCATCAAGTCCCTGCAGCACGTCGTGCACGTCGGCAGCGTCATATCTGTATTCTTCTATAAGGATGCGCATTGAATGTTTTTATTTCCGTAGGTTTCGTTTGTTGTCATTCTCTCTTGTCCAAACCTTGGTTGTCGGGCTTATGCCTGCTTTTTGACAGTAACATATTTTTGCAGTCGGCTATTGGGTTTGTCGGGCACAGTCATGACTATTTTGGTTCCTAAAATGTTATCAATGAATTTGGCCTTCACCTTCTTCTTGTTGGCAGCCCCTAAAAAGTCGGCTATTTCCCGCAAGGATTTGGGTTCTGAGCAAAATTCTATGATTCTTTCCTGTAGTGTCATCACATTTGGACCGAAAGGCCGGTGCTCTGCCTCCCGACAGCCTCCCGACTGGTACCCATTGCCATTCTGACTGGTACCCGACTGGTACCCGACATCCTTCTGACTGGTATCCGACTGGTACCTGGCATTCTTTTGACTGGTACCCTTGAAGACAGTAACAGCAAAGGCGGTAAGCAGATTTACATCAAACTCTGCCTTGGGATTTCCGTTTTCGCTCAGTTCCTTCTGCACCTGACCGATACCGCGGTTGTATTTGTTCACATAGCCCAATGATTTCATGGCTCCGATACGTATGAATGTACGCCCTCTATATCTCACGGGAGGAATAAGCGAAGGAGTCACCTCCACCACCAGCACATCTCCTTCGGGCAGTTCCACCTTCTCAGTATTCATCACCGGCAGAGGAAGAATGTTGCCGTCCGAGCGTATGCCGCTAATCTTTTTCATCAAGGCATCGTCAATATTTAAGCCGCTGACACGTCCATCGTCATGCACGCCAATCAGCAAATATCCTTTCTGTCGTTTCCCGGGAAGGTCGTTCGCAAACGCACAGATAGCTTCCTGAAACTTGTCCATGTTACTTGTAGAAACTGTGCGCTCGATACGGCAACTTTCGTCAATCTTCAGAATATCTTTGAGTTCTTCTCTTGTCATAGCCTTGTTTTCTTTTTAGTTGTGTATTCCGTCAGTCCACCTTTTTCTTCATTTGTGTAGACTGGTCCACCTTCAATCTTTGCATAGTGAACTAATTGTCTGATTTATCCACATCAGTCTCATCTCCTGTGCTCAATGCCATTGGCGCCAGCCCGAGGTTCTTCAGGAACACTTCCGCTTTCTCCTCCACAGCCACTGTCTTGCCTGCTACCACTGTGTAGAACTTGTCGAACGTCAGTTTTGAGCCGTCCGTGTCGCGGAAGGCATCGCCCTCCAGTTCCGAGTCCTTGAACACGTCGTTCCACAAGTAGAACACCACCTTGCCCACGAATCTCTCTGCATCAATCACTCCGTCCTTCGCTTTGCAGAAGAAGTAACCCAGTTTCTTGTCCTCCGAATAGGTGGCTTCGTAGATTCGCCGGTTGATTTCTTCCAGGAAGTCCCACCAGCTGTAGTCCGAGCCGCCCACCCGTATGGTCCATCCCATTCCGGCATCGTTGATAGGCACATACTGCCAGTCCCAACGACGCTTGAATGCAGAGTCGATGGGGAAGAGGCTTTGGTCGCTTGTGTTCATCGTAGCCCAAATATAGAGGTTGTTGGGAAGCATGAGGATGTCGCCCTCCTTCACCTGCCTGGCAATGTTCTCCCCGTCAAACCGCTTGTCCAGTCCGGCGCCTATTCCGCTCAAGTCCAAGTCCTTCAATGCCTCCGTCAGAAACCTCTTCATGTCAGCATCCGCCTTGATGGGGTATTCCGAGAAACCGCAGTCCTGACGGTCGAGCAGCTGGAACAAGTCACCGAAAATCTGTGCGCAGTTGCCACGGTTGATTTCCTCAATCACAAGGAATTCCGGTTCAGTCAAGTCGGTGCCTTCTGCCTTGCCCAACTTCAGCCATGCAGCCACATAAGCCTGCAGGAACGCCTGTGGCACAAACTCATACACAATCTTGTACTCGGGCACCGGCTTTCCCTGTCCGTCCTCCACTGCCACAGCCTTCGTTCCAATCACCGTCATCACCGGAATCGTCTTTGTCGTTGGCTTGTAAGCCCCCACAAATGTCGAGTAGTCGGTGTCGGGATGAAACGTCGTGCGAATCACGTCCTTGCCGGCAGTCCGATCCTTGATGGTGCGTGACTTGCCCGTGCCGGGCGCACCATAGAAGATTTGCTGGAGGGGGAGGTGTGCCACAGTTTTACTTTGATGTGTATCATCCACAAACGTAGCATCTCCCAATGCCATATGCGCCATCGTCAGCAATGTAGCTGTATAGCCATATTCAAATTTGTCGATATCAGTCTCACCGCTCAATGCAACACGCGCATCGTTTGAGGAAGCATCCGGATGTTCTTTTATATAATTTATATATTCGTCCAACAAATCCTTTGATATGGTTCGAAGACTCGACGTACCTCTGCTGAAATTCCTTACAAGATAGCATAGCCTGTCCTGGTCTACAATTTCTACATTGCCCGACCTCTCGCCGTTGTTTAACGTGTATTTTATCATAATATACAAAATATGGCTTCAATATGGTGTAATATTTTCTTCGTAATTTATGTGTAAGGCTCTTGCTTCAGATGCCTTGGCGAAAGGCATGGTCCCTTCTAATACCAGAAGTGTCTTTACAAGAGGTCTTTTGGAATTCACTATTTGTTCCGACTTAAGAATTGCATTGTATTTTACGCATTGGTATATGCCTCGCAATATGTCTGCTTCATCGGATTTTCTGCTTTTTACTTCAATAGCACATTCAGTTCCATCCTTTAATTTAATATATACATCAAGCCTATCTCCGGACAATAGAATGTGCTCCATGTCTCTTTCGGTCCAATTTTTTATTCCGATTTTTTCCGGATGGTCATAAATATATTGTTTCAGTGCTTTGTGCTCATTACTTTCAGATGCATGCGATGTATAGCCGCCCTTCCTAATCAAAGCTTTGTCATTAGAATTGTCCGGTCGTTTGTACGGTTCCAATTGTAAAGTTTTGAGCACTTGCTCCCACTTTCCGTAATTTAAGGCTTTGGTATTTTCCTTGTCAACAAGTTCGCGTTTTTGCTGCAGGGACAAACTTCCGTATTCTGGATACACGTATTCTAGACCATCCTTAGGAAGTGCAGAACCCTTTTCCATTACCAATCCGTTTACTGATGGTAAATCGGAGAAGTCTTTTTCTTTTCTTAATTCCTTGAAAACATCTTCGATGATGCCAAGAATATCACCAATTCTATTCGTTTTATGTCCAGCTTCTTTCGAAAGTTCGCTATAACAATGAGGTCTTTTGTTTACACTAGCCCAATATATGAGAACTGGTATCATCTTACATGCCCACATGGGATTTTTGTGCGAAGTGTCATGCAATATTCTTATATATTTCTCTTCCATAGATTTGTTTTTTTATTGCTCATAGATGCTCTGGTTGATTCCTTCCGTTATTGGCTCACCTACTTTGTATATCATCTGCAAAGATACGAATAATTCTTGAAAGGAGGGTGGGGCAGTGTGCTTTTTTTCGGGTGGATGGCGCATCTGCCTCAAATGCGCACCCAAAACAATGGCAGTCATTTCGAGTTTCACGGAAACGCTACTCCTATCAGCGAGCTGACGCTCGAGTGGCATCGCCGACGCTCTCGGAGAGAGCTGGCTCCTACATAGCGAACTTGCGTCCGAACGACAAATAGAAGCACAAGCGCCCGACGAAAGTACCAGCGCTAGGAGCTAGCCGTCTCCGAGGGCGTTAAAGCGAGCGCGGGGTTGTGGGAGGCAAAACAATGCGAGCATTCGCTCGAACGTCATCGTCTACGCTTTCTATGTTAACCACCAAATTTTTTCTCCAGTTTTTTTTAGTTTT
>CAVISR010000039.1:0-25053 GCA_963645405.1 Acutalibacteraceae bacterium
GATGCGGTGAATGCAAGAAGCAGAGCCGCCAAAAGATTAATATTTTTCATCATGTCGTCCGTCATTTTTGAGTCTTTCGAATGCTGTTATAATCGCATCTACACGGACCTGGAATTCTTTTTTCTCTTCATCAGATTGATTTGAGTAAAGCTCAAACAACCAATCTTTGGCATCCTCACACCCAACGGATTCTTTGACACAAGCATAAAGGTAGTCAATCAACTTGCGACAAGCGGTTGCATTACCAAATGGATTTTTCATTGCATAGAGAGCGTCATTTGTCTCTGCCTCCAATCTCGATTTTGCATCTTCTAATTTCATAGATAATAATAAAATAAGTGTCTGCAGGTCCCGGACAGACGTGTTTAATAATATGATTTGAATACACATAAAAAGAAGCGCAGAACCTCTTTGCCACTCGTTCCACGATAGAAAGGCCTTCGCATTGCCCAGATTGTCGAAACGAGCAACGGAAAGCCCCACGCCGATGTTATTATATAGACCAAACACCGATAGCATCCACCCGAAGGTGAATCAATACCGATATGCATTGGCATACAATACATCCAATGGAGCGTTCCTGTTGCTTTGTTCTTGACAATCTTTGAGGAGTTTGCGAAGTTCTTCTATCGTCAAAACAAAAGCGTACAAAAACGCCTTTTCAATATGTATGTCAGCCTTTTGCTTTCAGTCCGAAGACTGTCAATTCAAGGTCGACGTTGCAAAGGTAGTAAAATTATCTCAATCACAAACTTTTTCGTAAGGAATTTTTCTTTCAGCTGAAAAAAAAGCGGAGAAAAGGATTGAAAAGTAAGGCTGCGAGTGACGGAAGCCTTCTCCGGCAGTGTAGACGATTACGTTCGAGCCTTGGCTCGCTACACACCTTATGTATATTATACAACTCACAATCCCACGCTCGCTTTAACGCTCTCGGAGAGAGCTAGCTCCTATTCCTGCCCGCTTTCCTGCCCTCTCCATCCGGATGGCAAGTCCTTTCCTTCGGGAGAGGAATTAGGAGCGGCTTCCCGTTCACGCAATGCCGTTTGCTTGCTTCTTTCACTTTTTTTGATGCAATGATGCTGGTGTTTCCCGGAAAATGTGTAAATTTGCAGTGTTGGGCGAATAAGCAATGGTGGGCTATGGTAAATGGGAATTCGATACAGGCACTGATAGGGGCGAAGGATTGGAACGGACTGGAGAATATGTTCGCGAAGATGTCGAACGCTGACTTCAGACGGACCGAGGCTTTGGTCCGTACGTCTGTCATGCCTGCATTGTCGAACGACGACTTCTGGGAGGCTTACCTGCATCTGCTGATGTACAGGCGGCAGTCGTTCCTTCCGTGCATTTCCTCTGTAAGGGAATTGGCGAGGACGGGACAGATTGACTTCGACTGTCCGAAAGCAAAGGAACTGGCTCTGTGGATGCGGCAGATGTCGCCTGAATCGGAAGCGAAGGTGGTGAGGATGGCTGTGCCGTTGCTCGCTACATCCGGTCAGATTCTCTCGCTCTTTCGGTTGATGGACTTCACGGATGAGAGGAGCTGTGCTGCAGTGTTGGTGAAGGAATGCTCGCCTCATGCCTATTATGCACTGTTTGAGGTGCTGAAGAGGGTGCCGGACAACCGGCAGCTTCTGCGTGTGGTTTGCCTTGCGATAATGAAGAAGAGCGATGACCTGTCGTTCAACATGGCAAGTATCCTGAAGATTTACTTTGGCATGGACGACATCAAGAGCTCGTTCTCCCTTTGCATCGAGCCCTACGAACTGAGTTACATCGACCGTTCGTATGAGAATTTCCTGCAGGTGCTGCATGGAAAACGTCCACTGGTGTGATGGCACGGAGATGATGGGTGGAAAGGAAAAGTTCAGATAACTGCAGGAAACGGAAGTCCACTCCTTATTATATATAGAGAATGGAACGAAACTGGATGTATAGGGACGGAATCATACATAAAGGTTGGGATTATATTATATAGATACAGAATTGTACAGAAACAAGTTGCGGAAAGAAACAAATGGCAGAAAGGTGTCTTACTTTATATGAGTTGAACTCGCAGGTGCGATTAGTGCTTGAGGAGGCTTTTTGTGAACCGGTGTGGGTTCAGGCAGAACTGAGTTCGGTGGCTGAACGCGGACCTCATTGCTACTTGGAGTTTGTGCAGAAGTCGGACACTGGCAACACATTCGACGCAAAGGCGCGAGGACAGGTGTGGGGCAGGAAGTGGGCATTGATAAAGCCTTACTTCGAACGCACTACGGGGCAGCCGCTGAGTGTGGGAATGCAGGTGATGGTGCAGGTGGAGGTGACGTTTCATGAGATATATGGATATTCGCTGAATGTGGTGGACATAAACCCAACTTTCACCCTTGGCGACATTGCGCGAAGGCGGATGGAAATCATGCGCCAGCTCGAGGAGGAGGGTGTGGCAGACCTCAACAAGGAACTCTGTATGCCTCTGCTTGTGCAACGGATTGCCGTCATCTCGTCAGAAGGCGCTGCCGGATGGGGCGACTTTGCCAACCAACTGCATGGCAACAGCTATGGACTGGCATACAAAGTCCAGCTGTTCCCGGCTGTGATGCAGGGCGAGAAGGTGGAGCAGACGATAATAGATGCGCTCGACCGCATTGCGGCTGAGAGAGAACAGTGGGACGTGGTGGTGATAGTTCGCGGAGGAGGCGCCACCTCAGACCTTACGGGTTTCGACAACCTGCGGTTGGCTGAGAATGTGGCAAACTTCCCGCTCCCGATTATCACGGGCATAGGACACGAGCGCGACGATACGGTGATTGACATGATTAGCCATACCCGCGTGAAGACTCCTACAGCTGCTGCCGAGTTCATCATACGGCTTGGAGTGGAACAGCTCACGCAGATTGATTCGTACCGGCAAACACTTTCGGACGGAGTGCTTGACATACTTCATGGCGAACGCCTGCGCTTGGAGAGCATTACCGGCAATCTTCCGGCTCTGGTACGGCTGTTCAAAGCCAACCATTGCCACAGGCTTGCGCAGATAAGGACCGGGGTGCAGAATTCGATACAGACGGTGATGGAGGGGGAACGGCATCGTTTGAAGCTGTTTTCTACCCAACTGGATGGAGCCGACCCAGCCCATCTGTTGAAGCTGGGCTTCAGCATAGCCCGGTTTAGGGGCAAGGCAATACGTGATGCCTCGTTGCTGGCAGACGGCGACGAACTCGAGATAACATTGGAGAAAGGAAAAGTGAAATCAGTGGTGAAAGAATAACAGACTATGGATGAGAAAATGACATACAAGGATGCAATGGCAAAACTGGAAGCCATTACCAGCCAAATCAGTTCGGGGAAGATAGACGTGGACGAACTGACGGAGAAACTGAAGGAAGCAAAAACACTGTTGGCGTTCTGCGAAAACAGACTCAAACATGTGGAGGAAGATGTCGATAAAATGCTGGAAAAGTAGGGCTTCGACTATGCCAATCTTATGGCAACACGTTTGCAAAGTCGGGATAACACAAGTTGTTGCAGACGCTGTTTGACACTTTCATTATGCAAATAAACAATAAAAAGACCGCCGGAAGTTTTGCCACGTCAAATAAAGTTGTTAACTTTGTCTCGGTTTGTGATTGACAATCGTGAGCCAGAGTAATAATTTTGTAGACGGACACAATGGAGAAAACCCTTGTAATACTCAAGCCAAGCGCAGTGCAGAGGGCACTGGTAGGTGAGGTGACAGCGAGATTCGAACGCAAAGGCCTTAGACTTTGTGGAATGAAGATGATGCAACTGACAGATGAGATACTTGACCAGCATTATGCTCATTTGGTTTCAAAGCCATTCTTCCAGCGTATCAAGAACTCAATGATGGCTGCGCCAGTGGTGTGCTGCTGCTATGAAGGTGTTGATGCAGTGGAGACAGTCCGTGCAATGACAGGAAGCACAAATGGCCGTAAGGCAGCTCCTGGTACGATACGCGGTGACTATGGCATGAGTTTCCAGGAAAACATCATCCATACATCCGACTCTCCTGAAAATGCGGCAATAGAGCTTGCGAGATTCTTCAAGGAAGACGAAATCTTCGACTACAAGCCAGCTGCATTCCAGTTCCTTTATGCAAACGACGAGTATTAGTCGTGCGCTGCGGGGACATACGATAATTAAACCAAACAGGCATTCCGGTGTCTATCTTACAAAGAAACTAATAAACTATGCTGAGAATAATAGCGAAAACAATAGCTTTGGTTGCTATGACAATGTCGTCATTCAATGCATCCGCACAGGACCTGTTGGCTAACAGAGCCCCGTCGGACAAGAAACTGACGGACTTGAAGGCAATCAAAATCAACAATACCCCTGCCTTTGTCGACCTGCACAATCCTGCAGGAAGCATCTACTCCACATGGGACAACAAGTCGGCTTTGGTTGCTCCTGGAGTGCTTCCTCCAAACTTCAAGGTGGATTTGCGAGGCTTTGCAATGCCAACCCCAAGCCGAAAGGTGACATCAAAGTATGGCGCACGATGGGGCGGCCAGCACAGAGGACTCGACATCAAGGTCTATACCGGTGACACAATCTACGCTGCGTTCGACGGCAAGGTGAGAATCACCAAGTTCAATGCAGGCGGTTGGGGCTATTACGTTGTGATACGTCATCCAAACGGACTTGAGACTCTATACGGACACTTGAGCAAACAGCTCGTAAGGGAAGACCAGATTGTGCGTGCAGGACAGCCAATCGGACTTGGCGGCAGCACCGGACGCTCTTCAGGTTCCCACCTCCATTTCGAAACCCGCCTCTTGGGTAAGGCTATCGACCCATCCAAGATGTTCGACTTCGAGTCACAGGACGTTGTGGGCGACTTCTATGTAGTGAACACAGGTAGAGTGCAGAACTCAAAGACTGCGGCAGTTACAAGTGCGCTGACAGCAGAGCCCGAGGACGATGGCGTGGAAGAATACTCATTCATCACACCAAGCCTGAAGCATCAGACTAATGCCTCAATGCAGGAAAGTAAGGCTCCGGCATCAACCAAGCACTCGTCTTCAAGCACAGAGACAGTGAACAACGAGGCAACCTACATCGTGAAGGACGGTGACAACCTCTATCGCATAGCAGTGAACCACGGTTTGACATTGAGTCAGCTGTGCAAGTTGAATGGTCTGAAGCCCAACAGTCACATCACTCGAGGACAAGTACTGAAATGTAAATAGTTGACAATTGAGAGTGGCATAATGCCGCGACAATTCATATTTTAATGCCCGGACTATTCAGTTTGGGCATTATTATTTTGCCGTGACAATAAAAAGCCTTACCTTTGCCTGTAAATAGACGGTTTATGGATACTCCAGCACAGTTTGAAGAAGAGATGGCAAAATGCCGCGACGTGTTTTCGAAGAAACTAATCGACTACGGCGCTTCGTGGCGCATACTGCGTCCTTCGTCTGTTACAGATCAGATTCTGATAAAGGCAAAGCGCATACGAAGCCTTGAAATCAAGGGTGTGACATTGGTCGGCGAGGGAATATATCCCGAGTTCCAGGCCATTGTCAACTATGGCATTGTGGGACTGATTCAGTTGGAGAAAGGTTATGTGGACAAGATTGACATGACAGCCGAGGAAGCAATGACGTACTACGACAAGTATGCCAAGGCAGCCCTGGAGCTTATGCTCAAGAAAAACCACGATTACGACGAGGCTTGGCGCTCCATGCGTGTCAGCTCGTATACCGACCTGATACTCCAGAAACTGAACAGGACAAAGGAGATAGAAGGGCATGACGGCAAGACATTGGTGTCAGAAGGAATCGATGCCAACTACTTGGACATGATCAACTATTCAATCTTTGGACTGATAAAGTTGGATTTCGGAGAATGAACGCAACCAAGGATCTGACGGTGGCGAGAGCTGTTGCAGTCAATGTGTGCCGCTTCCTTTTGGCAGCCACGTTCCTCTTTTCCGGATTCGTAAAGGCAAACGACCCGTTGGGCACCGTGTTGAAGATAGACGACTATCTGAATGCGTGGTTGTTCCCCACCATACCGGGCTTGTTCCTGGTGATGATGGCAATTGCCCTTTCGTTCTTTGAATTCACACTTGGTCTGTATCTGTTCTTCGGTATGAGACGCAAATGGGTGTCGAGGTTGACCCTTGCATTCATGTCGGTCATGACCATCCTGACAGTCTACATCTACGCTGCCAACCCAGTGAAGGACTGCGGCTGTTTCGGTGATGCGATAGTACTTACCAACGGACAGACCCTGCTGAAGAACATCGTGCTGCTTGGCGCTGCAGCCATGATTACACGGTGGTATGACCAGCAGGTACAGATTATAAGCAAGAGGTTCTACTGGATTCTGTCCACGATACTGAGCTTGGGCATCATTGTCTATGCGCTTTATTGCGTCTATGCCTTGCCTGTGATTGATTTCCGACCTTACAAGGTGGGAACGGACTTGAGGGCAATGGTGGAAGGCAACGACGGTCAGCGCCCGAAGTTCGAGAACACAGCCGTGTATGAGAAGGACGGACGGACAATAGAACTGGGAATGGACGACGATGACCCCGACTCCACTTGGACTTATGTCGAGACACGCAGCCGACAGGTTGGAGGAGGAGACAAAGATGCGCAGGTGGGCTTCTTCATCATGGAAGACGATGTGGACATCACTTCCGACATTCTGCAGACCGACGGCTACTTGTTCCTGCTTATTGCCCCCGACTTGCGCAGGGCAGACGAAAGCATCATGGACCGGATAAACGACCTGTACGACTATTCACAGGCAGAAGACATGGAGTTCTACTGTCTGACGGCATCCGACCAGGCAGCCCAGGACAGATGGCTAGACTACACAGGAGGGGAATACATAATATACACGTCCGATGGGGAGACATTGCAGACGATGGTGAGGTCCAATCCGGGACTGATAATGCTGAAGGACGGCAAGATTGTCGGCAAATGGAGCAGCTGGAACTTCCCCACCACAGATGAGATACAAAGACGGACAGCAGACGGTAAATAACACGGCATTGGACGGTAAATAACACGGCATTGGACGATAAATAACATAGCATTAGACGATAAATAACACAGTATTAATATTAAAAGGACAAGAAAATGAGAAAGAAAATCGTAGCAGGCAACTGGAAGATGAACAAGAACCTGCAGGAAGGTGTTGCTTTGGCAACTGAACTGAATGACATTCTTAAGGCAGAGAAACCAAATTGTGATGTAGTTATCTGCACACCGTTCATTCACCTTGCAACTGTTTCAAACATAATCGACCACAGCGTTATCGGTCTTGGTGCAGAGAACTGCGCCGACAAGGCTTCAGGTGCTTTCACTGGTGAAGTAAGCGCAGAGATGGTTAAGTCTACAGGTGCTGAATATGTAATCCTCGGTCACTCAGAGCGCCGTGAGTACTATCACGAGACTCCGGAAATCCTCAAGGAAAAGGTAGACCTCGCTCTTGCAAACGGACTGAAGATTATCTTCTGTATCGGTGAGAGCCTTGCACAGCGTGAGGCAAACGAGCAGAATGCAGTAGTAAAGGCAGAGCTCGAAGGAAGCGTGTTCCATCTCTCAGCTGAAGACTTCGCAAAGATCGTGATTGCATACGAGCCAATCTGGGCAATCGGAACAGGCAAGACAGCCACTTCAGACCAGGCAGAGGAAATCCATGCTTACATCCGCAGCATCGTTGCTGAGAAGTACGGCAATGAAGTAGCAGAGAACACATCAATCCTTTACGGTGGTTCTTGCAAGGCTTCAAACGCTCCTGAGCTCTTCGCAAAGAAAGACATCGATGGTGGTCTTATCGGTGGCGCTTCTCTTAAGGCAGCCGACTTCAAGGGCATCATTGACGCTTGGAAATAAGAAGACAAACTATTGTTTCAGTAAAAATACATTTCTGATGAAAGTATTGTCACTCGCTGTTTTGGCCTTCATGGTAGCTTGTGCTTCCATGAGGGCTCAAACTGATTTTATTGGCCAACTGGAGGCTCATGTCGATGGACAGGGTGACATTAAGGTAGAGCAGGACTCCAGACTGACTGACATCATCAACGGGGTAGAGGTCGTGCCAAGTTCGTTGGCAACTACCTCCAAGGTGAATGCTTTGACCACAGAGTCGAAGGTACGTCAGGATGCTGATGAAATCAAGGGCAAGGAATCCGGAATGCATCAGAAGATGCGCGGCTATCGAGTGCAGGTCTATTTCGGCGGCAACCAAAGGGCAGACCAAACTAAAGCCCAGAGGATGGGTACGAAAGTGACCAACATGTTTCCCGAGTTGCGGGCGTACACTTCATTCGAGTCGCTTCATTGGAGATGCCGTATTGGAGACTTTACTAATTATGAGGATGCTTCGGCGTACATGCATAAGATTAAATCGAAGGGAATTGACGGTGCAATGGTCGTCAAGAGCGAAATCTATGTGCCGATTGGTGAGAGACAATGAAGCAATCCGTAATTATTTGACGTGTAACTATGTTTAATATTTCATTTGGAGACAAACAGCCTCAAGTCGAGGAGCTGGGAAAGTTGGTTGAATCAACACTGAACGTGTTGGGCGAGGACGTGCATCGTGAGGGGCTGTTGAAAACACCGGAGAGAGTCGCCAAATGCCTGCTCCAACTGACCGACGGCTATCACCACGACCCTATCGCTGTGTTGAATTCGGCGAAGTTTAAGGAGGAATTCTCCAATGTTGTGACAGTCAAGGACATTGAGTTCTATTCGCTGTGCGAACACCATATGTTGCCGTTCTTCGGACGTGTGCATGTGGCTTACATTCCCAATGGCTCGATTGTGGGTCTGAGCAAGATTCCGCGTGTGGTGGATATATTGTCCCATCGCCTGCAGGTGCAGGAGAGATTCACCCGGGAATTGTGTCAGTGCATCCAGGATGTACTCAATCCACGCGGGGTGATGGTAGTAGTCGAGGCTCAACACATGTGCATGCAGATGCGTGGTGTTGAGAAACAAGGCTCTGTCACTGTCACTTCCGACTTCAAGGGCGAGTTTGAGGATGTGAACAAGCGAAATGAGTTCTACGCAAGTATAAACCACCGATAAACCATTTTCTACCATTGATTTCCCCGTCTACAATCGAACGAATAAGGAACGCCGCACATATTGAGGACATTGTCTCAAAGTATGTGACGCTTCGTCGTGCCGGTTCCAGCTATCGGGGACTGTGTCCTTTCCACGACGATTCAACGCCTTCATTCTATGTTTCCCCTTCACGCGGCATCTGCAAGTGCTTTGCCTGTGGCGAGGGAGGTGACGTGGTGCATTTCATCATGAAGATTGAACAGCTCAACTACTACGAAGCCCTCAAGTTCCTTGCAGGCAAGTATGGCATTGAAGTTGAGGAACGTGAGATGACCGATGAGGAAAGAAGAACGCAGAGCGAACGCGAGAGCATGTTCGTGGTCAATGAATGGGCAAGCAATTACTTCCATGACGTTCTGCTGAACACCGATGAAGGCAAGTCCATTGGTCAGGCTTATTTTCGTAGCAGAGGATTCCGTGATGACATCATCGAGAAGTTCCGCTTGGGCTTTTCTCCTACGGCAAGTGATGCCATGGCAAAGCGTGCACTGAAGGAAGGGTATAAAGACGAGTATCTGGTCAAGACGGGGCTTGTGATAAAGAAAGACAACGGAACGTACTACGACAAATATCATGGCAGGGTAATCTTCCCGTGGTTTGGCATTACCGGCAAGATAGTAGGTTTCGGAGGTCGTGTCCTTGATTCGAGAACCAAGGGTGTGGTTCAGAAGTACATCAACTCGTCGGAATCGGAGATTTATCATAAAGCCAAGGAACTCTACGGACTTTACCAGGCAAAGAAGGAAATATCCAAGTTGGACAATGTGTTCATGGTGGAGGGATACACCGATGTCATTTCCATGCATCAGTGCGGAATAGAGAATGTGGTTGCCAACTCGGGCACAGCCTTGAGCGTAGACCAGGCAAATATCCTTCGCCGTTTCACCAACAACATCACGCTTCTTTATGACGGAGATGCAGCAGGACAGAAAGCCGCCTTGCGAGGCACCGACATCCTTCTGTCCCGTGGCATGCGCATCAAGATACTGTTGTTGCCCGACAATGATGACCCCGACTCCTTTGCACGCAAGCATACTGCGGCTGAGTTCAAGGAGTATGTGAACACCCATCAAGTGGATTTCATCACCTTCAAGACCAACTTGCTGATGGCTGAGGCAAAGAACGACCCGAGCAAGATGTCGGACCTGATACGCAGCATCGTGGAGTCGATTGCCGTTGTGCCAGAGGAAATCGAGCGTTCGGTGTATGTGCACCGCTGCAGCGAAATGCTGAAGGTAGACGAGAGGCTGTTGCTGCGCCAGATAAAGAGAAGGCGTGAATATAATGCAGAACAACGCCAGGTGGAGAAAGAACGTGAGGAACAGCGCAAGCAGTTCTTGAATGGAGATGCTCCCGATGAAGGTGCAGAGCAGGGTGGTGCAACCGCTGCCAGTGCTCCTGCTGAATCGGAGCAGCCGGCGATGCTTGTGGAGTCGACCCAGACAGAAGAAGAACGTCGGTTCCAACAGATTGAACAAATCATAATGCAGACGATTGTGCGTAGCGGCGAACAGATGCTTTCATTCAATGGAGGACAGAGTGATGAACAGACAGTTTCCATAATCGATTATATTTCAAACGAACTGAAGGTGGACGGATTGACATTCCGTACTCCGCTCTATGCCAGAATGCTCGATGCCGTAACTAATGCGGAGCAACAGGACGGATTCAGTGCCAGCCAGTTCTTCCTCAACAGCTCTGATGAGGAGTTCAGCCGTGAGGCATTCCGCTTGTTGAGCGACCGTTATATGCTTTCCCGCAAGGACGAAGGCAAGTCGGATGCGGTTGTGGCTTCGGATATCAGCAAGATGCTTGTAGAATACAAGAATGTGGTCGTGGCAAATGCAGTGAATGAAATCGTCAAGCAATTGGCAGACCCGTCCATAGCCAATGACAGCGAAAAGCTTACCTGTTTGCTTCAGGAGCAGATGCGGTTGATGAACATCAAAAAGAAACTTGCAAAGATGTTGGGACAGCGTGTCGTTTCGTGATGCGTCTTGTGCCGTGCCCTTTGGCTGTGTTTGGGCTGCCCAAAGGACTTTTCCTCATAGAAATATGCTTTTCCCTATCTGTATGAATCCAAAAAGTAGTACCTTTGCCATGTGAACATAATGTAAACTCAAAATCATTTATGCTTATGAAGAAGATAACAGCTCTGTTGGTTGCCCTGACTGCAATGGTTTGCATGTCGTGTGACGAAGATACTGAAATCGCCTATCGTCTTGAAGGAGAATGGGACGGCGACATGGGAATGTATTATGTGTATGAAGGTGCAGACCGGTATGGCCCATATAGTATGGAATATGACGCCCAATACACCAACATCAGGTTTGTGCGCACAACGCTCACAAGTGGCTATGGCGACCAGGTGGACTTCTACAACCGTGGTCCGTATGAATGGCGCAGCTTCTCCTTCCGCTGGAGTGTGAGGAACGGCAACATCTATATGGACTATGACTATGCAGACGAGCTCGACTGCGTGATCTACGATTATTATATCGACCGCAACCATTTGGGCGGCATGATAGGAAACACGCGCATTGTGCTCGACAAGCTTCGTGACTTCACGTGGGATGGCTACATAGACTATAACGATGGCTATGACTACAACTATTATTACGATTATGCCAAGACCCGTTCCGCTGGAGCTGCAGCCGACCGTGTGAAGGCTGGTAGGGTGGTCAAGGGTGGCAGCCGGTTCAGTGAACGATAAGTACTGACCCGTGTTTTGCTGCTGGTGCAAAGGACAATAGACTGTTTGAAACCATGCAATTCATCACTCAGATTTGAACTATTGGATGTCCGGATTTATACGACCGTTCGTATTGGCTTACACAACCGTTCGTATTGGCTTGCACGACCGTTCGTATTGGATTACACGACTGGTTGTATCGGGCTCGACAACCGGTTGTATGAAGCAATACGAAGCATTGTGCTGATGAAGATATTCTGATGCGGCATATAGGAACGACCGGATACAAAAACAGGAGGCAAGCAACTGGTGCTGTCTCCTGTTTTTTTTGTTCTTGCAATGCGAAACCTTTATTCTGCTTCGTTCTTGCGTACCAATTTCTCTTTGATACGAGCCTTCTTACCAGTAAGGTTACGAAGATAGTAGAGTTTTGCACGGCGAACTTTACCAACCTTGTTGACGGTGATACTGTCGATGTTTGGTGACTCAATTGGGAAGATACGCTCAACACCAACTGTTCCAGACATCTTGCGTACAGTGAAACGCTTTTTTGTGCCTTCACCTGTAATCTTGATGACAACACCACGATACATCTGAATACGTTCCTTCGAACCTTCGATGATCTTGTAAGCAACTGTGATTGTATCACCTGCTTTGAACTTAGGGAACTCCTTGCCCGTAGCAAATGCCTCTTCGGCAATCTTAATCAAATCCATTTTGTTATAACTTTTTATGGGTTAATGTTCCAACGAAGCATTCTCTTGTTACACTTCCACAGACAGCGGCTTCGCTAAAGCGAGTGCAAAGGTACGAAAATATTCATGAATGAGAACCCTTATCCCCGCTTTTATTTGCGAAACCCGTGCATTTTCTTTTGTATGTCTCCGTTTTTGACTACCTTTGCATACAAAAACGAACAGAATTGATATGTTTTCATTTGAAGTCTTACCTCCATTGAAAGGAACAGGGACGTCGAACCTCTTCAAAACAATTGATACACTGAGGGATTTCGGACCGGAACTGATAAATATAACAACACACAGAAGTGAATTCGTTTATGCCGAACGTGCCGACGGCTCGTATGAGAGGCATCGTCTGCGCCGTCGTCCTGGCACGATTGCAGTTGCCAGCGCCATCATGCAGAAATACAATCTGAAGGTTGTGCCCCATGTGGTGTGCTCCGGCTGCACGGGTGACGATATTGAATACATGCTGCTCGACCTGCAGTTCCTTGGTATAAAGGACATTCTCCTGTTGCGTGGCGACAAGGCAAAGGACGATGCGCGTTTCCGTCCCGAACCGGATGGACCGAGCCATACCACAGACCTCATTGAACAAGTGAATATGTTCAATGCAGGCAAGTTCCGTGACGGGTCCGACATCAAGATACCGGGAACTCCGTTTGACTATGGAGTGGCTTGCTATCCCGAGAAACATGACGAGGCGCCAAACCTCGAGTTTGACCTGCAGATACTGAAGATGAAGCAGGACTTGGGCGCAAAGTACGCTGTCACACAGTTGTTCTACGACAATACGAAATACTTCGAGTATGTGGACCGTGCGCGCAAGATGGGAATCACCATCCCAATCATTCCGGGAATCAAGCCTTTGACAAAACTCAACCAACTGACGGTGGTGCCAAAGACCTTCCATGTGGATATCCCCGAGGAGCTGGCAAGCGAGGCGCTGAAACTAAAGACTGATGAAGAAGCAGCGCAGCTCGGCATTGAGTGGGGCGTTGCCCAGTGCAAGGAGTTGCTTGAGAAAGGCGCTCCACGTCTGCATTTCTATACTGTATCTGCCGTTGATAGCATTAAAGAAATTCTGAAGAGATTATGACGTTCGAGGATGTAATAGGACAAGAGGAAGTGAAGCAGAGGCTGCTCAAGGAGATTGAAGCAGGCAAGCTCCCTCATGCATTGTTGTTGGCAGGTCCGGAGGGTAATGGCGGTTTTGCCATTGCGCTTGCCATTGCCGACCGTTTGTTGAACAATTCCAGTATGGTTGCAAAACTCCAGCATCCCGATTTGTACTTTTCGTTCCCCGTATTCAAGAAGGAGTCGGGAAAGCCCACACCATGCGATTTGTTCTTCAAACAATGGAGAGGCATGGTGACGCAAAACCCATACTTTGGCTACAGCGAGTGGATGAACGCCATAGGTGCAGAGAACCAGCAGCTGACGATTTATGTGGATGAAAGTGATGCACTGTTGAAGAAACTCAGTCTGAAATCCAGTCAGGGCGGATTCAAGATATCTATTATATGGTTGCCCGAGAAGATGAACCAGGAATGTGCCAACAAACTCCTGAAGTTACTTGAGGAGCCGCCATCAATGACGAAGTTCATTCTTGTCAGTGAACATCCCGAACTCCTGCTCGACACTGTACGCAGCCGTTGCCAGACAATAATGGTTCCAAAACTTCATCAGGAAGACATCGAGGCTACGTTGGTGCAGCGTTACAGCGTTGACCCGTCCATGGCGAAAGGTATTGCGCGTACGTCGTATGGCAACATGTGCGTTGCGATACGCCAGATAATGGATGACTCGGAACAGAGTGAATTCCTTGAACTCTTCAAGCGACTGATGCGCCTCAGTTATGCCCGTAAGGTGAAAGAAATGAAGCAATGGAGTGATGAGGTGGCAGGAATGGGACGTGAGAGACAGAAGCGTTTCCTTGGTTATTGCCAGCGCCTGGTGCGCGAGAACTTTATCTCCAACTTCCACAATCCCGACCTTAACTACATGAGTGCAGATGAGGCTGAGTTTGCGATGAAGTTTGCACCCTTCATCAACGAGAACAATGTGATAGGCATTATGGATCAGTTGCAGCGTTGCCATCGGGATATAAGTCAGAACGGCAATCCCAAATTCGTCTTCTTTGTCTTCTCGCTCGCTATGATTGTGCTTATCAAGAACCGCTGATGGTGCAGGGTTGCGACAAACCGTGTAGTTGACTGTCTGTGAGTTATATTCCGACAGCCTGCAATCGTATGGCGGAAACCTGTCGCCCGTATGGTCGTTCCCTACATTTGGTATAATGGAAACTCTATATTTGGTATAACGAAATCCCATCATTCGGTATGACAAAATCCCTGCATTTGGTATCATAAAAACTCGTCATTTGATATAACGAAAGCCCAACATTTGGTATGGTGGATTGCCAATGTTGCGTTGAAAACCAATCTGCGACCTATTGTCTGATGTGTCTTGTGTCTTTGGTTGTATAGCTGGAATTGTTGTGGATTGATACGAAAAAGAGAGGCATCTCTGTGAGAGCCTCTCTTTATGATTGCTTTTCTTGATTTGCTTATTCAGCTGCCGGTGCTTCCTCTGCTGGAGTTTCTGCTTCTTCTGCAGGAGCTTCTGCCTCGGCTGGCTCAGCTTCCTTTGCTGCCTTGTCAGCTTTCTTCTGAGCTGCAGCTTCGTCGATAGCCTTCTTTGAGCTTTCGTCTGGAACTACCTCGAATGGAAGTTCTACAACGACTTCTCTGTGGAGCTGGATTGTAGCTACGTGCTGACCAAGAACCTTGACTGACTTGCTTGTAATCTTCTTTGCATCGAGCTCAATGCCTTTCTGTGCAAGTGCCTCAACAATCTGTGCTGCACCAACTGAACCATAGATGTTCTGTCCGTCGGAAACCTTTGCTTCGATTGCAAGAGTTACGCCTTCGAACTTCTTTGCCTGCTCTTCGGCATCAGCCTTGATCTTGGCAAGCTTGTGGGCGCGCTGCTTGAGTTCCTCATTGAGAGCCTTAAGTGCCTTGTCGGTAGCAAGCACTGCAAGGCGCTGAGGAAGTAGATAATTGCGACCATATCCGTCCTTCACTGTGTGGACTTCGTCCTTGTAGCCTAAGCCAAGAACGTCTTTCTTCAATATAATTTTCATTGTCTCACCTCCTTAGTTTTTGTTGTTCAATAAGTCTGTAACGAATGGAAGCAAAGCAAGATGACGTGCACGCTTTACTGCCTGTGCCACGCGGCGCTGGTACTTCAGGGAGTTGCCAGTGATACGGCGTGGAAGGATCTTTCCTTGTTCGTTGAGGAATTTCTTCAAGAAATTAGAGTCTTTGTAGTCGATATACTTGATACCGCTCTTCTTGAAACGACAATACTTCTTTTTCTTTACGTCCACTGTCTGTGGAGTAAGGAAGCGTACTTCCTGATTTGTCTGTGCTGCCATAATTATGCCTCCTCCTTTTTAGCGTTACGACGCTTCTCTGCATACTGAGCAGCGTACTTCTCGTTCTTTACTGTGAGATAACGGAGCACACGTTCGTCACGGCGCATCTGTAACTCGAAATTTGCAATAAGTGCTGGTTCTGCCTTGAACTCAATCATAGAGTAGAATCCAGTTGACTTCTTCTCAATGTTGTAGGCGAGTTTCTTAAGACCCCAATTCTCTACATTGATGATCTCAGCGCCATTGTCAGTGAGGAAAGTCTGATACTTCTCTACCGCTTCCTTCATCTGTTGGTCAGACAAAACGGGAGTTAAAATGAAAACGGTTTCGTACTGATTCATAAATTGTTCTTTTGTTTATAATTGATGTACTAGTGCTTAAAGCGGGTGCAAAGTTAGTGAAAATAAATGGATGGGCAATCGATTGTGGGCTTTTTTTCGAAAAAATCTGCGTGCAAACAAAAATAATTGCCGTTTCATAGTGGCTGATTGGTTTTTTTTCGCTTACTTTGTGCCTTGAAATCGATGTAAACGAAAAAGCTAAATATAAAATGGGTAAAGACTTAAAGAACTATGTGGGAGCAATCCTCGTATTGCTCGGTGGCTTGTTGATGATTCTTGCCATGTTTGTGCCTGCAATGCAGGACTTGTGTGACCAGAACTGGTATACAACAGGCAGTTTCATTCTTATGACTGTGGGCATCATTGTTCACGTTGTAATCAATAAGTTCTTCAGTAAGGAGTCAAAGATTGACTAACAGGTAACTGAGGACTTTGTTCGGAAACAGACAGAGGCTGCATGATGCAGCTTCTGTTTTTTTTGTGCTCTATGATGAACTTTGCAATTTGCCCATTGGCGTGTTTCATGCTTTGTTTGAGGCAAACGTCTTGTTTTGTCTGGCACTGTGTCTCGTGTGTCCTTCTTGGCGGCTTGGTGATGTTCTTGACAATGAAGCCAGGATGCAAAAATCCCTGCAGCACCGGAGTGTCTGCAGGGGTGGGTTACCAAGCGCTCAAGTCCTTACGATGAGCATTTGGCTTTGCTGAACCTATCAAGCCTTCTTTGTTGAATCCGCTTTATGGTTGGTCCTTTGTATGGTCTTTGAAGGTTGTCGTTTTATACAATCCCTTGTGCCATCATGGCTTTTGCCACCTTCATGAAGCCAGCGATGTTGGCTCCCTTCACATAGTTGACGTAGCCGTCGGCTTCTTTTCCATACTTCAGACATTGTTCGTGGATGCCGTGCATGATTTGATGCAGTTTCTCGTCCACTTCCTTGGCACTCCAGCTCAGGTGCATTGCGTTCTGGCTCATCTCCAGTCCGGAGGTGGCAACGCCGCCGGCATTTACTGCCTTGCCTGGGGCGTAGAGCATCTTGTGCTCAATGAACAGGTCGATTGCCTCTGGTGTGCATCCCATGTTGCTTATCTCGCCCACGCAGGTCACTCCATTATTAATAAGGTGTAGTGCATCCTCGCCGTTGAGCTCGTTCTGTGTGGCGCATGGCAGTGCGATGTCGCATTTCACTTCCCATGGACGCTTGTCGGCAATGAACTTGCTGCCCGGGAATTTCTCTGCGTAAGGTGAGCAGATGTCGTTACCGCTGGCACGCAGTTCGAGCATGTAGGCAATTTTCTCTTCGTTCAGTCCGTCGGGGTCGTAGATGTAGCCGTCGGGTCCTGAGATGGTCACTACCTTGGCTCCCAATTGTGTGGCTTTAGTTGCTGCTCCCCATGCCACATTGCCGAATCCGGAGATGGCAATGGTCTTGCCCTTGATGTCGATGCCTTTGTCCTGCAGCATCTCGTGCACGAAGTAGAGTCCGCCAAATCCTGTTGCTTCCGGACGTACGAGTGAACCGCCGTATTCCAGTCCCTTGCCCGTGAGCACTCCGCTCCAGTCGCGTGTGAGTTTCTTGTATTGTCCGAACAGATAGCCAATCTCTCTTGCTCCCACACCGATGTCTCCTGCCGGCACATCGATTTCCGGTCCTATATATCTGAACAGCTCGCTCATGAAGGCTTGGCAGAAGCGCATGATTTCTGCATCGCTCTTGCCGCGTGGTGAGAAGTCCGAGCCTCCTTTGCCGCCGCCCATCGGAAGAGTGGTCAGTGCGTTCTTGAAGGTCTGTTCGAAACCGAGGAACTTCAGAATGCTGAGGTTCACTGAGGCGTGGAATCGCAGTCCGCCCTTGTAGGGTCCTATTGCGCTGTTGAACTGCACGCGGTAGCCGAGGTTCACCTGCACTTCGCCCTTGTCGTCTACCCAAGGTACGCGGAAGGTGATGATGCGCTCTGGTTCCACCAGTCGCTCAATGATTTTTGCTTTCTCGAATTCGGGGTGCTGATTGTAGACCTCCTCGATGGACATCAGAACCTCTTTCACTGCTTGAAGGTACTCTTTCTCTCCAGGGTGCTTGGCTTCAAGCTGAGCCATAATCTTTTGAATTTCCATAGTAGCACTTATTGATTGGGTTGTTTCTTTTGTTTGTTTTTCGGTGTGTGGTGCTGCCTGCAGTACTGTACGTCCGATTTCACGTGCAAATATATGAATTCGGATTCGTGCGGCAAAATATTTTGCAATAAATTTTTCTTCAGTCCAGTTCTTTGATTGGTAAGTGGGGCTAAGCGTAATCCCGGTTTTGCTCGCTTTTTTATGCCTTCAGATGATTTTGTTTTGCTTTGTGGTTGTACGTATTGAAAAAATCCGTACATTTGCGGTGTCTAATTATTTATTGAAAATTGTGCGACTGGAATACGCTGAAGGTTGCACTGATTACGAGAAACTGATAGCGACTAACTACTTATTAAAAACTACTTATGGTAAAAAGATTATTCTCGTTCGTTTGTGCTGCATCCTTTGTATGCTTTGTATATGCACAGAACAAGGTACTGCAGTATGACTTCAGCGAGGTCAGCGGAACTACTGTGAGCGACGCTTCCTCCTCCGGCATCAATGCCACTCTCCGTGGGTCTGCCAAGGTACAGGAGATGGGCAAGTATCACGTGATGAATCTCGGAAACAGCTCGGGCTATCTCGATATGGGAAAGGCTGCGGGCGAACTGTTCAAGACCCTCGACACATTTACTGTCTCGGTGTATTACCGGGTCGACAAGGATGCAACGATAACCGGCTCGGGCAATTTCCTCTGGTCGTTCTCCACATCGGCTGCCTGCACCGCATCCGAGGGTAAGTACTCTGCCTACCGGCTCAATGCCCAGCGTGTGGCTACGTCTACTGGCGGTTACGGCAATGAGAGCGGAATCGAGAAGGGCAGTGTTGCCAACCTCGGAGTGTGGGAACATGTGGCGTTCGTGCAGAACGGTACTTCCGGCAAGCTCTACATAAACGGCAAGCTGGTTGGCTCTGCCACGATGTCGAAGAACACCGAGAACTTCGCTTCGGCTTCGGTTCCCTACAACTGGATAGGCCGTCCACCGTTCAGTGCCGACAGCTATCTCAACGGAACCATGGTCTACGACTTCTGCGTCTACGACGATGCCTTGACCCTCGACAGTGTAAAGTCCCTTGCTGCCTTCACCGACAGTCTTGAGTATGAGTACCGATATGGAGGCGACGGCGACTTTACTGCCTTGCAGACTGCCGTCAACAGTGCCAAGACCTACTTGCAGGGACTTAACCTCAACAACTATCCGCCATCAGCAGTCCTCGAGTTCCAGGATGCAATCAATATGGCTGAATATCTCATCAGCGAGAACAAGGCGAACCAAACGACTATCAATGAACACAAGACAGCCCTTGCAGAGGCAAAGACTAAGTTCATTGCTACGAAAGGCATACTGTTCGACACTTCCAATGTTGTCAGTTCCTACGACATCAACCGTGGATTCAAACATCCGGGAGGACTCCATACCCAAGCAGACTTCGACCGCATCAAGCAACAGCTTGCTGACGGCAACGAGACCGTGACTGCAGCCTACAAGGTGCTGAAGAATGCAGAATTCGCACAGTCGAGTTGCGCCACTTGGCCAGTGGAGACCATTGTGAGAGGTGGCAGTAGCGGACAGAACTACATCAATGCAGCCCGCGGAGCCACGATTGCCTATCAGAATGCTCTGCGCTGGAAGATTGAAGGAATAGAAGCCAACGCCAAGCATGCAGTGGATGTACTTATGGCTTGGGCACGTACCACCAAATACATAAGCGGTGACTCCAACTATGCACTGGCAGCAGGACTCTATGGCTATCAGTTTGCGCAGGCTGCCGAACTCGTACGCGACTATGAAGGATGGAGTCAGGAAGACTTCCAGACGTTCCGTCGTTGGATGCTCGATGTGTGGTATCCAAGCTGCATCGGATTCCTCCGCGTAAGGAACGGCACATGGGCAAACACCGGCAAGTGGTGGCAGGCACCCGGACACTATTGGTCGAACTGGGGACTGTGCAACGCCCTTGCAGTGCTGAGCATCGGAGTGCTTTGCGATGATGTCTTCATCTACAACCAGGGACTTTCGTTCATCAAGTACGACCAAGTAGGCACATTCAAAGACCCGCGTACTGCCGACCCGATACTCAACGATGGACTGACCGAATTCTGGGGCAACCTC
The DNA here is from genome assembly GCA_963645405.1 of Acutalibacteraceae bacterium. GTDB lineage: Bacteria > Bacteroidota > Bacteroidia > Bacteroidales > Bacteroidaceae > Colivivens. Next base: position 20,541 of record CAVISR010000039.1, read on the forward strand.
ATCGTGACCACATCCGAGTCTGACTTGGAGACTGGTGCCTACGGAAAGCTCGGACAGATGAACGAGAGCGGACGCGACACCGGACATGCAGCGATGGCTGCAGGACTGGCTGTCGATGTGGCTCATCAGGCATGGAACCAAGGCGACGACCTCTTTGCCTATATGGACCATCGCCTTGCAGCAGGAATCGAATACATTGCGGCACAGACACAGAGCGTGCAAGGATTGCCCTGGACCAACTATAAATACGGTACTAACGGAATCTACTACTCTGACAGCCGCTGCTGGACCATGACCGGACCTGCACTGGGTGCCCAGATGCGCAACTACTGGGGTACGGTGATTGGACACTACGAAGGCATCAAGGGAGTGAAGATGCCGTTCTCCAAGATTGCATACGAGCAGATGGGAATCGATGCGGGAGGCATGGGCGCTACGAGCGGTGGCTATGACCATCTTGGCTATTCCGTCCTCATGAACACTTATGATGGACTGGCTCCAGCCAGCAAGGTCCCGACCGAGATGTCAGGAAAGATTACATACAACGGAAAGACCGTCGACCACAATGAACTGGGTGGACTCGTCAACACCTTCTCCTCGACTGCCAACCCTGGATTCGCTGCAGGAACAGTCGTCACCCTTCAGCCACAAATCCCCGACTCAGTCAGCGACACCGGACTGTGGCAGTGGGAGACAGGTGAAACCACACGCAACATCACCGTCACTGCCGACAAGTCCCGAGTCTATCGTGTCACCTATACCAACGACCGTGGAGTGAAGAGCGAACAAGTCTTCACCATCGCAGTACAGGGCGACAATGTGCCGTCCACCATCAACCAGTCCATCAACGGAGTAAGCGCTACATCAGCCAACGTCAACTACGGAAGTACCGTCACCCTCTATGCAGACGGCACTGGTGGTTGGGGCTCCTTGCTTTGGGACAACGGACAGACTTCGTCCACCATCACCATTCCATCCATCACCACAAGCCGTGACATCAGTGTCATCTTCACCAATCAAGCAGGCACACAGTCCATGGCTACGTTCCACCTGAACGTGCAGAACGTGATTCCCAACATCGTGGTAGAAGGTACGACCTATTCCAATACCGGCTCAAAGGTTGTACGGGCAGGCGACAGCGTTGTGCTCTCTCCGTCACCGGTAGGAGCACAGGCAGGCGGCGACTTCGTGTGGACCGTTAATGGTGAGGAAGTGTCAACAGAACAAACCCTCACGTTCCCTTCCATCGAAGAAAGTGTGTTCCCGCAGCTCCAGTACTTGATGAACGGCGAAGTCATCGCCAATGTCGACTTCAGCATATTCGTCCATCCCAAGTCTGATATACTGATTGAGCCAGGTGACTACTACATCCGTCACCGCAGCAGCGGCACTTACCTAACCAATGAAGATGCCGACAGCACCGTTGCAGCTCCAGTCTTCAAGGCTTTCATCGGAACCAAGGCATCACCGTCAGCCACCCAGATTTGGCACATCAACCGTACCACTGCTGCCCGCTATGACTTCATGTCAGTCAGCGACAGCCTCTATCTTACGGCATCCGGTTCGATGATCAAGCGAACGTTACGTCCACACCGCATCACGAAGGCAACAGGTACCGATTATGTGAATTTCTACAACAACGACGGAACCTATTGGACAGTCAATACCTCAGGTGCCATCACGTTTGGCGGAGCCGATGCCCTCACAGAGTATCCGTTCGAGTTGGTACCGGTAGTGAAGTATGAGGCAGAGGATGTGAACCAGGATGGGACAGTAGATTCTCAGGATGTACTTGCCGTCTATCGCTTCATGTCGTCTGCAACCGATGTCAGTGCCGATACAGTCGAGGACGTGAACCGGGACGGAACAGCCGACTCCCAGGATGTACTGCAGATTTATGAGTATATGCGTGTGCATTGAGAGTGGATTACACCGATAACCATTGCTAGGGTGCGTATTTCCGTGAAATGCGCACCCTATGCTGTACGTCCAGTAAATATTATATCTTTTTTAGTCTCAACCTATCATTAGATATAGAAAAAGTTGTAACTTTGCATTCGTAATTATGTATTGTGTGCTTATGACGAAGACAACATTGGGCACCAGGCTGCCGAGAAAGCTGGAACAAAAGATGCAGATTGTGGGTGAGCAGATAAAGCTGGCACGTCTGCGTCGCAATCTAAGTATTGCACAAGTGGCAGAGCGTGCCACTTGCTCTCCGCTTACTGTTTCGAGAGTTGAAAAAGGCATGCCTACAGTCGCCATTGGAATATACCTGCGAGTGCTCTATGCTCTTCAACTTGATGACGATATCCTTTGTCTTGCTCAGAAGGACGAGATGGGGCGTGTTCTGCAGGACCTCTCGCTGAAAAATCGTATGCGTGCATCAAAGAAAGGATAAGGTATGGAAACATTGTATGTGTATGCAGATTTCGACTGGTTGAAAGCTCCGACTCTGGTCGGGGAATTGGGCTATGAATCCTTGCGCGGTTCTGATTCGTATTCGTTTCGTTTCGATGAAGATTGGTTGCGGCACTATGGTGGCATCGTGCTAAGTGCTGATATCAACAATTATCCTGGCCAGCAGTACACACAAGGTGATAAGGATATCTTTGGATGTTTTAGCGATGCATTGCCCGACCGATGGGGGCGCATGTTGCTCAACCGTAGGGAACAATTATTGTCAAAAGAAGAGAAACGTCCTCCGAGACGTATGTCGTCATTTGATTTTCTCATGGGTGTCGATGATGTGTCACGTATGGGCGGATTCCGTTTTTGCCGTAAACTTGGGGGTTCGTTCATCAATTGCGACGAGACACTTCGCATACCTCCATTGACTGATGTCCGCTCGCTTGTTACTGCAAGTCAGGAAATAGAACGTTGTGAGGATACAAACTCCTTGCCTGAGAAAAAATGGATTCAGCAGTTGGTACATCCAGGCACATCGTTGGGAGGCGCTCGCCCCAAGGCTGCCGTTGCTGATGAATCTGGTACATTATACGTTGCCAAGTTTCCATCGCGTAAAGATGATTATGATGTGGCTCTTTGGGAGAATCTTTGTCATCAATTGGCTATAAAAGCAGGCATCAATGCAGCTGACACACGTGTCATATCTTCTGGCGGAAAATATCATACTTTGCTTTCCCGACGTTTCGACAGGAATGAGAAGGGTAAACGCATACATTTTGCATCTGCAATGACTTTGTTGGGACTTACCGACGGGTGTGATGCGCGAAGTGGTAATGGGTATCTGGATATAGTGGACTTTATTCTTGAGAATTGTTGCAATGTGCAGAATAATCTTCAGGAGCTGTTCCGTCGTGTGGCATTCAATATTGCTGTCCGCAATACTGATGACCATTTCCGTAATCATGGCTTCCTGTTGTCTCCGTGTGGTTGGACTTTGGCTCCGGCTTATGATATGAACCCAACACTCAATGACTATCAGGATATTCTTATCAACTCAACGACCAATGAATCCAATCTGCAGATTCTTCTGGACTCATCTGACGAATATATGATTCACAAGGATATTGCACAAAGTATTATTGATAAAGTCGTAGAAACGACCTCTCAATGGAGGCCGTTGGCTATACGACTCGGCATTTCCAACCGTGAAATGGAACTGTTTGAATCAAAACTGGACTTGCCTACCCGCTGACTACTATTTCAAAAGATTGAAGTTGTAGTGGAAGGATAGAAGGATGTAGCGGGTAGTCCCGAAGTCTTGCCTTTCGTTCCATCTGTAGTTGTCTGACTGGCTGGTTATGGTGCGGCATTGTTTGAATATGTCATAACAGCTGAGACTTACTGTTGCCTTTCTTGATTTGAGGAACTTATAGGAAAGCTCCATGTTAAGCATAAGCCCGCTTGTATTCATGGATTTCATCTGATATCCATGATATAACGAGTAGTCGGCATCGGCGGAGAGAGAGACGTAATCGAACAGTTGGTATTTCATGTTTCCTTGGACAGACAACTTCCCTTGTGTCTTGTTACGCCCTTCGTCGCTTGTGTCGTCATTGCTTGACAGATTGTAGTTCACGCAGATATTGGAGGACATCTGTTTGCTCGAAAATCCTGTGCTCAGACGAACTCCGAGGTTATGATAATTCACATGTGATTTCACACTCTCCATGCTGCCCGAGCGCTGTACGTAGTTTTCAATGTGATGCATGCCGTAATTGAAGGAAAGGTCAAAGGTCTTTCTCAACACATCGACAATGCTATGCAGATTGTTTCTCCATGCCCAGTTGCCGTTGATGTTTGTCGGACTGCTTATGCTCTGACCTGTAGCGGTGTTGTATATGACTTTTGATGCCGTCTGATTTCGATACGATGAGAATTCTGAACTGATGTTTAGCTTGTAACTCTGCTTGAATTTGAATCTTATGGTATGTGACGAGCTTTTGCGTAGCCCAGTTGAACCTTTTCTTATATTGAGTGGGTCGGAGTAATCGGTTATGTCCATATATGATATGGCAGGTGGCATGTACTCGTCATACATATACTC
>CAVISR010000040.1:0-24876 GCA_963645405.1 Acutalibacteraceae bacterium
ATGGAAGATTGATGGATGATTATATGGTGATTGATGCTAGAAAAGCGAACTTGCGCTCGAACGCAATCGTCTGCGCCCGGAGAGCGCTGACTCCTATTCGCGCTATTCTGCGCTCCCTGCATGGACGACTGTACCTCAAGGGTGTAGTCGCCCGACGGCAGTCCGGAGTAGGATATGTCGACGGTGTCGTTTGTCATGTCGGAGATGCGCCAGCCGGTGTCGATGCCGTCGAGGCGGTAGCGGTAGACGGTCATGCTGATGTTGCGGTAGTTGAGTGTGGAGACGTCGATGCTGAAATAATTTTTTTCCAACATTAATCTCCATGTAATGGGCCGTTAATCTTTCATTAATATTTTGGCCCACTAATCTTGCGAATCTTACGAATTCGGGCGAATGCCCGCAAAACGTTTTCGCCTTGACGCTCTCGGAGAGAGCTAGCTTCTATTCCAGCCCTCGAGCCAGCCCGCTCCATCCGGATGGTAGGAGTAGACAGAAAATCCTTGCAGATGTCACGGTGTCAATCAATGCTGCTTACATGTTGTAGAACATATTTTCGGGAAATATGCAGCCGATATGTAAACTGAAAATTGCAAAACGGCTCAAATTGATGCTCTCTACAAAGAAATTCATGGATTATCGGTGTATTTTCTCGGAAAATGTTTGCAGCGCAACAAAAAAAGTGTAACTTTGCATTGTGTTTTTCATAGTATTAGATTTAAGGTTAAAATTTTCAGTGAGGGGTAAGTGATTATCCCTCTTTTTTTATAACTTTGCAACCGGAATGGTCGGCTTTTCATTGAAATGAAACTGATTTTCCATTGAAATGAAACAAGAAAAAATGAAGTGAACCGTGAAGCGTTTGTTCCTGTTTAATCCCTCACACGAGATGGCTTTGGCTGCCAATGCAGCCCGCTACACTCCCACCAAACACGTCCAGCGCATGGAGACCGACCTTGCGATGCTGCCTTCGCTGTGGGCTGACGACGGGGACTTGATTCTCACGCCCGACGGCATTTGCGACTGCCACGGACATTCTGCACGGCTCGACAGCTCTGCCGTCCCCATGCCTTGGGGCTGGAACCGCTCGGTGCGCAACCGCTTCGTGAGTCTTGGAGTGGACAAGGAGTTGATGCCTACGGAAGGGGAACTGGACGAATGGAGACTGTTTGCCAGCCGCAAATGGTCGGCAGAGTACAACAAGGAACTGTATTTGCGGCTGGGCGGCAAGAGTTGGCTGGTTGGCAATCAACTGGATTTCTGCTGTGACAGCGCTTCGCTCTCGGCATGGCAGACGGCTCATCCGGATTTGCCGTTCATCATCAAGTCGGAATATTCGAGCAGCGGACGGGGCAACCGTGTGGTGAGAGATGCCGGGCAGGTGGCTTCGCTAAAGGTGAACCGCGTGGCAGCCGACCACTATTATAATAAGGTGTTGGATTTTGCGTTGGAGTTTGAGGTGACGGACGATGAGGTTCGCTATCTGGGCTTGTCGGTGTTCCGCACATCGGGCGAGGGAAAATACCTGGGCAATTGCGTGGCTTCGCAACAGGACTTGTCGGCAATGGTCCGCTCGTGCATGCCGGCTTGTTGGGCTGATGCCCTGCCGATGTTGGCTGAGGCACACAGGACTCTGCTCTCAGAATTGCTCCAGGGACACTATCGTGGCATGGTGGGCATCGACATGATGGTGACTGACGGCGGACTGCTGCATCCCTGCGTGGAAATCAATCTGCGGATGAACATGGGGATTGTGGCAATGATGCTCCACGAACGAAGCCTGACTGGAATTTCTCGGACTTTCTTCAAATCAACCCAGTTCTATCCGGAAATCAGCGACAACTGTTTCCGCATTGCGGTGAGGCGATAGAAGAATTGCAATACACATCAATAGGATTGCAATCCAGTCTGCCAACAGAAATCCGACCATAAATTGAATTCATATTGCCATCAGCAGGATTTCAGTCTGTTGCAGGAAAATACGGCCTGTCATCAATAGAGATATTTGCTGAAGTCAATTGTACGGATTTCGTCGTTCTTGTTTGCCTTCTTCTCCTTGGCAGCCTTCTCCTTCTTCTGCTTTACTGAAGTTTCCTTCTCAGCCTTTGCCTGCGGCTCCTTCTCAGCCTTTGCCTGAGTCTCTTTCTTTGCCTTCACAGACTTCTTCTTGGATGACTTCTGTGCCTTTGCCACTTCGGTGTAGGCTCCGCTGAAGTGACGGCGGATGGCTGCAAAGATGTCGGCTTGGGTTGGTCGTGAGGCATTGTTGCTGTTCTGTTCCTGCAGTGCCGGACTCTCGTTGCCAAAGCGGTCGGTGGCAGTGACTGCATAGAAATGCTTGGTCAGTGCGCGTCCTTCGATTTCATAGTTCGGGGCTGTGAGATGGATTGCCAGCAGATTTTCAGCCTTGGTGATGTCCACGGGATAGGTGTTGCTGCCATACACGTTGAAGTAAATCTTCTGCCATCTTCCATCGGTGAGCGGAAGGCTGTAGTTCCATGTCAGCAGTCCGTCCTTGTACTTGATGCCGGTTGGCTGCTGTGGCGCTATGGTGTCATTGCTCCATGTCATACGCGTACTGAGCGCCGGGTAAGGGAACAGTTCGTCGCATGCCGCATCGTAGATTCCCTTCACGTTGCGGGTGAGATATTCACTGCGATAGAAGGCGATGCCGCCCATTCCGGAGTTGCGTGCTGCATGCATCTGTGCCCTCACATCGTTGAGTTGCCAGCGTCCTTCTTTCGGGTCGAGGAAATAGATGCCGAGTCCGGCTGCCACCGGATGGCCGTAGTTGTTTTCCAGCCAGTCGTAGACGAACGGAAAGTAGTGGTCGCCACGGAAATACATCATCGGGAAGAGCATGTCCTGGATGTTGTCGCGCAACCACGCCTGTGGGTCTTGGTAGACTGCATCGAAACAGTCCCAGCCTCCGGACGAATAGCGGTTGAGCGTACGGTATTTGCCTATCGGGCTGCTGCTGAGTTTCACCCAGGGCTTCACTTGCTTCACTGCATCGTGCACCCGGCGGACAATGCGCGTGATGTTTTCACGCCTCCATTCAGCCTTGGTCAGTCCGCTCTTGCCGGAATAGAGATTGTCGTCGTTGAAGTGGTATTGGCTTTCGGGATAGCGGATGTAGTCGAGGTTGATGCCGTCCACATCGTAACGTTCCACGATTTCCTTTGCAAGGCTGGCAATGTAGTCGGCTGTGCCGGGCAATCCGGGAATCATGAACATCTCTCCGCCTACGGTCTTGCAGAGGCTCTTGTGGTGCTTCATAATGGATTTGTCACCGTATGAACGCTGGCGCGACACTGTGCCCAACGGGATGCTCACCAACCAGGTGTGGAGTTCCATTCCGCGCTTGTGGCACTCGTCGATGGCGAAAGCCAAGGGGTCGTAGGTCGGGGCTTTGCCTGCCCTGCCGGTAATGGCTTGGTCCCATGGCTCGATGTCGGACGGATAGATGACGCTTCCCCGGATGCGGGTCTGCAGCAGTATGGTGTTGATGTTCGCTTCCTTCAGCTTGTCGAGGATGGCAATGAGTTCCTGCTTCTGCCTCTCGGTGCTGCGTGCATCGGTGGCTTTGGTCCTCGGCCAGTCGATGCCTCCGATGGTGCCTACCCACACTGCCCGCACTTCGTGCTTGGGGTGGGCAACATCCCATATCTCCTGCGCAAAGGCAGTGGCTGTGATGAGAAACAAAAGTAGAAAAGTCGCTGTATAGTGTATAATCTTATGCATTATTGTCCGGAAATTTCTGCAAAGGTACGAAAATAATCACGAATCATGACGTGTGAATTGGTAATAATTAGTATATTTGCATGTTGTTATGCCCGGTTGCCCACAGTGGGGCTCTGCCGCGGCAAATTGTAAAACAGAAAGAACGCTCGTGAAATGAAGAAATCGATATGGCTTCCGATAGCGCTGTTCATGGCAGGCATGGCTTTCTATGTCTACTACGGCATAGAGTACAATGCATGGATTGAGAACATCTCACTGATATTCTCGGATGCAGTGATTGTGGTTCTTCTATTCTTCGCACTGCGACAGAAGGAGAAACTGAAAAAGCGCTGGGAAGACGAAGAAAAAGGAAAGCAAAACCAGTTGAAGTGAATCGAATTACGGCATTGGCTTGACTGGAAAGATAAATAAGGAAGGAAACCAAAACCTATAGGATTATGAAGAAGATAATTTTAGGAATGTTGCTGATGGCGGCAACTACAAGTGCTTTCGCACAGTTTGAAGAAGGAAAGAAGTACGTGGGAGCAACACTCTCGGGACTCAACCTTTCGTACAGCGACTCCAAGGACTTTGGCATCGGATTTGGCGGACAGGCTGGCTATTTCATTGCCGACGACATCATGATTGTGGGTGACCTGGGCGTGGACATTTCCGACTGGAAGATGCAGAAAATCCATCTGGGAGCCAAGGGCCGCTACTACTTTGAGGAGAACGGAGTCTATTGCGCAGCCGGAGTCAAGTACGTCCACATGTACAAGAACTACAACGACGTGCAGCTCACCCCGGAGGTTGGCTACACCTATTTCCTCAACCAGTACCTCACCGTGGAACCGGCAGTCTACTTCGACATGAGCCTCACCGACTTCGGTCACAAGAGCGAAGTTGGTTTGAAGGTCGGCATCGGAATTTACTTCTGATAGCACGGAGGCTGGGCTTCGGCAATGCATGAAGACAAGACTCTGGCTACTGCATGGAGTTAAGTTTCGACTAATGTTCGAAGGTTTGAATTGTGTTGATGCATGAAGACATAGCTCGTGTTGATGCATGAAGTCAGACTTCGAAGAAAGAACAAGGCTGGTTCTCGTTGGTTGAGCCAGTCTTTTTTTGTGCCTATACCGATTGCACCTTATATCTTCACCTGCACCTTATGCCATCATCTGAAACTTACATTGGAGTGAACTTGAAACGGACTTGTCGGTAAATGCATCCAATCAACTGTAAATCTCTCTGTTGGGCATAGTCTTGTTACCTTTTCTATCCGTTTTTGAATGGTAAAATGCCACTTTCCCAACCGGTTTATGGCCGGAAAACGTCACTTTCCCAACCACTTTTCGGTGTGTTTCTGCCAGTTCTCCAACTTTTTTGCACTGCAAAGGTAAGATAAATCCATCAATCCTCCTACTTTTTCGGGTATGAATTTCGAATAATGACACCCGGTTGTCTGTTGTGATTGTGGCAATGGAATCAGCGTGAAAGATGCATAAATGCAAGTGAGGCATGAAAAAGTCAAGCTAAAAGCTCCGCCATCTGCAATTTTTTTCCTAACTTTGCATGTCAATTGACTATAATGGAGATGAATCCGAGATTCTTAATCACTATCAAAAACATAATGAAACTATGAGACAAAACTACGCATTTAGTTTGAAAGCGCTGACTTTCGTCTTCGCTTTGCTCTTCATCAGCACAGCGGCAAGTGCTTACACTCAAGTCAACTGCTGGTGGTACACACGCGCCATGGTCTTTCCCGAAGGCGCAGGAACAGTGTTCACCTGCCAAGTGGGAGCTGATGACGGAATTACGTATGAGGCAGTTTCCGACTGCAAGTACAATGTATTCTACTTCAAGGAGTGGGCATACAAGTACTTCTACTTCTATTCACAGCCTAACGACGGCTACATCTTCCTCGGCTGGAAGAAACTCGACAAGAACTACTGGGTGGAGCTCGAAACCAACCCTAATGCCCAGGTGAAAGATTTCCTTGCTGCCGAATATGAGTCAAATAGTGAGATTGCCGGCTTCTATCTTGAGACAACACAGTTCTCCGATTCAGAAGACGACGTGAACTATTCAAAGTATCCGGACTACACTTATGTGGCAGTGTTCGGAAGCTTTGGTTTGAAATACATCCCAGGTCAGGAATCGCTCGGAACCATGTCAGTGGACGACCCCGACGTAGAGATTGGCGGTTCGACACAAGTGAATGCAACTCCAGCCGATGGTGCAGAGTTCCTCTACTGGGTGGACGAGGAAGGCAACAAAGTGTCTGACGAAAATCCTTACACCGTAGAGGTGACACGCAGCGGCTATCTCAGTCCCGTGTTCTCAGCCCCGGGCTACATCACCATGGACTTTGGCAAAGGTTCATACAAACTTATCGGTACTTCCGACAAGTCGTACTTTGTGCCTTCAGGCTTCTGCTACTACATGGTTACTCCGCTCGTTGAAAACACTTACATCGACAGCGACGACAATGTGCAGAAATACACTGTCAGCCCCAATCATTTTGCCGATTCCACAGCCCATATCCTTGGAGCCTATCAACGCTCATATGCCCTCTACCAGGGCAATGCAGGACTTTTCTATGGCAAGGGTCTCGGTACATTCCTGGTGGAACCAGCAGCCTACCCATCCTTCAACACCGACAATATGCTCATTTCCACAGGCAGCGACACGGTCGACATTGCCAAGCTGTCGCACGACGGAATGAAATACTATGTGTTCGACGGCAAGAACAAGTTCATCCAGACAGCCGATGCAGTGCTGCCGCCTGACTCAGCCTATCTTGCCATTGCAGCCGACTACGAGGGCTACAAGTTCAGTGAGTTCACCGTGATGCAGCCCGATGAGTATGAGGCATTCATGCAAGGCGTGGGTCAGAACATTGTTTATCTCACAGCAGAGCGAAAGATTGGACAAGGCAGTACAGCCACTGAAATCGCCTACGATGAGGAAGCCATCCTCAAGAAATTAGGCATCGCTTCAGTAAGTGAAGACAATGTGTTCCCAATCAACGCCACTACCGGCGAGGCAGTGAAGGACTGGAAACAATACGACGGATGGTTTGATGCCAGTGGCGATGCAACAGCCGACAACAAGTTTGTCCGCCTGCAATATCCACACGATGGCAAGCTTCTGCTCAGTACCTCTGCTGACAACGAACCAGCTGACGGCAGCGGCTTCATGGCACAATGGGCAATCTGCTCAGCCACCGACACTGTCATCCTTCATGTCGATGCTTCATTCGTTGAACATGAGTCAGTCAAATTCTCAATATGCGACACCATCGTTAAGGCAAGCACTACTTACTATACTATGAGTCAAGACTTCGGTGATGACTATGAAGGAGAGGAAGACCCGTACACCTACACTGACTACATGGAACACAACGTCACTCTCACTGCCGACCAGGCAGACCTCATCAAGGCAGAGCTTGGTATCGACGACCTCTCAGCAGTGGAAATCAAGGGCTACAACCTCCAGACAGAGAAAATCCTCAATGATGTGTCAGTCTACGACGGATGGCGCAATTCCTATGGTGACTTTGCTTCATGGACTGGCAATGCATCTTCACCAATCAGCGTGAAGGCTGTTGATGCCACCCACTATCTCACCTACAACCTTGCATCCGTCACTACTGGCGACTACAAGGCTTATTGGGCACTCGTTGCAAACAGAAAGGCAGTGCTCGTGGAAATCACTGTATCACATGTGTACTCCCTGCCTACAGCCATCGCTGAGGTAAAGGATGAGTCAGCAACCACTGATGAGTTCTTTGACCTTGCAGGACGCCGCATCAACCGCATTTCTGCCCCAGGCATCTACATCCGTGGAGGCAAGAAGATTCTCGTGAAATAAAGTCGAGTTTCATAAATCACACATTGGGCACGTTGCCTATCAATACTTCAACACGTTGCCTATAAGTACGTCGGCACGTTGCCCATAAACACTTCTTTGGGCACATCGTTACATAGATTGATACATTGCCCGATAAATTGAATTGCCCCGACATGCATTCCCCGTGAAGCATGCCGGGGTAATTTCGTCCTATACGTGGCTCTGGTCGTTATGACTTGTCATTGTTGGGTTTGGACTTGTCATCGTTTGCTTTGCCTGGCCCGTACTGTTTGCAGGTTCACCGCTGCTGTTGTCGGATTTGTTATTGCAGCTTTATACTTGCCTCTGCCTACTCTTCTATTATCCAGTCGTCCACCGTGCGTGTGTCTTTATTCATGCTGACACCCACCTTCACCATTTTGCGGTTTTCCTCCCGAAAGGCATCACCATAGATAATACAATGGATTTTGTGGTTCTGTAGGAACAGAAGAAATACGAAGACGATAATTTGGAGGGAATGTAAGGCTGTTGCTCGCTTCGCTTTGGGCATTGGCTCATGTCGGCTTTGGGCAACTGGTTGTGTCAGTTCGGGCAACTGGTCGTGTCAGCTCGGGCAACTGGTCGTATCGGCTCGGACAACCGTTCGTATCAGCTCGGACAACCGTTCGTATCAAACAAAACAACCGGTTGTATTGGGCGATACAACCGGTTGTGTGAAATGAGGCATTCGGTCAAGGCTGAATGCTCGAACTTTTATGCGTTTCTGCCTGCAGCTTTATGTCTGACCTTCAGTAGCTTTATGCCTGGCCTTTTGTTGCTTTCTTCTTTTTTACTTCAATGAGTATGGAAGCGATGAGAATGAGAGCGAGGATGGCAAAGCTGATGTTGGCAATGAGTTCGGTCTGGTCTACTGACTCGGGATGGAACTGCATGTGGATGGTGTGCTTGCCTGCCGGGACGTACATGGTTCTGAGTACGTAGTCGGCTCTGCCAATGCTGGCTGGCTTGCCGTCGATGGTGGCTGTCCATCCTGGATAGTAAATCTCGGAGAATACCACGAGTCCTCCCTTGCTGGAGTTCGCTTCGTACTCCACTTCGTCGGGAGTGAGGCTAGTCTGTCGGATGACTGCAGTGGTGTCGCCCTTGGCTCCGTCGAGTTGGCAACCATTGAAGATTGACTGGAACTGCTTGTCGATGACAGCGGTGTGGCGCGGACTGAACTTGCGGAGTCCGTCAAGCTCTTCGTTGGCATTGTCCACCCATTGTACTCCGTCGACGAACCATGCGTTGCCGTAGGCTGCATTGTTTTCAATCGGGATATTTATGTTGTTCTGTCCCGGGAGGATGAACCAACGGGTGTTCATCATGTTGATGACGGGATAGATGGAGTCAGTGTTGATGCGGCTGAGGTCATAGATTGGATAGCCTGCGCCTTGTGCCATGGCAACGGTGTCCAATGGTGCGGCGCTGAGTGCTTCATACACTTTCGACATCTCAGGCGCAATGTGGGCTTCGATGAGTTCTTGGTAGCGGCGCAGTTTGGCAGCATGATAACCTCCTACACTGCTGTAGAAATAAGAGGTGGTGTTGTCGTTGAATGTGCTTACGGTGTAGTTGAGTACACGGTAGTTGCGCTTGTCGCCGGAACGCGAGAGAATGTAGTTGTCGGCATCGCTCTTCTGGATGGAAGCTGTTGTGCGTGGGGTTTCAAACATCTGGTCGTTGAGATAACGCTTGTTGACTGCCCACATGTCGATGAGGCAGATGGCGATGATGAACATGTAGTTGGGCACTAACAGTGTCTTTTCCTTGCCCTGGGCTGTGCGGAGGAGGAAGAAGGCTCCGAGCACTATGATGATTGCCGAACGCCAGGCATCTGATGTGAGCATGGCAGCTCGCATGGAGCTGAGACTGCTGAGGATGGTTTGTCCGGTTGTTTCGTCGAAGTAGCCTTTGGCAATGTATTGGGCGATGGCAGTGCGGTCGTTTGAACTGATGCATTCACCGAACAATGTGTTTGGCATGACGGCAAAGGCAAGGCAGATGACGACTGTAATGACGGTGCTTATGGTGAGTGCACGAAGCATCTTGCCGCGCGACTGTTGGTCAGCGCACTGTTCAACGAATCGCTTGAGTCCGAGCATTGCAAGCAGAGGTATGGTGAACTCTGCCACTACCAGGATGGAACTGACTGTACGGAACTTGGCGTACATCGGCACATGGTCGATGAAGAAGTCGGTGAACGGCATGAAGTTGCGTCCCCATGACAGAAGTACGGACAGCAGAGTGGCGATGAGCAGTGCCCATTTGAGCGGACTACGGTTGGGCAGTACGATGAGGGAGAGTACGAAGAGCATGCAGACCAGTGCGCCCACATAGACCGGACCGCTGGTGCCAGGTTGCTCGCCCCAGTACTGGGTGAAGGCTCCGTAGATGCCGTTGTTGGCAAGCAGCGGGTCTGCTTTCTTCATGGCTGTTTCGTTGGCAGAGAGTGGTACGCTTGCTCCGCCCATCACATCGGGAATGAGTAGTGTCCAGGTCTCGCCTACACCGTAGCTCCATGCGGTGATGTAGGAACGTTCGAGCCCACTGTCGGTCTGGTCGTCGGTCTTGCCGGCTTTCACCAGTTCGCTCTTTCCGCGCATTGTGTCTTTTGAATATTCGTAGGTGTGGAAGAGGTTGGAGGCATTGAGCCCTACTGCTATGACTGCTGCCACGATGATGGAACCGCTTCCTTTCAGCCAGCTGCGGAAGTCAATCTGCACTTCCCCTTTCTTCGACATGAGGCTCTCGATGAGGAATGCAATGGCGATGAGTGCTTCGGGCAAGAGGAAGTAGTAGGTCATCTGCACGTGGTTGCTCATGATTTGAAGTGATGCGAAGATGGCTGTCACCACACATCCGATGAGATATCGGCGACGGTAGCACAGCACCATTCCGGCTATGGTTGGCGGAATGTAGGCAAGTGTGAGCACTTTCCAGATGTGCCCGGCTGCTATGATGATGAAGAAATAGCTCGAGAATGCCCACACGATGGCTCCGAGGGCTGACATCCATTGACGGAAGTCGAATGCTCGCAGGAGTATGTAGAACCCGAGCATGGATATGAAGATGTAGAACACATAGTCGGGCAGCCACAGATGGTAGACCTTCTCGATGAACGACATCTTCTTGACTGAGTCGTATGACGGCGCAATCTGGTAGGTAGGCATTCCTCCAAAGACACTGTTGGTCCAGCGTGGAGTCTCGCCGTCGTGGCTTTGACGGTAGGCATTGATTTCCACTCCAAGTCCGTCGGCAGCGCTGTTGTCGTGCTGGTTGAGTCGGCGTCCGTCGATGTCGGCAGGATAGAAATACACTAATGATATTACTGCGAACAGAATGATGCAGGCAATGTCTGCCCACCATTTTTTTAGTACGTTCATTGTCTTCTATTAATCTGAATGTTCTTTTCTGTTAATCTGGTTGTCCTTTTCCTTTAATCTGAATGTTCTTTCCGGACCTTCAATATGATACTTCTCAAGTCTTCAATCTTGTTCCTTGGCTTCATCTGCAGAAGGCTTGGCACAGGCGCTTTGTTGCGGTTGCCCGGTGTCGCTGTACCAGTCCTTGTACATGATGTAGTGCTTGGCAATGCCTTGGTTCAGCTCTTTTGCCTGTTCGGGGTCGACTTTCTTTATGAACTTTGCAGGCACTCCGCCCCAGAGTTCTCCGTCGCCCACTTTGGTATTCTTCAGCACGAGTGCGCCTGCTGCCACGATGGCCCCCTCGCCTATCTCGGCATCGTCGAGTATGGTTGCCCCCATCCCGATGAGCGCACAGTTCTTGACTTTGCATCCGTGGAGGGTTACGTTGTGACCGATGGTCACGTCGTCGCCTATCTCGATAGCGGCTTTCTTGTAGAGAGTGTGGAGGCAGCTGCCGTCCTGGATGTTCACCCTGTTGCCTATCTTGATGTAGTTCACGTCGCCGCGCACCACTGCATTGAACCATACGGTGCATTGGTCGCCCATGCTGACATCGCCCACGATGGTGGCGTTCTCTGAGAAGTAGCAGTCTTTGCCCCATCGGGGAGTCATGCCGCAAACTGTCTTAATCAGTGCCATTTTATTCCCTGTTTCTTTATTTGTCTTGTTCTTTATATGTCTTGCTCCCAATTGTTTGCCAGGTTATAGCCGGTCGTTCCCGATTGACCTTTGCACCCAATTGTTTGCTTTGTTACTTATTTGTTGTCTCCGAAAATGATGTTGTAGCATTTCTCGGTTGCTCCTGCGTTGCCGTAGATGTAGCGGCTGGCTGCTTCGCCTGCTTCCCTGATGGTCTCGGGATGCTGGAGGAATTGGTCGGCGATGGCTGCAAACGAGTCGGCATCGGTGTATTCGAACGATCCTTTGCACTGCAGCAGGGCTTGGGCTTCCTGGAACTTCTTGTTGTTTGGTCCGAAGACTACTGGAATACCGTAGACTGCTGCCTCGGGCACATTGTGGATGCCCACTCCAAATCCACCGCCCACGAGCGCAAAGTCGCCGTAACGATAGATGGACGAGAGCTTGCCGAAACAGTCGACGATAAGCACTTCGGCTTCCTGCAGCACTTCATCGGGCACATTCTGTGTGCCGTCTTCAGTGGTGACGGATGAGTAGAAGACCACTTTGCGGTCGGAGAGCAGTGAGCGGAGCTCCTGCAGACGGTGACCGGTAATCTTGTGAGGCGCAATGATGAGCTTCCAGTCTCTGTGGTTGCGGAAATAGGGAATGTAGATTTCCTCATCGGGCAACCAGCTGCTGCCTGCAATGAAGGTGTGCTTGCCGTCTACGAAAGTCTTTACGACTGGCAGGTTTGCTGATTTCTTCTTTATCTTTATCACTTGGTCGAACCTTGTGTCGCCCACCACTGTCACATTGGTGATGCCGTGCTGCCCGAGCAGAACTTTTGATTTCTCTGTCTGCACGAAGAAGTAATCGAACTGGGGAAGCGGTTCGATCGAGCCGTACCACTTGAAGAAGTGCATGTCGTCGCGGAAGATGCTGCTCACGCTGTAGAGTTTCACTCCGCGCTTGTGTGCACGCTTGAGGTAGTTGGTCCAGAACTCGTACTTTATGAAGATTCCAATCTCCGGATGTGCCAAGCGGATGAAACTGGCTGCGTTGCCCGGTGTGTCGAACGGCAGGTAGCAGACCACGTCGGCTCCTTCGTAGTCCTTCCTCACTTCATAGCCCGAGGGCGAGAAGAAGGTAAGCAGAATCTTGTATTCTGGCAGGTTTCGTCTCACGGTTTCCATCAGCAGGCGTCCTTGCTCGAATTCACCGAGGGATGCGCAATGGAACCAGATGACTTTGTCTGTCTTCTTTATTGCTTTGTATAGTTTCAAATATGTCTGGGCTTGACCTTTCACCTGGTGTCGGATTTTCTTCACGAACAGTGACGAGAAGATTGCTCCGAGCGAGAAGATGTACATTCCCAAACTATAAATCAATGTCTTCACTACTTGATATTTATGTCAGTTGGTCTTATTGATATTCATTCCAGCCGGTCTTGCTGATGCTATGTCAGTCGACCTTGTTGCTTTCTTTGCCAGTATACCTTTATTATATATGTCAGCCGACTTGCTGTTGCCAGTGCCAGTCTACCTTATTTATATATAGGAGAAGACTCGTTGCCAGTGCCAGTTGGTCTTGCTGATATTCATTCCATCCGGTCTTATCCAAGCACTTCGATGGCTTTCTGCAGTCGGCGTAATGTCTCGTCCTTGCCAAGGAATGAGGACAGCTCGTACATGTCGGGCCCTTGTCCGGTGCCTACCAGTGCTACTCGCCAAGCGTTCCATGGACGTATGCCGCTTGTCTCGGTCCATGCTTCCACAGTTTGCTTCTGTGCTTCTTTTGAGAAGTCGTCCATGCTCTGGAGTACCTGGATGAGCTGGCGCATCTCGTCGGCAGTGCCTTCCTTCCAGTTCTTCTTCACGAACTTGTCTTCCTTGTCGTAGGCTTCGGGTGCCACGAAGAAGAACTTGCAGAGTGGCCAGAGGTCGCTCACGAAGCTGACGTTGCGCTTTTTCTTGTTGTTGTCCTTGTCGACGTATTCTATCACTTTGGTCTTCATCATCTCCACCACCTGTGCTTCTTTCTCGGGTGTGGACTCGATGCCTTCTGCCTTCAGAATCTTGTCGAACTCGGGAGTCCAATCCATTGGGTCGAGCTGCATGAGGTATTGATGGTTGAACCACGCTGCCTTGACATAGTCGAAGCGTGCGCCCGACTTGCTGCACTTTGAGAGGTCGAAGAGTCTCACCATCTCGTCCATCGTCATCACTTCCTGGTCGTTGCCCGGGTTCCAGCCAAGCAATGCAAGGAAGTTGACAACGGCTTGTGGCAGGTAGCCTTGTTCTCTGTAGCCCGATGACACTTCGCCTGTCTTGGGGTCGTGCCATTCGAGCGGAAACACTGGGAAACCGAGCTTGTCGCCGTCGCGCTTTGAAAGTTTTCCGTTGCCCACTGGCTTGAGCAGCAGTGGCAGGTGGGCAAACTGTGGCATGGTGTCTTCCCATCCGAATGCTTTGTAGAGCAGCACATGGAGCGGTGCGCTTGGCAACCATTCCTCACCGCGAATCACATGGGTCACTTCCATCAAATGGTCGTCGACAATGTTGGCAAGATGATAGGTTGGCAGTCCGTCAGCACTCTTGTAGAGCACTTTGTCGTCAAGGATAGACGAGTTGATGCTCACGTCGCCGCGGATGATGTCGTTCACATGGACATCGATGCCCGGTTCAATCTTGAATCTCACCACATATTGCTTGCCCTCGCCGATGAGTCGTTCCACCTCTTCCTTTGGCAGGGTGAGCGAGTTGCGCATCATGTCGCGGGTGTTGGCATCGTACTGGAAGTTCTCGATTTCCTTGCGCTTGCTGTCGAGTTCCTCGGGTGTGTCGAAGGCAATGTAAGCCTTGTCAGCGTCAAGCAGTTGCTTCACATATTTCTTGTAGATGTCTTTGCGTTCCGACTGGCGATAGGGTCCATGGTTGCCTCCGAACGAAACTCCCTCGTCGAACTTGATGCCGAGCCAGTCGAAGGCTTCGATGATATAGTCTTCTGCTCCAGGCACAAAGCGCGTGGAGTCAGTGTCTTCGATGCGGAAAATCAAGTCACCGCCGTGTTGTTTTGCAAACAGATAATTATACAGAGCTGTACGGACGCCGCCTATGTGCAATGGTCCGGTTGGACTGGGCGCGAAACGTACTCTAACTTTTTGTTCAGACATAGAATTCATCATTATTAATAGTTCAGAATGCAAAGTTAGCAAAAATAATGCAATGTTATAGTCGGACGAGCCAACTTTTATATTAACTTTGTGGCGTAATTGAAAATGACCATTGGGATGGAATACGATTTCGACAAGATAATTGACCGCACAGGCACGGGCGACATCAAGCACATGGACCTCCAGAGAAACTACGGACGGACCGACCTTGTGCCGATGTGGATTGCCGACATGGAGTGGGAAACTCCTCAGTTCATTACGGATGCGCTGAAGGAAAGAATGAACCATTCGCTCTTCGGCTACACAAAGACTCCGGCTGACTACTGGAGCGTGATTGCCAAGTGGATTCACGACCGCCACCAGTGGGAAGTGGAGGAAGACTGGATTTGCTACATCCCCGGAATCGTGAAGGGCATTGGCATGGCAATCTATGCCTTGCTGGAGAAAGGCGACAAGGTCATTGTGCAGCCGCCGATCTATCATCCGTTCTATCTCATCCCTCAGGCAACCGGACACGAGGTGGTGTGGAACCCATTGAAGGAATTTCACGACGAGAACGGCAATCTGACGGGTTACGACATGGATTTCGACAATCTTGAGCAAGTGTGCGACGACCAATGCCGACTGCTCATACTTGCCAATCCCCACAACCCGGTGGGCATCACTTGGCCAGTGGAGACGCTGCAGCGCCTGGCGCACTTTGCAGTGACCCACAACCTGACGATAATCAGCGACGAAATCCACTGCGACATGGCACTCTTCGGACACAGGCATCATCCGTTTGCTTCAGTCAGCGACGAGGCAGCGCAATGTTCCATCGTGTTCTCGGCTCCGTCGAAGACCTTCAACATCTCGGGCATCGTCAGTTCGTGGGCAATCGTGCCAAATCCCGAACTGCGCAAGCGGTTCTTCGGTTGGATGGCAGCATGTGAACTCAACGAGGAACACTTGTTCGCCCCGATAGCCACCACTGCTGCCCTGCAACAGGGTGAGCCTTGGCGCGAGCAGATGATTGCCTATCTCGAGGGCAACATCGATTTCGTGATAGACTATTGCCGGCAATACATCCCGAAGATAAAGCCAGTGCGCCCGCAAGCCAGTTTCCTCGTATGGCTCAACTGCCGTGAACTCAATCTGTCGCACGAACAACTGCTCGACCTTTTCATCAACAAAGCCCGACTTGCGCTCAACGACGGCGAGTCGTTCGGCAAGAAGGAAGGACACGGATTCATGCGCATGAATGTGGGCTGTCCGCGAAGCATAATCCGGCAGGCTCTCGAGCAACTGAAAGAAGCAGTCGATTCACTGTAGTTTTTTGCTCTGGCCAGGAAAAATCATCTCTCTGACTAGGGAAAATTATTTCTCTGACCAGGAAAAAAGTTTTTTCTGACTGGAGAAAAAACAAGCCCCTTTCGAGAGGCAAAAACAGGAAGAGAAATCCAGTGCCAAATTCGAAGGGAAAGTTGCGAAGCTTGACGAGGCAGATGATGGGAAATTGAACTGCCGATGACAAGGACAAGAATTGTCAATGACCAAGAAACAGACAGCCGATAATAAAGGACTAAACTATCAACAATAAAGAAACAGAACAACCAATAACAAAGAACTAAACAATCAATGACGAAGAAATATATGAAGAAGACCCTACTTACGCTAGCCCTTTTGCTTTGCTCTTCTGTGCTCTTTGCCCAGGAGCGGACAAGCATTCTCATGAACTTCGACTGGAAGTTCAAACTTCTGAGTGGAGACGAAGATGCAAAAGCTGTGACTGCATTGATGGACGATGCCGATTGGCGTGTTGTGAACCTGCCCCACGACTATCAGATGGAACTGCCGTGGAACGAAAAGGCTGACAAGGCACGCGGATTCAAGGATTCGCCATCAGCCGTCTACCAGAAACACTTCAAGGCAGACGAGGCTTGGCAAGGCAAGAAAGTGCTGCTCGATTTCGAAGGAATCATGACGAGCGGTACCATATATATAAATGGTGTGTCGCTGGGCAAAATCACTTACGGATATCTCGGTGCGGAATTCGACATCAGCAAGCATCTGAAATACGATGCAGAGAACGTGATAAACGTGAAGTGTGATGTGGCTACAGGCGGCAAATCGCGCTGGTACACCGGTGGAGGCATCTTCCGCGACGTGCATCTATACGTGAAGAATCCGGTGAGCGTCACCCGTCACGGACTCTACATCACCACACCTTCCATCACTTCCAGTGAGGCAAAAGTGGCACTGCAGGTTGAGATTGAAGGTGCAAGAGCACAGCGCTACGACATGACGCTGGAAAGCAAAATCTTCGATCCGCAAGGAAATGTGGTGGCTAAAGGACAGTGCGACGTGCCAAAGTACATAAAGCTGGCAATCAACGAGGTGAAGATGCCTGAGCTTTCAGTGAAGAATCCCGAACTGTGGTCGTGTGAAACTCCAAACCTATACAGGGCTGAAGTCGTACTGAAGAAAGACGGGGAAGTGATTGACCGTGTGGGCGATGAATTCGGAATACGTACCATTGAATTCACGAAAGAAGAAGGATTCAAGCTCAATGGAAAGAAAGTCTTCCTGAAAGGCATTGCCAATCACCACGACATGGGCGCTCTCGGTGCAGCTGCATTCGAGGACGGAATCGAAAGGCAGTTCAAACTGCTGAAATCCTTTGGCTACAATCATGTGCGCACCAGCCACAATCCCTATTCACCGGCTTTCCTCAGGCTTGCCGACAAGTACGGACTGTTGGTTGTCGACGAGCTCTTCGACAAATGGCAGCAGGGCGGAAACATGTGGGTGGCAAGCGAACCCTTCGACCAGCTTTGGTATAAGGCTGAGACAGAATGGATACGTCGCGACCGCAACCATCCGTGTGTCATCATGTGGAGCTTCGGCAACGAACTGCAAATCAACGAAGGTTGGTCGGGCTTGCCTACCGGTGACTGGGGAATAACCACCTACCGACTGATGAAAGTGCTGGCAGAAAGATACGACCCCACACGCAAGACAATGGTGGCAATGTTCCCGGCTAGGGCAAATGCCATACGCAATGACCCCGAATGGGAGGGCAATTTCACTCCGCCAGAGCTGTCGTGCGTGACCGACATTGCAGCCTACAACTATCAATACCCGGCTTACAAAGGCTATCTGGAGCACAATCCCGACCTCATCATCTATCAGAGCGAGGCAACAGTGAACGATTTGCTCGGTCCGTGGGAAGGCATGGACAGAGACAAGATGGTGGGACTTGCCTACTGGGGAGCAATTGAATATTGGGGCGAATCCAATGGTTGGCCAAAGAAAGGTTGGAACTATGCCTTCTTCAGTCATAACCTCGACCCTTATCCTCAGGCTTATCTCATCAAGAGCGCTTTTGTGGACGAACCAATTTGCCGCATCGCAGTGCAGGACGGTGAAGGAGAAGAAATCTACTGGAACGACAATACTGTAGGAACCACCTTCCTGTCAAGCCATTGGAACCGTGCAGAAGGCTCGAAGCAGAAAGTCTTCGTCTTTACCAATGCAGAAGAGGCAGAATTGCTGGTCAACGGGACTTCGCTTGGTATAAAGAAGAACGATGGTCAGGGAAAAGGCAAGAACCGAATTCTTTGGGATAATGTGGACTACGGCAATGGAGGCTCAATCACTGCAGTGGCAAAGAACGGAGGCAAGGAAGTTGCTCGCCATGAACTAAAAACCACTGGAAAGGCAGTGAAACTGAGACTGGAAACAGAAACTCCCGACTGGCGTGCAGACGGAATGAGTCTCAAGTACATTCATGTGTACACAGTGGACAAGGCTGGCAACATCGTGCCTACAGTGGCTGATGAAGTGAAGATTGACGTGAGTGGAGAAGCAACCATACAGGCTATAGACAATGGTGACCATTACACCGACGAACTTTTTGATGTGAACCCAAAGAAAATGTACAGAGGACAAGTCCTTCTCATCTTGAGGTCCACACAAAAAGCTGGCGATGTCCGGATAAAGGTGACATCACCAGCATTGAAGGAAGCTTCGCTGAAGCTTAGAACCAAGTAGGAAGATGCTCCTTGCCGAGCGAGTCAAGTATGGAAAGTCTGTTGGCTAAGTCAACTTCTGAGACCTCTCTCTGAACTTGAAAGTCAAGCGTTGAGGTTTATCTTGACTGGGACTTACCTCGGCAAATTGAATGCCTTCGACATTTCTGCCATCTGTTCTTGAGTCATGCCGTCGGGTTCAAAGCCCATGCATTTGGCATCGATGTAAATCTTGGCGCTCTTTGAGAGAACGTCTATCTGGTCGAATGCGTCCATCACGTCGAGACCTTTGGCAAAGACTCCGTGCTTTTCCCACATCACGACATCGTAGTCTTCCAGCTCTTTCAGCGTTTCCTCTGCAAGAGTGAGACTGCCTGGAAGCTGGTAGGGCACAATGCCCAAGCCCAGTGGACAGAAAGCCTTGGTCTCTGGAATCATGCTCCACAGAATGTTGGTAAGCACGTCCTTGCCCATGTATTTCTTGTTGTGGCTCATGGCTATCAGTTCGATAGGATGGGTGTGGACAGTTGCTTTGTAGTTTGAACCCTTCTCGATGAGACGTGCGTGTACTGTCAGATGGCTCGGCAATTCGGATGTTGGCATCACTGGGTTGTCGGCAATGATTACATAGCTTGCGCAGTCGTCCTGTATGCGGATGATTGAACCGTTCTCCATTGGCCAGCGTGCAAGGTCGCGCATGCGCTTGCCAGTGCCTTTGCAGAAGAAATAACATCCTTTGAGTGTTGGCAGTGTTGTTCCGATTTGTTTTACGTTGCTTATTGCTGGCAAACTCTTGATTTCGTCGTCAACCAAGTCGGTGACATTCACAGTGATGTTGCCGCCGTTGCGTTCAGCCCAGCCGTTTTGCCAGAGATATCCAGCCACTTCGGCAATCTTGTCCACTTCCTTTTTCAAGTCAGTGTGTCCGTCTAATATGCTACTCATTTTTCTTTCCTATTTTTGCTTGTATCTTGTATTTGGTTTTCTTCTCTTTTGCTTGTATTTAGTTTTCTATTTTGCTTGTATTCAGTGTAAAACAATTGCTTTTACAATTTGCTTTTATAACTTCTCTCCATAGCGCTCACGGGTGATTTGTTCGAGCGACTTTCCTCGAGTCTTGGGCGAACCAATGACACCGACAACCAGTGAGATGAGGAGCAGGACAATCATGCAGTAGGCTGCAATGGTGAAGCCTTCGCCGTTCTCTCCATAGATATAGGTGAAAATCAAGCCCCAAACTGCAGAGAGACCGCGTACGATGAAGAACATCAGACCTTGGGCTCCGGCACGGAATTTGGCTGGGAAAAGTTCTGACCCCCACAAGGCATAGAATATCTGCACGGACATACCGCCCTCGATACCCCAGAGGATGGCAAAGGCCCAAAGACCTACGGGACCGTCCACGCCCACGCCGACAATCATAAACCAGGCGCTGAGGGCAAAGAGAAGGCCGAGAATGTAGATGACCTTGTGGCTCACCTTGTCTATCACCAACGAGATAAAGAACGTGGTCAGCACGATAATGGCCCATTGGATGCAGT
This sequence comes from Acutalibacteraceae bacterium, assembly GCA_963645405.1. Classification (GTDB taxonomy): domain Bacteria; phylum Bacteroidota; class Bacteroidia; order Bacteroidales; family Bacteroidaceae; genus Colivivens. Next base: position 20,387 of record CAVISR010000040.1, read on the forward strand.
TCATCCAGTTGGCCTGCTCGTTCGACACTCCGCCTGCCGTCTCATAGATGTGAGGCTGGAAGAAGCCCATCACCGATGCGACGAGGTTCCAGGTGAGGTAGATGGTGGCGAGGAAAACGACGCTGCGCACGGCTGTCTTGTTGGAGAAGAGCACACCGAAGGCATGGATGAGTCCGTTGTTGTCCTCACCCTTGGCTTTGGCGCTTTCCTTGCTGGCTTTCCATTCGCTGCTCTCTTCGAGTTTGCGCTGCATGTTCCAAGCAATGAATGCTACGACGAAGAGCGAGAAGAACACGATGCGTGAACTGAACACGTTGACGGCTTCCTGCGAGAGGTCCTGGCCTCCGATGGCATGGGCAAGGCTCTCCACACATCCGAACAAGTATCCGCCAGGGGCAAAGAACATGCCGAGTAGGAGTATAATCATCGGGCCGATGCCCCACGACATCTGCGAGATGCAGATGTTGCGTCCGCGGTTGTGTATCTCAGAGCTCTCCGAGATGTACGTCCATGAGGCCGGTACGCCGATGCCCACCGACATGCCCGTGAGCAGGAAGCCGAGGGCCAGCATGGCAAAGTTGACCGAACACATGACGAGCAGCACGCCGGCCATGTAGACGAGAAGATTGTACGTGTAGATGAACTTGCGTCCGTACTTGTCGGCCAGCACGCCGCCTATGATGGCGCCGAGGGCGGCACCCAGGCAGTTGGCGCTGATGAAGTTGAGCCAGCCGAGGTTGACCTCCGAGAGACCGAGATAGTTCTGCCATAGCGTCAGGCCGCTTGCGCCTGCCACGATGGCACCTGCATCCAGATAATTGTTGAGCGATACCGCGATGGTGCTCTTGAGACTGCCTTTACCCATGACGCTTATCGTTTTGAGAGAACTTTCTTCTCGTAATTCTCTATCTCTGCAATGTAATCTTCGCCCACAGGTATGTCGTTCTTGAGATTGAAGTAATCGTAAACGGCACCGAACGGCATGGTCTTCATCTCTTCCAACAGTGCAAGGCGCTGGAACAGTTTGCCCTCATCTTCATACTTGCGCAATGCATCGAGCGGTTCGAGGAAGGCTTGCAGCAAGGACTTCTGTGCTGCGCGTACACCTATTATGTATGCACCTATACGGTTGATGGAACCGTCGAAGTAATCGAGCCCGATGTGGGCACGGTCCAAGGCATTGGCGCGGACAAGCTCGGAGAAGAGATTGCGAGTGTTGTCATCGAAGAGTGTCACATGGTCTGAGTCCCAGTGCATTGGGCGTGATACATGGAGCATCAGTTCGGGCACGAAAAGCAGAAGGGCTGAAACTGCATCCGACACATTCTCTGTAGGTTCATAGTGACCGGTGTCGAGAGTGTACATCACGTTGTTCTTTGCACAGTAACCGGCATAGAAATCGTGTGAACCTACCGTATATGCCTCCAGTCCGATGCCGAAGAGTTTGGCTTCCAGGCATGATTTCATGTCGGGCAGTTTCTCTGCCAGTATCTCGTCCAGACTGTTCTTCAATATCTCGCGATAACGTCCTTTCTCCACTGTGATGTCCTTCGAACCGTCGTGCACCCAGATGTTCATGATGCAAGGGTCACCCTGGTATTTGCCCATGGCATCGGCAATGCGGCGGCAGCGCTTGGTGTGCTCAATCCAGAAGTCGCGTATGGCTTTGTCGGGATTGGAGAGGGAAAGGCTTCCACTCTTGGGATGGGAGAATGAGGTGGAGTTGAAATCGAGTTTCAGATTATGCTCCTTTGCCCACTGCATCCAGCCGGTGAACTGCTCCACGCTCACTTGGTTGCGGTCGATGGACTTGCCGTTGAACTCTCCGTAAATCTCGTGCAGGTTCAGTCGGAACGTACCTGCCAGCAGGCTCAGCACCTCTTCTATGTCTTGGCGCATTTCTCCGATGTTGGTGGCTTTGCCCGGATAGTTTCCAGTGGACTGGATTCCGCCTGAGGCAGCTTCGCCTCTTTCAAATCCCACCACATCGTCGGTCTGCCAGCAATGCAGGGAGATTGGAGTCTTTTCCAGTGTCTCGATTGCTTTGTCTGTGTCTACGCCCAGAGCGGCATAGCGCTCCTTTGCAATCTCGTAGTTCTTGATAATCAAATCTTTTTTCATCATTAGTTTAGTTGTTGGATATTTATTCTGTTCTTGTTGTTGAATAGTTTTTGTTCTGTTATACTGTTATTTTGTTATTTCAAGAAATCGGCTGTATGCTTTGTCCCACACCTCTTTGTCGTGCGGTTCAAATTTCTTCATCTCAATGGAGTTTGCAATGATTTGCCGCATTTCCCAAATGTCTTCCACCAGTCCCGATGCCTTGGCTTGCAACATGATATTGCCGATGGCAGTGCCTTCCTGCGGACCTGCAAGTACGGTGACGCCGCAGCTGTTGGCAGTGAACTGGTTGAGGTAGTTGTTGAGCGAACCTCCTCCGATGATGTGCAGCACGTTGATGTCGAAGCCTGCAAACTCTTTGAGCCATGTGAAAACCTGACGGTAGCGCAGGGCAAGACTGTCGAAAATGCAGCGGCAGGTCTCTGCGTAGCCTTGTGGCACATGTTGCCCGGTCTTCTTGCAGAAATCCTGTATTGCGCCAATCATCGAGGACGGGTTGGCGAACGAGTCGTCGTCGGGATTGATGAGGCTTTGGAATGGCGTCTGCTTTGCCATCCCGGCTTGCAGGTCGCTGTGCGACTTGGGCGCATCAGTCCATTCCTGGCGGCAACGCTCATAAATCCACATGCCACAGATGTTCTTGAGAAAGCGGGTCGTGCCGTCAATGCCTCCTTCATTAGTGAAATTGAGAGCGAAACTGCGGTCGTTGATAATGGCTTTCTCCGATTCTATGCCCATCAGACTCCATGTGCCCGAACTGAGATAGGCAAATTCCCTGTCTTTCGCCGGGACTGCAGCCACAGCGCTTGCTGTGTCGTGTCCGGCAACTGCCACAACCGGGATTTTCCCCAGCCCTGTCATCCTCTGCACTTCTTCTGTAAGGTTTCCAATGACTGTGCCTGGAGCTGTCATCTCTCCGAATTGCGAGCGCTTCAGTCCGAGACTCTCAATCAGTTCCGTATCCAAATCCCTAGTGCCAGGATTGAGAATCTGCGATGTTGAGGCAACCGTGTATTCGCAGATGGCTTTGCCCGCAAGCATGTAACTCAGGGCATCGGGGATGAAGAGAATCTTCTCTGCATTCTCCAGGGCTACGTTGCCGGCATTGCGCATCGCGTAAAGCTGGAACAGCGAGTTGAAGTTCATGAACTGAATGCCAGTCTTTTCGTAGACCTTGTCCTTGCCGATTGCCTCGCCAAAGTATTTCTCCATCACACCGTACGTGTGTGGGTCTCTGTACGACAGAGGGTTGCCCAATATGGCTTTGTCCTTGCCTATGCACACGAAGTCGCATCCCCAGGTGTCAATGCCTATGCTCTCGATGGTGATGCCGTTTTGCGCCACCAGCTTCAGTCCACTTATGATTTCATTGTAGAGCGCATAGATGTCCCAGTAGAAATGCCCGCCGGTTTCTATGATATGATTGCCGAAGCGAGTCAGTTCTTCCAGCTCCAGCCTGCCTTCCGACAAATGTCCGATGACCGTCCTTCCGCTAGTAGCACCCAGGTCTACAGCAAAGAAATTCCTTATTTGTTCCATTCCCTGATCATTTAGATTTTTAAGCCCATTTGCTTTGCGTTGCAGGCTTCATCTTCTAAGAAGATAGAAACCCGGTTGCAAATGTAGCAAAAAAATGGCAGACTACTCATCCTTCTTGCCAAATATTTGCACTTTGGACTCAATATGTTTGAAATTGACTTTCACTATTGGTGGTGCAGTTCGAATTTGCAGACTGAACAGAGAACACATATGTAACAAACGAATAGCACATATGTAACAAACCAGTACTACAAATATAGCAGACGGCAACCACACCGTCAACGCACACGATTCCATCGAGTTTCATGAGAGTTGCGAGCCGACAATAGGAGCTAGTCTTCTCCGAGGGCGTTAAAGCGAAAACACATGCGAACTTGCGTTCGAGTGCATTGCAATAGGAGCTAGCTCTCTCCGAGAGCGTTAAAGCGAGCGCAGGAACGTGGGCTGTAAAACAAATGCGAGCATTCGCTCGAACGTCATCGTTTACGCCGTCGGAGACGGCTGACTCCTATTCGCACGATTTCAGCGTTCCAATCCGCATGGCAACACAAAACCTAACACCCAAAACCCAACACACTTTTGCTGACTCCTACATAGCGAACGCTGTTCGAATGTGTTGTGTTGCCTATTTCGGGAATATAAACCCGTCGTCCTTCGTGCCTTTCGTTTACGAGGAAGTTGTACAATGCAGACAAAACGTCCTCTGCCTGTATACTGTGCGGGTGTTTGCCACATGGCAGACGGGTGTATGCTAACATAACAAATTGGTGTTTGCCACGTGACGTACATGTGTTTGTCACGTGACGTACATTCAAGTAGTCCAGACTTCT
>CAVISR010000041.1:0-24469 GCA_963645405.1 Acutalibacteraceae bacterium
AACGCTCTCGGAGAGAGCTAGCTCCTATTGCAATACACTCGAGCAAAGCTCGCAATTGTTTTACAGTCCACAACCCCACGCTCGCTTTAACGCCCTCGGAGAGGGCTAGCTCCTAACATTGCTCCTGACGCAAGGGCCATGGTGCGCATTTGACGCAAATGCGCCTCCTACGCCTCGCCCATCTGCCGTCCTTCCCCTCTCTGCAAAATTCTTGAAAATTAATTGCCGAATCATTTTGTCAAGTGAAGATTTTTTTCGTAACTTTGCAAACGAAATCAAAAGCACAATCTCATGAACATTACTGAAAACAAATCTCTTGCAAAACTTCTCATACGCACCCTGGCTGCAGTGGTCCTGACGATGGCTGCTGCAGTGGATTCCCATGCCCAAGGCACGGACAGCATTGCCACGTTCCGCACATGGGCACTGACTCCGCCGATGGGATGGAACTCATGGGACTGCTACTACTCGAGCGTGAACGAGGCGCTGACGATGCAGAACGCAAAGTACATCGTGGACAAGGGCCTCAACAAATACGGCTGGGAATATGTGGTGGTGGACATCCGCTGGTACTGCAACCATCCGTCACTCGGAGGCGGCACGTACAACCAGAACGGCACACAGGACTATGTGTTGGACGAATACGGTCGCTACCTGCCTTCCCCCACCCGATTCCCCTCGGCAATGGTCAACGGAAAGAACCAGGGATTCAAGGCAATGGCAGACTCGCTCCACAACATGGGACTGAAGTTCGGAATCCACATCATGAGAGGCGTGCCAAAGTCGGTGGTCGGTTCTTCCTACAAACTGAAGGGCGCTGAGGACGTGGCATGGAGCAAGGTGTACTCAAGCACCACACCGCCCTGCACATGGCTCAAGGACAATCTGCTGGTGAGGGACAACGAATACGGACAGCTCTACTACAACAGCATCATCGACCTGTATGCCGAATGGGGCGTGGACTTCATCAAGGTGGACGACATCAGCCGCCCGTTCCACACCGACGAGATAAAGATGCTGCGCAAAGCCATCGACCAGTGCGGACGACCCATCGTGCTGAGCCTGTCGCCGGGCAAGACACAATACACCTACGCAGAGAGTTGTCTGGAGAATGCCAACATGTGGCGCATGATGGACGACCTGTGGGACAGCTGGAGCTATGTGGACCTCGTGTTCAACGAAGCCAACGAATGGTCGAAATACACACGTCCGGGCAACTATGCCGACTGCGACATGCTGCCGCTGGGACAAATCGCAATGACCGTGGCTGACACCGGATACACCAGTGCACAGAGCGGACGATGGACGCGGCTGACGGAGAACGAGCAATACTCGATGATGACCCTTTGGGGAATTTGCCACTCACCGCTCTTCTTCGGCGGTGAAATGACCAAGAACGACGACTTCACCAACTCGCTCCTCACCAACGAGGAATACCTTTACATGCACAGCTACGCAGTCGGCGCCCACCAAGTGGTGAACGACGAGGACAACGGGCAAGTGGTGTGGACCAGTCTCGACCCTGCTACCGGCAACCGCTACCTCGCCCTGTTCCAGAGAGACAACACGCGATGGATTGTAGGCAACAAGGCGCTCTACAAGTCGGAGACAGTGGCTTACACTACAGACGGGCACAAGGCGGATGTCGACATCGAATGGCCGGCAGGAAGCAAGACACTGGTGCTGGTGGTTGACGACGGAGGCGACAACTACAACTACGACCATGCCGACTGGCTCAACCCCACCCTCGTGCTCGCGGACGGCAGCGAAGTGGAACTCACCGGCAAATACCTGACACGCAAATACACCGACTCCTACTACAACCGCATATACGAAAACAAGAACGTGCAGACCGGCGGAAAGATGACAGTGATGGGACAGACCTACGACCGCGGATTCTCCACCGATGCCAATGCCGCACTCTTCTTCACCCTGCCCGACAGCATCGACGTAGTGAGGTTCAAGGCAACGGCAGCTGCCGACGACAGCGGAATCAACCAGACAGGAGCCACCACCTCCATCCGATTCATGGTGTTCGACCAAAACCCACTTGCCAGCGAGCAGGACGACACGAAGGCACGCACCGGACTCATCTCAAGGACGGGGACAAAAGCAAAGGAAGTGGAGTTCGACATCACCGGAGCAGAGCAACTGAAAATCGTGGTGAGCAACTACAACGACGGCTACAGCTACGACCGTGCTGACATCATCAACCCAGTGCTCATCGACGAAGCAGGCAACGAGACATCGCTCACCACCTTGAGCCACGCCTCCTACACCAGCCAGTGGGGCTCGCTCCACAAGAACAAGAACGTGGAAGGCGGCACGCTGAAAGTGGACGGCACAGCCTACACCACCGGACTGGGACTGAACGCCGAATGCACGCTGGTCTACAACCTGCCGGAAGGACACACCTACAAGACCTTCAAGGCACTCTGCGGATACGACTCCAGTTGCGACACCGACAACAAATCGACTACGGGCACCACGATGGAATTCCTGTTCTACACAACCACCAACGAAGGAATGAGCGTTGACCTCACACAGTTTGGCTATGCAGCCGACGAAGCAGTGCCAGTGTACGACATCTGGGCAAAGCAAAGCATAGGCGAGGCAAAAGGCACAATCAGCGCAAAAGTGCCGAGCCACGGAGCAAGACTCTACCGACTGGGCAACAACAAGGAATCAGCCATCGAGAGCATCACGAAAGACGAGGCAAAGCAAATGGCAAAGCCAGGCGGAGCAGATGCCGTCTACGACATGAGCGGACGGAAAGTTACCTGTGACTTCAACCATCTGCAGTCGGGCATCTACATCTTCAACAGCAAGAAATATCTGGTGAAATAAAGCGAGGAAAGCTATGTAGTTCGCGAAGCAGAACAACATAAAACAATATACAAAGCAAAGTAAAGCACAAAGAAGAACAACACACAAACGGAAGAAAACGCAATGACCTTATTAAGGAGATGGACAAGCGCCAGTCTTGTGCTGCGCATCATCATAGGACTGGCAATAGGAATCATCCTCGGACTGACAATACCGGAAGCCACCGGCATATCCATACTCGGCACACTGTTCGTGGGCGCACTGAAAGCCATCGCCCCCATCCTGGTGGCAATACTCGTAATGTCGTCGGTTGCCAACGCAAAAGAGAATCTCGGCTCGCGCTTCAAGACAGTCATCAGCCTCTACATTCTCTCCACACTGATTGCAGCAATGGTGGCAGTGGCAGGCAGCTTCATGTTCCCCATCACCATAACACTGCAGGAGGCAACCACAGAGAGCACCCAACAAGGACTGGGCGACATACTCCAGTCGCTGTTCACCAATGCAGTGGCAAATCCCATAAAGTCGATAAGCGAAGCCAGTTACCTCGCCATCCTTTTTTGGGCAATCATCATTGGGTTTGCGCTGAGGAAGATTGCCAGCGACAGCACCAAACGCATGGTCACCGACTTTGCCGATGCCATTTCCATGGTAGTGCGATGGGTCATCCAGTTCGCCCCGTTCGGAATAATGGGACTGGTGTTCACGGCAGTGTCGGAGAGCGGACTCTCAATCTTCACCGAATACGGTCAGCTGATTCTGCTGCTTGTGGGCTGCATGCTGTTCACCGCCTTTGTCACCAATCCGCTCCAGGCATGGTTTGTCATCAGGCGCAATCCCTACAAGATTCTGTGGCAATGCGTGAAGGAAAGCGGACTCAGCGCCTTCTTCACCCGTTCATCGGCAGCCAACATCCCAGTCAATATGGACTTGTGCCAACGAATGGGAGTGGACAAGAACTTCTATTCAGTAAGCATTCCGCTCGGCTCAACCATCAACATGAACGGTGCAGCCGTAACGATAACCGTGTTTGTGCTGGCGCTGTGCCACACCAAGGGAATTGACATCAGCCTTGTGAGCGCCATCCTGCTCAGTTGCATTGCCACACTGGGAGCATGCGGAGCCTCGGGCATTCCCGGTGGTTCGCTGTTGCTCATCCCGATGGCATGCTCGCTATTCGAGATAAACAACGACATCGCCATGCAGGCAGTGGCAGTGGGATTCATCATCGGAGTGGTGCAGGATTCCTTCGAGACAGCACTCAATTCCAGTGGCGATGCGTTCTTCACCATCATTGCCGACATACGCGACAAAACAGCCTCAAGACACAACATCTGAGGCATTAAACCGCGTATAGCCACGCAAACACAATAATTTTACATCAAAAAATTTGCAGGTTAGCATTTTTGCTCTAACTTTGCAACGTATATAAATAAGGTGGACAACAGATGAGGCACAACAGACTCATCCAATAGCCTGCCAAAGACAAACGATAATGGGACAATTGTACGTAGTACCTACTCCGGTAGGGAACATGGATGACATGACATTCAGGGCGATCAAGGTATTGAAAGAATCAGACTTCATCCTGGCAGAGGACACACGCACCTCCTCTGTCCTGTTGCACCATTTCGACATCAAGAACGAGATTCACTCCCACCACAAGTTCAATGAGCATCAGACTTGCCAAAAAGTGGTGGAACGCATACAGAGCGGACAGACGGCAGCACTCATCAGCGATGCAGGCACACCGGGCATCAGCGACCCCGGCTACCTGCTCGTGCGCGAATGCATACGCAACGGCATCGAAGTGCAGACACTGCCCGGAGCCACAGCCTTCGTCCCTGCCCTGGTTTCCTCCGGACTGCCGTGCGACAAGTTCGTGTTCGAAGGCTTCCTTCCCCAAAAGAAAGGACGACAGAAACGACTGGCAGAACTGAGCGGAGAGACACGCACCATCATCTTCTATGAATCGCCCTACCGAGTGGTAAAGACCCTCGAGCAATTCAGCGAGGTGTTCGGAGCACAGCGCCAAGTGTCGTGCTGCAGGGAGATATCCAAGATACACGAAGAAAGCGTGCGAGGCACAATAGAAGAAGTGCTGCAGCATTTCAGAGAGGTTGAGCCCAAGGGCGAATTCGTCATCATACTCGGGGCAGCCAACACAAAAGAAGAAACAAACCAAAATCAAATAAATTAGCAGATGAAGAAAGTTCTATTATTAATTGCATGCACCATCACATTGGTATCATGCGACCAGTTGTTCAAAGGAAGCAAGACTTCCGAAGAAGAGACTAAGGCAGATTCACTACAAAGTCTCCTGGACCAGAAAGACAGTGAGCTGGATGAGATGATGTCTGCTTTCAACGAGATTCAGGAAGGATTTGATGCCATCAACGAAGCTGAAGGCAGAATCAACCTGTCGAGCGAAGGAGCCGAAGGCAATGATGCAAAGGCAAATATCAAGGAAAACATGGAGTTCATCGAACAGACAATGCTTGACAACCGCAGGAAAATCGAGGAACTGCAAGAGAAACTGAACAAGAGCAGTGTGAACGCAGGCAAGATGCGCACTGCAATAAACAAACTGACAGAGCAGTTGGAGCAGAAGACCAAAGAGATTGACGCTCTCCGTGCACAGATTGCCGAGCGCGATTCCAAGATTGAAGAGTTGGGAACCAACGTCGACAAGCTGAAGACCGAAAACACCAAGGTGAAGGCAGAGAGCGAAGCCAATGCCGAGATTGCACGCAACCAGGATGCACAACTCAACACAGCATGGTATGTGTTCGGTACAAGCAAGGAACTGAAGGAACACAAGATTCTGGTGGACGGCGACGTGCTCAAGAGCAAAGACCTTGACACCGACTATCTCACCAAAATCGACATTCGCAAGACCAATGTCATTCCGCTCAACTCAAAGTCAGCAAAGATTCTTACGACCCATCCACAAGGGTCTTACTCGCTGCTGAAAGACTCAAAGGGCGAGTACACACTCCGCATCACCAATGCCAGCGAATTCTGGAGCATGTCAAAATACTTGGTGATTAAAGTGAAGTAAGGCAGTCAACAATGCCCGTACATATTTATCTTCATAAAATCACGAAAGAAGTAAGACTGACTATAAAGCCCACGCATAATCATAAAGCCACGAACGACAATCGTCCGTGGCTTTTACTTTTATATTGCGTCAATTCGAAGAAGTAAGACAGACAAGCGTTGATATCCGTCGACACAACCGGAGGTTTTTAACTATACAACCGTTGATATTTGGCGATACGACCGGAAGCATTTAGCGATACAACCGGTGGTATTTGGCGATACAACCGGAAGTATTTGGCGACACGGCCGGTGGCATTGTCAGACGCTATTCGATGAACGAGAGGGTTTCCACTTTCTCCAAGCGGTCACGCAACTGCTGGAGCAAACCTTTGCGGATGCGCAGCGTCATCGTGCAGTCGCTGTTATATCCCTGGTCAACAATCTTCACGTTCATGTCCTTCACCACCTTCATCACCCCATTCATAAAGGGAAACTCAAATCTGAAGGAAAGGTCCACGTCCACCGTCTTCTCAATGACAGTGGCATTCTGCAACGCTTCAATTGCAGCCTGGCGGTAAGCGACGATAAGTCCGCTCGTCCCAAGTTTGATTCCTCCGAAATAGCGCACGACGATAATCAGAATGTTGGTAAGCCCATAGGAATTGATTTGTCCGAGGATGGGTTTGCCTGCAGTTCCCGAAGGTTCTCCGTTGTCGTTGGCACGGAATTCCGTACGCTCCGGACCAAGCATATACGCATAGCAGGCATGGCGTGCATCATAGAATTTCTTCTGATACTCAGCCACAGCCGCCTTCACCTCCTCCACAGATTCCACGGGAATGGCAAAAGCAAGGAACTTACTCCTTTTCTCAGAGTAAGTTCCTTCTGCTGTTTCGGTTATCGTCTTGAAACTATCAATCATGACAATTCACGGATTAAATCACGACAATTCATGGATTGAATCATGACAACTCATAGATTGAATCATGACAATTTATGGATTACAAGTCCTGAGCGCAGTTTCGGTTCAAACCAAGTGGCTTTCGGCGGCATTATCTTGCCGGAGTCGGCTATGTTCATTATCTGCGTCATCGTAACCGGATAAAGTGCAAGAGCCATCTTCATCTCTCCACTGTCGACACGGCGTTTCAGTTCTCCCAATCCGCGCAATCCTCCCACGAAATCAATTCGTTTGTCGCGTCGCAGGTCTTTAATGCCCAGGATTTCATCAAGGATGAGTTTGGATGAGATACTGACATCGAGCACATCAATCGGGTCGCTCTCGTCATAGGTTCCCGGCTTTGCCTTCAGGCTGTACCATTCGCCCTCAAGATAGAGCGAGAACTCATGGAGTTGCTGCGGACGGTATTCATCCGTTCCCTTCTTCTCCACAGTGAAGTTCTTCTCAAGAGCCTTCAGGAATTCTGCCGGAGCAAGTCCGTTCAAGTCCTTGACCACACGGTTGTAGTCGAGAATTGTCAACTGGCTTGCAGGGAAACATACTGCCATGAAGTAGTTGTACTCTTCATCTCCCTTGTGGTTGGGATTCTGCCTGGCTTTCTCCTCACCAATCAATGCAGCGGCTGCACTGCGGTGGTGGCCATCGGCAATGTAGAGCGACGGCATCTTCGAGAATTCCTCAGTGATGGTCTGAATGTCGGCATCATCACCCACACACCACAGTCTGTGGCGGAATCCGTCAATTGGTGCAATGAAATCATACTCAGGCTCTGTCGATGCATACTTGGCGATGAGTTTCGTGAGAACTTCATCATCGGGATAGGCAAAGAAAACAGGTTCGATATTGGCATCGTTCACACGCACATGCTTCATGCGGTCTTCTTCCTTGTCGGCACGAGTCAGTTCGTGTTTCTTGATAACGCCGTTCCTGTAATCTCCGCTGTATGCCCCTACCACAATGCCATACTGCGTCTTTTCCTTATTGCCGTTGGCTGGCAGAGAAGCAGTCTGTGCATAGATATAGTAGATTTCCTTCTTGTCCTGCACGAGCCAACCCTTGTCCTGGAATTTCTTGAACTGTCGGGCTGCCTCCTCGTAGACACGTGGGTCGTACTCACTGGTGCCAGGCTCGAAGTTGATTTCGGGCTTGATGATGTGGTAGAGCGACTTCTCGTTGTCGCCAGCCTCAGCACGTGCCTCATCGGAGTCGAGCACATCATAAGGACGGCTCTCTACTTCCTCCACATATTCCTTAGGCGGGCGCAGTCCCTTGAATGGTTTTACTATTGCCATAGTCTCTGTGTGTTAATTGCTTGTTCAGAATACGGCAAGAGTTATTTATTCACCTGGAACTTTGTGATGCCCTCTTTGATGAATCCAACAATCTGGTTGGCAGCTGCAATGCCTGCATTGGTGTTAGCCTCAGCAGTCTGTGCACCCATCTTCTTTGGAGTTGAGAAGTAGCGTCCCTCGAATGCGCTGAACTGTTCGTCGGCATCGGGCTTGATGTCTGTGATGTATTTCAAGTCGGTACGCTCAGCGAGAAGTTCGATAAGTTCGGGTTCGTTGATTACTTCCTTACGTGCAGTATTGACAAGGATTGCACCCTTCTTCATCTGACCGACAAGAGCCTTGTTGATGCTCTGCTTTGTCTCTGCAGTAGCAGGGATATGCAAAGAGACGATGTCGCATGTCTGGAAGAGTTCTTCCTGGCTTGCAGCAGCGTGAACTCCAGCACTTTCAATTGCCTCAGCCGGGCAGTAAGCATCGTAGGCGCTCACTTCCATACCGAAGCCCTTGGCGATGCGAGCCACGTTGCGGCCTACATTTCCGAATGCAAGGATACCGAGTTTCTTGCCCTTCAGTTCTGTTCCTGCCTTACCATTGTAGAAGTTGCGCACTGCATAGACGAGCAGTCCGAATACGAGTTCGGCTACTGCATTTGCATTCTGACCCGGAGTGTTCATCACTACCACATTGTGGGCAGTGGCAGCCTGAAGGTCGACATTGTCGTAACCAGCACCGGCTCTTACCACAATCTTCAGGTTCTTTGCAGCGTCGAGCACTTCTGCATCAATCTTGTCTGAACGTATGATGATGGCATCGACATCAGCCACTGCAGCCAGCAACTGAGACTTCTCTGTGTATTTCTCGAGCAATGCCAGTTCGAATCCGGCATCTTCAACTATTTTCTTAATTCCGGCAACTGCAGGAGCAGCGAATGGCTTCTCAGTTGCAATCAATACTTTTGTCATGTTTCTTTATTATTATATAATAAGGTGGACATGGAAATTGCCACCGTCAATAGCAAAGTTCCGGACTTCCATATCTTAGAAAGCCGGAACTGCCATGTTTGTTTATTTATCAGTGATTGCTCTCAAATTCCTTCATGCAGGCAACAAGTGCTTGAACGCCTTCTACGGACATTGCATTGTAACATGAAGCACGGAAACCTCCTACGTCGCGGTGTCCCTTCACTCCTACCATTCCCTTTGAAGTGGCAAAATCGAGGAATTCCTTCTCCAGTTCCTTGTACTCGTCCTTCAGCACGAAGGTGATGTTCATGCGTGAACGGCTGTCTTCCTGGGCTGTACCGACAAAGAGCTTGTTGCGGTCAATCTCGCTGTAGAGAATCTCTGCACGCTCAGCAGCAAGCTTCTCCATTGCTTCCACACCGCCATGAGCCTTCACATATCTGAGGTTCTGCAGTGCGCAGTAGATTGGAACTACTGGAGGAGTATTGAACATAGAGCCCTTCTTCACGTGTGTGCGATAGTCGAGCATGGTAGGAATCTGGCGGCTTACCTTGCCCAGAGCATCGTCCTTTACAATCACGAAGGTCACACCTGCCATTGAGAGGTTCTTCTGTGCACCACCGTAAATCATTGCATACTTGCTTACGTCAACCGGACGCGAGAAGATGTCGGATGACATGTCGGCAATGACTGGAATCGGAGAATCCAAGTCCTCACGGAGTTCAGTTCCGTAGATAGTATTGTTGGATGTGATGTGCAGATAATCAGCATCAGCTGGGATCTCGAAGTTACGTGGAATGTAAGTGAAGTTCTTGTCAGCAGAAGATGCAACTTCAACTACCTCACCAAAGAGTTTTGCTTCCTTCTCGGCTTTGGTTGCCCAAACACCAGTGTTCAGGTAAGCAGCCTTCTTCTCAAGGAAGTTGTAAGGAACCATACAGAACTCGAGACTTGCACCGCCACCAAGGAAGAGGACGGAGTAACCCTCAGGTATGCTCAGCAACTCCTTGAACAGAGCTACAGCTTCATCAACGACTGGCTGGAAATCTTTTGCACGGTGACTGATCTCCATCAAAGAAAGGCCTGAACCATTAAAATCCAAGCACGCAGCAGCAGTGGCTTCAATCACCTCGCGTGGGAGGATTGACGGTCCTGCATTAAAGTTATACTTTTTCATTTTTGCTAGTTTGTATGTTATCTAGTTAAATAATTATATACAGACGAAAAAAGCCGTTGGCAATTCCAACGGCAAATTTAAGCTTTTATCTTGAACCGACCAAAGCCTTTAAGGAAAATCTGTCCACTTTGACTACAAAATAGTCATGGAGACAATTATTTATTCATTCTGATTTGCAATTCAGCGTACAACTTTCCACTTGCATTACTGTTTGCTGACACTTTGAATGTAGTGGTGGAATCCGATGGTCTCGACTTGCAAAAAGCTTTTGCCTTATAGCGTATTGTCTCGCCTGCAGGGATGTCAATCACATTGGTTGGAGAGAGTGCAAAACACTTGGAGTTGTTCTCTGCCTCCACTTTCAGTTCTACGTTGCGAACAGTCTGTCGCGAGTTGTTCTTGACCTCATAGATTATATTCACAGTCTCGTTGCGGCTAAACCGTCCGTCGCCATCCTCGTCCTGATACTGCACGTTACTGATGGTCAGTGCCGAGTTGGAGTCGATATGGTATCCGTTCTTCTTGTTCTCCTTGCCACGATTGTTCTCCTTGCCACGACTGTTGTCTGCCACAGCATCGGAACCGCCACCAGTCTGATAGCCCATATTATAGTTGTCATCATAACCGCCACGGTTGCTGCTGTAGTCAGAGTTGTAGTTACTATTGCTATTGTAGTCTGAGCTGTAGTTCGAGCTATAGTCTGAGTTATAGTCACGTGAAGAGGAATCTGTCTTGTCCTTCGTAATGTAATTACCTATAGCCGCACCTGCAACAGTACCGACTATAGATCCGAGCATTGCCTTTCCTGGTCCGTCATGACGGTCGGTGGACATCCAGCCCAGTGCCTCGCCTATCACACCGCCTATTTCTGCACCTGCCATTGTTCCAAGATAATTGCGCGAAGATGATATGTCGCAACTTGAAAGGGTTATGCTTCCTGCCAGCACCACACCTAATGTATAAATACCTATACTCTTCATGATAATCTGCTTTTTATAGTTTTTACGACGCAAAGGTACGGCAAAAGAGATTCATGCGTCCGGGAAATTCCCTATTTTCAATCGGCATTAACCTATTTGTTTTCCTCTGCCCCACTCCACCAGGCTTTCACCGTGTCCAGACGTTCTCTTAACGGAAGTTCCGTGTCAAGCCAATTGATGTGCGTGCCACGTTTCTCCATGCCCCTGAACCAAGTCATCTGACGTTTGGCAAACTGATGGATGGAGATTTCCAACAGTTCATGCATCTCGTCATATGTCAATTTTCCCTGCACATACAGCGTCAGATATTTGTATTCCAACCCATAATGAATCAGGGCATCCGGACTTACTCCCGAGTCGATGAGCCGACGGATTTCGTCCACCATCCCTGCTTCAAGGCGTTGGTCAAGCCGGGCAGAAATCTTTGCACGCCGTGCATCGCGCGAGATGGAAAGTCCCACGACAAGGCTCTTCAGTTGCGGACATTGCCTGCCGTCGAACTCATAGTTCTTCAGCACGCTCTCTATGTAAAGTCCTGTCCCGCCACAAAGGATTGGCAACTTGCCTCTCGACTTGATATCGTTGTATGCTTCATGGAAATCATGCTGGAATCTGTAGACATTGTACAAAGTGCCGGGTTGTTCTATGTCAATCAAGTGGTAAGGAATGTGATGCCCGTCCACTTCATAGTCCTCGATATCCTTGCCTGTCCCGAGGTCCATGCCTCTGTATACTTGCCGGCTGTCCGCACTTATTATCTCGCCATTCATCTCGTATGCAAGACGTACGGCAAAACCGGTCTTGCCACAAGCAGTAGGACCAGTGACAGTCAACAAATCATAGGGACCTGCATTGACCGCAGCTTGCATCTTTCCATCTGCATTCTGTATCATGACGTCTGATTGAAGCTGTATCTTATCAGTTGCCTGATGCATCATCCCGTCCGCCTGTTGCTGTGTCTTATCTGTTTTCTGCATTATCGTCTTGTCCTTCACTATCGTCGTTGGCAAACAGTGCAACAGTCTCACGTTCTTTCGCTTTCTGCACCCAGTCTTCAGGAATGAATTTCCAATGGTTCATTGGTTTCGGATACACATCCTTCATCTCCCTCACATACTGCATGAGATAGAACCTTATGTCATGTTCCGTAGCCCCAACTATGCGGTTGTCAATCTCTTCCTTCGGCAGACCTGCACCTTTAGTCAACAGTTCTCCTCCGCCATTCGCCCTATATGCAGTCAGGGCACAGGTGTATTGCTTGTCGGGGTCGAACGGAGTGCCGTCTGCCATGCCAAGGATATTTACCCTCTCCCCGTCACCTTTCCTCACGTCCACTTCATAGCGTATGCCGGCAGCGGAATCGAAGTTGAAGATGAAGTTCTTGAAACCAAGGCGTGCTGGATTGGCTTTCATCGGACAAGTCTGCAGGAACGGGTCATCCTCGCTCTTCATCTGGTAAATCCATCCGGCATAACTCATTTCCAGGTACGACTTGATTTCATGTCCATAGAGTTTCACCATATAGAGTTTGTCCTCGAAACGATAGATATTGAACAAGTCGCTGATCTTCACATCTCCTGCACTTATCACTGCATTGAAGAAGAGAGGGGCAGCAAAGGATATGTCGGCACCGCTGACTTTGAGTTGCAGATGCTGTATGAGGTCGATATAGGCAGACGAACCGAAATAGGAATCCATGATTCTCAGGTCACCATGCAATTTCCCCAAGTATTCGGCAGCAAACTTACTCACTTTCTGGTACTCGCGGAAGAAATGATGGCGGAATGTCTGACTGTGCTGGTTTTTCACCGTACCGATGTAATGAATCTTGCCCTCCATGCTGTAGCCTTTCACTTTCTTGTCGGCATCCAACGAGAAGTCAATATTCACCTGAGCCACGCTGTAGGCATAACTGCCAGGATTGACGCAAAGGACTTTCTTCCCCGACAGACTCACCACCTCTTCCATATTGCAGGCATGGTCGTGACCATACAGGATAAGGTCGAAACCATCAACTGTTGAAGCAGTCAGCCTTGTGGCATTTTCCCTGTAATTGTCGGTGACAATACCGTCGTCCATGCCAGAATGGAACACGCCTATGATGAAGTCCGGATTCTCTTCCTCCTTCACAATCTTCATCCATTTGGCAGCGCTCTCGGTTATGTCCTCGAACCTGATGCCTCGCCAAACTGCCTTTGGAATCCAGTGGGAAATGGCTGGTGTGACAAAGCCTATGACTGCAATCCTCACTCCGCTTCGCTTGAGCATTGTGTACGGTAGGAAATAAGGGTCGCCCGTAACCATGTCGATGGCATTGGCTGCAAGTATAGGGAAATTGCAGTCTTTGACGTACCGGTCAAACACTTCATGTCCTGTCTCCAAGTCATGGTTTCCCATCACTGCAACATCATATCCGATGAAATTGCAGAAGTCCGCCACAGTATGGGTCTTGCTTTCATTGATAAAATTGAAGTAGTAAGAAGTGGGTTCTCCCTGCAACATGTCACCGCCGTCAACCAAAATTGTACTGCCCTCATGTTTCTGGCATTCCTGTGCCACGTAGGCATACACTCTCTGAAGACTTCCCTTTCCCCAACGGGTGTGCCGGAAGTCGAATGGGAAGTAATTTCCATGGACGTCACTGGTAAAGATGATTCTTACTTTTCTTTTTTCCTCTTCCATTAAGAATTTTATTTGTTACAAAGTTACTACAAATCAGCAAGAGCACCAAATAAAATTCAACAATTCAACTTTTTGAGTGCCTATATACAGAAAAATGCCGGTTACACAGTGGATAACCGGCATTCTTCGTCCAAGTTTCATCCAGTGAATTATTTCTTCACCTTCACTTCCTTTCCGTTGTAAGCTACAGATTTGCCTGTTGCGGCCTTGTCGCCGGAAGGTGTATCGGAGTCAACGAACACGACATTGAACTGTCTGCTGGCAAGCATTCCCTTGAAACTGCCGGAGCGTTCACCGATTGTCAGCTCCTGCTTGCTTTCGTCCCAATGGAAACGGATGGTTGAGAACTGTCCTTTCTCGTAGTTGTAGTTGTCGCCCTCGTCTTCATAGAACACGTAGTCGGCATCCTGTCCCGGATAGACTCTTATCTCGAGATTGTCCCACTTCTTTTCTGCTGCGTATTGCACATCGGGTCCAAACGGGATGATGCTTCCAGCCTTCACATAGATTGGCATGATACTGATTGGAGCAAGTCTCTGCACGTTCTTGCCTCCCTGCACCTTCTGGTTTGTCCAGAAATCAAACCATTCAGTTCCTGCCGGCAGATACACCTGCACTGGTGCTGCTGCCTTTTCCACTTCGGGATAGATGGCATGGCCGTTTTTCTTTTCGTCCTTGTAAGTATAGAGAGGTTCAGTGACCGGACGCACGAGTATGCTGTGTCCGAACATATATTCGTTCTTGCAGTTCAATGCAGTCTTGTCGCCGGCAAAGTCAAACACGAACGGTCGCATCATTGTCTCGCTGTTCTGCACGCACTGTCCCATCTGGCTGTAGGTGTAAGGCAAGATTCTGTAGCGCAGCTTGATGGCTGCCTTCATGGCATCGTAAGCCCAGTCGCCTTCCTTGCCGAAGAGATAGAGTTCGGACTTCATCGGACTTGAACTGTGGCTGCGCATGAGCGGAGTGAATGTTCCCCATTGTGTCCATCGTGTCTGTAGTTCCTGCAATGCCGGGTTCTTCGGGTCGTTTCTGTAGTTCCTGTAGAAGAAACCGCCTATGTCGGTATTCCAATAAGGTATTCCGCAAAGGGTGTAGTTGAGTCCTGAAGGCACCTGGTTCTGGAATTCCTCCCATGTTGCCTGGATGTCACCGCTCCAGTTGAAGGCTGCACTGCGCTGCAGTCCGAAAGCTCCGCATCGTGTCATCTGGAAGGCACGGCGGCTGTTGCCGCCCTTCATCTTGCGCTGGTGTTCGTAGATTCCTATGTTGGTAACGAGCGGGAAAGCGTTCTTCACCGATCTCCAACTGCCTGCATAAGTCATGTGCTCGTCATCGCCCGGCTGTTCAAACTGGTCTGGCTCTGTAGAATCGCTCCACCATGCATCGATACCCATGTTGTAGAGGTTGGTCAGATATTTCCAGTAGATGTCGCGTGCCTTTGGATTGAACGCATCATAAGGCATCACACCACGGTTGCGCGGCCATGTGTCGAACGGATAGAGTGCATTGATTTTCTTCAGTTCCTTGTACTGGTCTGTCCACGGACCGAAACTTGCCCAGATACTTATCATGATGTGGGCGTTATGGTCGTGCACATATTTCACCATCTCCTGCGGGGTCTTGATTCTTGGCTCCGGATATCTTGCGTTCTTGTCCTCGTCATCCGGCAGATAGCGCATGTATTCGGGGTCACCCAGTTTATTGATGTAGCGTGGGTTCTGGAATTTCATTGCGTTCCAGTTGGAGTCACAGCCCCAGTACTGCCAGTCCTGCACAATTCCGTCGAGCGGAATTCCGAGTTCGCGGTATTTGTCGAGCACCTCACAAAGTTCGTCACTGCTCTTGTAGCGTTCCCTGCACTGCCAGAATCCCATAGTCCAGAGCGGGAACATGGTTGCCTGACCCGTAAGTTCACGGATGGAAGCCATCACGCCGTCCTGCGTCCCGTCTTTGTAGAGGAAGTAGTAGTCGATGCCCGAGCCCACTTCGCTGCTGAACTCTGTGCGTTCGCTGTTGTCCTTGAAGAAACTGCGTCCGGCATTGTCCCAATAAAGTCCATAGCCTTTCTCACTTGTTATGTAAGGTATGGTGATGTTGGTGTTGGTACTCCATATTGTCACGTCCTTACCACGTTGGTTCATGTCGAAATCCTTGCGCTGACCCAGTCCGAAGATTGCCTCGTCCTTGTCGAGCGAGAATGCCTGCGACGATGTGTAGAATCCCTTGTCCACTCCGCTTGTTATCGGAGCCACCTGTCCTCCTTGTTCCTTGAGCAGTGTCTTGCCGTCTTTTGTGGCAAAGGTCACTCTACCCTGACTGTCCACTGTCACCTTCATCGAAGAGGTTTCCAGTGAGTTGCCATTGACGGTTGTCTCACACTTCTGCGGAGTCAGAATCACACTGAACGAATGTTTCTCGGGTGCCTGCTTCAGCGTTGCAGGGTACTTGACCACTCGCACAATCGAGTTGTCGTACACCGTCACTTCCGTTCTCATTCCATCACCGTCGACGGAGATTGAAGGTTTCTGTGCCAACATCAGCAACGACACCGACATGAGGCAAATTGATATTGCAAATTTCTTCATTTCTTGTTATGTTATTGTTTAAGATTTACTATATATAATACAATGTGTATCGTACTAGTTCCGCAAATGCAGAACCTGGTTCAAATACAAGTTCCAGTTCCGCAAGTGCTAAACCTGGTTCAAATACAAGTTTCAGTTCCGCAAGTGAAAATCCTGTCTGAAGGTTTTCCGGGGTTTGCGTCTCATTTTTGTCTTCGGCTGCGAAGTTAGCAATTTTTCTTGAACCGACCAAACATTTCCACACAAAACTTGAACTGAGCGCCTATTCCCGCCCACTTTCCTGCTCATGCCTATTCAAAATCAACCAATCTAATATACCATTTTGATGAAATTTTCGAAACCTTCTACACTCCCCTAATTTCACCCCGTCTAGCCCGTATTTTTTCTCTGACTAGAAAAAACTTTTTTCCTGACTGGGAAAATAATTTTTATCATGCAGAGCCAATTCCCTACAAGGCAATATTGACCAAGAGGAACGTTTCTGCGAAACCAGCATTACTCCAACCCAGCGTTATTCCAGTTCCGAGATTTCACGCCTTATGACACCAATTCCGTCCAGTTCAAGCAGATAGTTGCCTGCAGCCGCATCAATCACCTTGCGCTGTTCTGCCTGCAGATAGATTGGAGCATCCTTGCCGAGCGGCAGCACCTTCAGTTCCACTTGCTTGCCTACAAGGTCGCTCACTCTGACCAACATCGGCTTGCCGTTCCAGAAATTGTCCTCCACCAGCACACCGTCGGCATAAACCCGGGCACAGTCGCCCCGATAGTTGATGGAGAGGAAGAGGTTGTCGGCATCTGCCTCGGCATCCGGACTCAAGGTGACGGTCCATACGGCAGCGTTCCTGAAATCTTCGTCAGTCGGTTGGGCTGCCACTTTCTGCTTGCCCATGCCGACAGTTCTCAACGCACCTTCCTTGTGGATTTGCTCAAAGGCAACTAGGTTTGACTTGCTTGCTTGTTTGCCGTCCTTGCTTGCTTGTTTGCCGTCCCTGCTTGCTTGTTTGCCGTCCGCATGGTTTGCCTGTGCCTCTGTCCATCGTTCCAACATGATTTTATCTCCGTCCTTATACACGATGCCGTCGCCATACTTCATCTGTCCGTCAACTGCATACGCTCGCTTTGCCTTCTCGCGTGAAAGTATGGTAATCTTCTTTCCTCCCACAGTGAGCATACGGTCGGTCTTCACCGTGTAGTTCTTGCCGTTGACAGTCAACTTGCATTTGTTTTTGCCGGTTATATCGATGAAATACAGTCCTCCGTCGGCTTTGGCAAACGGCTGGACCTCATCGCTACTGATGGTCAGTCCGTTCCACATCATGCCAAGCGGAGTGATGCTTGCACGCCCGTCCTCGTTGAGGATTCTCACATAGTCGTTGCGGAACACGAAAGAGCCACGCCTTGCATAGTTGTCGGACAGCGAATCGACATCCATCATGCTGAGTTCGTCGCCCCAGTCGGCAAGGAACTGGTGCACCCAGCGGGTTTCATTCCACGACACGGGATTGGGCTGACCCATCTCGCCGAGAATCGTCTGGAAGTCGTAGGTCTTGTGCGGCATATCGTTGTGGTTTGTCGCATTACTGTTCTGGGTCTCTGCCATCGAATGCAACGGGTTCAGAGGATTGGTGCCGCCATGATACATGTAGTAGCCGGGAAGGTTCGACCCACTGCCCAACTTGCATACGCACAGCGCCATTGCCTCGCGTCCGCTCATGTTTATCCTGCGGTGATAACTCATCATCATGCCGCCGCCCAATTCGCAGGTGAGATACGGGTAAGTGAGTCCATTGCCCTGCCCTTCGCTGCCATTGTCTTTCAAGTCGTCCTTACTGAATGTCTCGGTGGCAATGACCTGGGAAATGCGGTCCGACTTCATCTTGAAGGCATCGGGATAAGCCCCGGGCATGTCCTTCAGCGAGCGGTCCCAGAAACCGTCGGCATAGTCGCCGTACAGGGGAAGTATCTTGCCGAACTCTGCCTTGCCGTTCATTGCCGGCCATCCGGTACGGGTGTAGAAGGGCACATCAAGTCCTGCCTTCCGTGCCATATCATAGAGCTTCACGAAGTAAGTCCAAGGTCCGCGGCATTCATTCTCCAGTTGCACGCCCACGACCGGACCTCCGTCCTTCCACATCAGCCCGTTCACCTGAGCACCTATCTGGTTATAGAGTTTCTCGGTTGCTGAAATGAATCCGCTGGCAGTGGAGCGGAGTTTGTAGTTGGGGTCAGTCAACGACTTGTTGACCACCCAACAAGGCATTCCGCCCTGGTACACCTCGCCATGACAGAACGGTCCGATGCGCAGCACCACCGGCATCTTCTCCTCACCGCAGATTTCGACGAAACGTCGGAGGTTTCGGTTGCCGCTCCAGTCCCACACGCCTTCGTTGTCGTCTTCATGATGGTTCCAGAACACATAGGTGGCAAGTATCGTCACACCGCCTGCCTTCATTTTCCTCACCTCGTGCCTCCATTCTTTTTCAGGGACACGCGAGTAATGGAATTCACCCATCACGGGGATGGCATGTTTTCCGTCCACGACAAAGCCGTGGCTGTCCACAAGAATCTTCTCGCCCTCAGGATTCCCTGCCGTTCCCATCCTGAAATATTCGGAACTTCTGTTTGTCTGGCAATATGCTGTGGAGCAAGTCATGAAGAGCCACAGCGCAATCATTGGTAGTTTCATTAATAACAAAGTTTTCATTTTTCGGTTGCAAAGGTAATGTTTTTTTTCCGAGTTTCACATCATCGAGCAAAATATTTCGGCTGAAAGGTTCACTAATCTACGACAAATTCATTCAATGGCCTCAACATAGAAGCTGAACGGACGGAAACCGTCGTTGCAACTCACCATGGCGCTCATCGGATTCTTCATCCATCCGTCGCAGAAATTGCCCTCGCCCTTCGCCAGTGTCTCCACAAAGCCGCGCATGCTTTCCCATGCTGCCAGACACATCCCGTCGGGACACTTGCCGTCCTCCGAAATCCACTGCTCACCTTCCCTCACGTTGCAGGCATTCTCCATGGGATTTTCGTATTTCTCCATCAAGTCGGGATAGGTCGTCTGGCGGACGGCTGTGATTCTTATCTTCTTCATCATAATGCAACTGTCAATTCACAATAATGTAGCAGTCAACTTTTTCAGTTATCAACTTTTCATCGGCAAATTTACTGAGAATATTTCAAAAACCCACACTCCATGAGTCCTTGTTCTCTGAAAAAGGAGTAACTTTGCACTCGTATTTATAATAAAAGGTGTGCCGGCTGAGTATTTACACACAAAAAACAGCCGGAAACCAAAGGCGCAAAAACTGCAATATATCTATGGATTCAATCATTCTTTTGGGGCTTGGACTCGATGCCTGGCTCACAATTCTACTCCTGCTTGCAATGTTCGGGCTGATGATGTTCTCGAAGATTCCGGCAGAATTCGTTTTTCTTGGAGGCATGGGATTCCTCTGTGTCACAGGCATTCTCGACACCGAGCAAGCCCTCTCCGGATTCAGCGCATCGTCAGTGGTGGTCATCGGCGTGCTTTTTGTCGTCATTGCCGGACTGGTGCACAGCGGTGTCGTCCACTGGATGGTGAAGAGAGTGCTCGGTACACCGTCGTCCTACTCCACGGCGATTGTCCGCATGATGGTGCCAGTGGCTGTGTTCAGTTCGTTTCTCAACAACACCACGGTGGTGGCGCTCTTCATGAAAGTAGTGAAAGAATGGGCAAAGAAACTCGACATACGTCCGTCCAAACTCCTCATTCCGCTGAGCTATGCAGCAAGCCTCGGAGGCATCTGCACCCTCATCGGAACTCCGCCAAACCTGATCATCTCGGGTATGCTGGCAAGCGAGAAGGGCACCGAACTCAACATATTCTCCACCACCATTCCAGGACTTTTCTGCCTGGCAGTGGGGATCGTGTTCATCCTGCTCACCAAACGGTTGTTGCCCGACCGCAAGTCATCGGGCGAGAACTTCGAAGACACCCAGGTCTACACAGCCGAACTCCTCGTGCCCTCGGCATCCGAACTCATCGGCAAGACCATAGCCGATGCCGGACTGATGAACGTGCGCGGCGGGCGTCTGCTTGAGATTGTACGCTTCGACCATGAGGTGGTAAGTCCCGTCAGTCCCGACGAATACATCATGGGCGGCGACCGCCTCGTCTATTCCGGACAGGTGGACACCATCAAGGAACTCCGCACAAGCCACGGACTGACTGTAGCCACAAAACCAGTGTTCTCGGTGGACAAGGACGAGAAGAACCGCCAATTCTGCACAGCCTCCGTACGCCGTGGCAGCGTGCTCATCGGCACATCAATGGAAGAATGTGACTTTGAGGAAACCCACAGCGCAGTGCTGGTGGCAGTAGTGCGCGAAGGCGAACGCATCGACCAGAACCCGCGCAGCGTGAAGTTGCAGTATGCCGACGTATTGCTCTTCGAATGTCAGCGCATGCAACTCAAGAACTTCAGCAGTTCGGCAGAGAAAGACCTGCGTTTCCTCAATTTCGAGGAAGCTCCAGCCACCGGCAGGCGTACGCTCCTGGCAGGCGCAATCATGCTCGCCATGGTACTGCTCTCCACCTTCGGCGTCATGAGCCTTCTGCAGTCCTGCTTCCTTGCAGCGGCAGCCATGCTCGTCACCCGTTGCTGCACCACCCGTCAGGCATGGGAATCCATCAACTGGCCCATCGTCATGGTGTTTGCAGGTTCGGTATGCCTCGGCACAGCCATCGAAGAGACTGGCATCGCCACAGCCATTGCAGACGGCATCCTCTCGGCATGCGGCACCAATGCTCTCGTAGCCCTGTTCTGCATCTGCTTTGTTGCCACCTTCATCACCGAATTCATCAGCAACACCGCATGCGCAGCCATGTTCTTCCCCATTGCCTACCAGACGGCAGTGTCGCTCGATGTCAATCCCGTCACGTTCTGCATCGCACTGATGATTGCAGTGTCATCCAGCTTCGCCACACCAATCGGTTCGCCAACCAACATGCTGGTGTACGGCGAGGGCGGTTACCGCTTCACCGACTTCATGCGAATCGGACTCCTGATGAACATCGTCATCCTCGTGGCAAACATCTTCATCGTGACATTGCTCTTCCCACTATAATAATAAAGGAGTGGCACAAGGACAAAGACAAACAATTTTATTCAAGCAAACAACAAACCCAACAATATGAAAATAGAAATCAAGAACGAGGGCGACGCTACATGCGCATACCTCAACGGACGCTTCGACACAGTCAGCGCAGCAGAGTGTGAGAAAGACTTCATACAACTCAAGGAGACAGCCGACAAGAAAGTAATCATCGACTGCACCGACCTTGAATACATATCCAGCAGCGGACTCCGCCTCTTCCTCTCCCTGCGCAAGGCCATGGATGCCAACGGTGGAAAACTCGTCATCCGACACATCAACGACGAAATCCGCAACGTATTTACCATCACAGGATTCTTCAAACTGTTCGACATCTGTCAGTAAACAGCTCTGCCTGGCATCCTGCAACCCTGCGTCCGGCATTCTGAATTCTGCGTTCCGCATCCGGCATCCAGCCATTAGTCTACAAGTAACTTCATCCGGCATCAGTCAATGAGAAAAATCTTCAATTCGTTCACTGCGAGGCTCACATTCTACATCCTCACCATCACTTTCCTCATCTTCCTCTGCATAGCCCTGGCATTCTGCACCTATGCCAAGCGCACACAGGAAGATCAGGCAAAGCGCTACACGGCTGCGCTGCAGCAAAACCTCATCCAGACCATCGACATCCGTTTCGACGAAATCGAGACCTCACTCCGAATGACCGAAGGACAGGTGGCAAACCCCGGACTCAACCCCGATTCCGTGATGAACATCGTGAGCTGGGTGTTGCGCAACAACGAACTGCTCTCGGGGGTGGGAATTGCCTATCGCCACAACTACTTCCCGCAGAAAGGTGAACTGTTCTTCGAATACGCATTCAAAAGACCCGACGGCACCATCGCCACCATCCACTACGGCGAAGGACAGATAGGCGACTACTACCAGCGGCGCTGGTTTGCAACCGCACTCGAGAAGAAAACCTGCTTCTGGACCGACCCCTATGCCGACTACGACAACAAGATCGACAACATGACATCGTTCATCTATCCATGTCTCGACAGCAACGGCGAAGTCTATGCAGTGCTCGATGCCGACGTGAAACTCACCACCCTCACCGAAGACCTCAAGCAACTCCGGCCCTACGACGAAAGCTATTCGTTCATCATCAGTTCCAACGGCATCTACGTGTCCCACCCCGACACCTCGAAGATTGTCAACACCACCATCTTCGAACAGGCACAGACCACGGGCAACTACTCGCTCGACTCCGTGGGACGCAAGATGATTTCAAGCGAGAAAGGCGACGCAGCCACCGAAGTCGACGGACAGCACGTGCTGCTGAGTTATGCACCGATGCAACACACAGGATGGTCGGTGTGCAGCGTCAACTTCTACCACGACATGATGAGTTCGCTCGACTCCACCCTCTTCTTCTTCCTCGCAGTCCTCATCATCGGACTTCTTCTGCTCTCACTCTGCATACGCATGCTCGTGGTACACATTTCCGACCCCATCAAGCAGTTCGCCGATGTATCCTACCAGATTGCACGCGGCAACTTCAATGTATCGCTGCCCGAAGTCGACACCAAGGACGACCTCCGCAAACTCCACGACGCATTCGCCTTCATGCAGAAGTCACTCATCGACTACATCGAAGAACTCAAGACCACCATGCATGCAAAAGAGCGCATACAAAGCGAACTGTCCATCGCCCACAACATACAGATGAGCCTTGTGCCCAAAATCTTCTCGCCGTTCCCCGACTGCGACGAACTCGAGCTCTATGCCTGCCTCAATCCTGCCAAGGAAGTGGGCGGCGACTTCTACGATTTCA
Organism: Acutalibacteraceae bacterium; assembly: GCA_963645405.1. Lineage (GTDB taxonomy): Bacteria > Bacteroidota > Bacteroidia > Bacteroidales > Bacteroidaceae > Colivivens. The sequence continues at coordinate 23,436 of CAVISR010000041.1, forward strand.
TCCTGCGCGACGGAAAACTCTACTTCGTCATCGGCGACGTATCAGGCAAAGGCGTGCCAGCCTCACTCGTCATGGCAATCACCCGTACCCTCTTCCGCATCGTGGCAGCCAACAGCGATTCACCAGCCGACATCGTGAGCAAGCTCAACAATGCCATAGCCGAAAACAACGACACCAACATGTTCGTCACCATGTATGTAGGCATACTCAACCTCAAGAGCGGCGACATGAAGTACTGCAATGCCGGACACAACCCGCCACTCATCATCAGCACCGACGGACAAGTCGAGTTCCAGCAGGTGGAAGCCAACCTGCCACTGGGAGTTATCAACAACTTCGACTTCCGCAACCAGTCCACCACCCTTCCCTCCGGCAGCGCCGTCCTGCTCTACACCGACGGACTGACCGAAGCCGAGAATCCGTCAAAGCAACTGTTTGGCGAGCAGCGCCTGACCGAAGTGGCATCGGCAGCATCCCGTCAGACTGCAAAAGGAATGATTGAAACCATCAACCAAAAACTCACCGACTTCGTGGGTGAAGCACAACAGAGCGACGACCTCACCATCATGTGCTTCCGCCTCAACAATACACCGGCAACAGACAACCCCATCCATCGCAGCACGCTCACCATCAGCAACGACCTCAAGGAGTCCGTCCGTCTGCATCCCTTCGTTGAAGAAATCAGCAAGGCAACGGACATCGACGAGCACACAGCCTCATCCGTCAACCTTGCGCTCGAAGAGGCACTCGTCAATTCCATCCAGTATGCCTACCCCACTGGCACGAAGGGAGAAATCAGTCTCACTGCCGAATGGACCGACGACAAGCACGACATCACCTTCACCCTCGTCGACAGCGGCATTCCGTTCAATCCGCTCACAGTGGAAGAAGCCGACACCACCCTCGGAGTGCAGGAACGTCCCATCGGAGGTCTCGGCATATTCCTCGTCCGCCAACTGATGGACGAAGTAAACTACCAGCGTACCGACAAAGGCGAAAATATGCTGACGATGACCAAACATCTGGCATAGGAA
>CAVISR010000042.1:0-24305 GCA_963645405.1 Acutalibacteraceae bacterium
CTCGCTTTAACGCTCTCGGAGAGAGCTAGCTCCTATTGCCACGCCTCGAAGAGGCCGCTACTATCAGCCCAGAGCAGAGTTCTGTAGCGAAGCGGAAGAACGTCACCCTGGGAACAAGTCCCAGTGTATCATGTGCGTCCTGTAAGGACAGACTACATCCAAGAGCTACAGCCGTGGTGCATGGCAGAGGTATTGGCCTTTGTTCTTTGTGAATGCACCCCACTCTGTTGCATGGACTGGACAGACATGGTAGCAGCGCATGCACTGCACGCAGCGGTCGCCCCACACGGGACGTTTGGCTTCATCATGGCTGACGTTATGGAACGGGCACGCCTCCACACATTTGCCGCAGCCGATGCATTTATCATTGCACTTGAAGTACTTTGGCGTGACGAGGAAACGGTTGAAGAACGGACGCACTATGCGGCTCTTCAGCCAAGGCATCTTGCCGGGAAGGGTGTCGAAGCCACCACGTCCGTCGATGATGTCTTCCACCACCTGGTGCAGGCGGTCGTTTGCCCGGATATATTTCTCCTGTTCACAGCTTATCGGGTCGACATCGAAACCTGGCAGACAGACGTAGGACTCGGGCATCTGTACGGCACGTCCAAGCATGCAATCCCATCCTTTTGCTGCTACGGCTGCGCTGAATATGCTGTCGGTCTGTCCTGTGTCGTCTCCGCAGGTGACGATGAAATAAACGTACGACACGTTCTCCACCTCCACCCTCCTGATGAAATTCTCCACGAACCTGGGCACACCCCAAGCATGGCACGGGAAGATGAAGCCAAGGCGTTCACCTTTCCGCAGTTCGTAGTGCATGCTGCCCGACAGTTCATCGGGCATGAACAGCAGTTCGTCGTTCAATTCCCTCGCAATAAATTTGGCAACCCACTCTGAATTGCCTGTACCAGAAAAATAGAATATCATGTTTCGTCAGAGTACTTTCTTTGTTTCACCATGTTTCACAGCAGCCTTTCCATCGTCACTTTTCCGCCATCGCTTCTCACAGCCACTTTTTCTTTCTGAAGAATATCCAGCCTACAACGGTGATGACCACTGAGATGAATATCGCAAGGGCAAAGCCCCACCGGCTTTGTTCCATGCCATTGATGAGGTTCATGCCAAAGAGGCTTGCCACCAAGGTCGGAAGCATGATAATCATGTTGAGTCCGGTCAGAAGTCGCATCACACGGTTCATGCTGTTGTTGATCAAGTTGGCGTAGGTGTCCATCGTGGAATCGAGGATGTTGGCGTAGATGGTGGTCATTTCCCTCGCCTGCTGCATCTCGATGTTCACGTCCTCAATCAGTTCTGCATCCAAATCGTCGACTGGCAAGCGGAACTTCAGTTTGCTAAGCAAGGTCTCGTTGCCTCGGATGGAAGTGGCAAAGTAGGTCAGACTGTCCTGCAGGCGCGACAGACCGGTGAGGTCTTTGTTGTCGACGTCGCGGTCGAGGTTGCGTTTGGCTTTTTCTATCAAGCCGTTCACTTGCTTCAGATATTTAAGGTACCACACGCTGGCGCTGAGGAAGAGCCGGAACACGAGGTCGGTGGCATCGATGAAGCCTTCCTTCCTGCGCTGCTGATGGTTGATGAAGTCGAGCATCATCTTCGTCTCCTGGTTGCACACGGTGATAATCTTGTCGTCTTTAATCAGTACGCCGAGCGGAATGGTGGTGTACGGACTGCGGCTGATGATGGTTTTCTGATGGGGAATACGTATGATAATCATAAGCCAGCCTTCGTCGTAGTCGTAACGTGCACGCTCGTCGGTATCGGAAATGTCCTCGAGAAAGTAGTCGGGGATTTTCAGTTCGCCTACCAAATATTTCACATCGTCTTCCACCGGGCAAGTGACTTGAATCCAACAGCCGGACTCCCAATGGTCAAGCTGGTTGATGCCCTTATTAAAGTTCCAATAAGTACGCATAAGTTTAATACTCTTTTCTTGTTCAGTAATTGACTGCAGCTGCACGAGCTTCCACAGTCCGTTTACAAATAAAAGCGGAAAGAGTCCAAACCTACTGTTCTTCTGTCAAGACCCGATCCTTTGGCTACTGAAATTATTCGCCGGATAATCGTCCATAATTCGTATATCTTGATTTTCGGATGCAAAGTTAATGAAAAAATGAAGACCTTGTCACTCTACATTGACTTTTTTCTGCATTTGCAGGAAAACAAGGCAAGGGAGAGGGTTTCGAGCATGCGGATTCAAAGGTTTCGAGCGAGCAGAGGCTGAGCTTTATGCAAGCAATGGCAAAGGCTCATGCAAGCGGTGACAATGCGTCGGACAAGCGGAGACAAAGTCTCACGCGAACAGTGACGAAGCTTCATACGAGCAATGACAGAGCCTCATACGAGCAGAGACAAAGTGTCATGCAAGCAAAGGCAGCGTTCTCCAGTGTCTCAGGAATGGAACTTGAGCAAGCCTTCCATCGGTGAGCGCATGATGGTGCCGACATGAAAGCCGGATGCTTCTGCGGCTTCGCTGAGTTCTGCTTCGTAAACCCATGCCACAGAGCCGACGAAATGTACGGGCAGGGACGGACGCCGGTAGTTGGCGACATTGCGCTGGAAGAACTGGCGGAAGCAATCGACGAGAAATAAATGGATTTCTTCGTTGTCGCGGTGATTGCTGCAAAAGCGAGCCACATTTCCGAGGAAACGGTTGGGCATCGGCTGGCGATACACCTTATTTATTATAGAGGCTGCATCAAGCCCGGTTTCGTCGTGGAACAAATCGCACACTGCTGGTGAGAACTGGCGCTTGAGCACATCGCCCACAAGCCGTTTGCCGATGTAAGCCCCACTGCCTTCGTCGCCAAGTATGTAGCCGAGGGGCGAAACATTCTCGCGGATGGTTAAGCCGTCGTAATAACACGAATTGGCTCCGGTGCCGAGTATGCAGGCAATGCCTTCTTGGTGTTGACACAATGCCCTGGCTGCACCAAGCATATCGCTGCCCACGTCCACACTGGCTTCTTTACCGAAATGGCGGTGGAGGCATTCTGCAAGCAGGTGCGAGGCTTCGGCTGTGCAACCGGCTCCGTAGAAATGAATCTCGCAACTGACGCCACAAGAGGCGGTTTCATCCACAGCTGCGCCAGCTGACGCCAACTGTGGAATGAGTTCCTCTTCTATGATTTTGTCGATGACTGAAGCCAGCTGATGAAACGGATTGATGCCTTGGGTGGCAATGGTCAGCTGACGGCTGCCATCAGAAGCAGAAGAAGTCCCGTTGGCTGAAGCATTCCTGCCAGCTGAAGCATTCCTGCCAGCTGAAGCATTCCTGCCAGCTGAAGCATTCTTGCCAGCTGAAGCATTCTTGCCGTCTGCAGTTGCATTGTCCGACAAAACTGTCCAGTCGGTCTTGGTCGATCCGCTGTCGGCAATCAGTTTCATTCGGCGCTGAATTCTTTTATGCGCTGTTCTTCGGACAATTTGCAGATGAGGAGGGTGTTGCCCTTCTCAGCCACGATGTAGCCGTCGAGTCCCTGCACCACCACGCGGCGTTCTTCGCTGGTGTGGACAATGCAGTTGTGGGTATCGTGGAGTTCGATGCGCGGACCGATCTTAGCGTTGCCGTCCTCGTCTTTTTCTGCCAGTGTCATGAGCGAACCCCATGTGCCCACGTCGCTCCATCCGAAGTCGGCTGGATAGACATAGATTTCTTCGGCTTTCTCCATGACTGCATAGTCGATGGAAATGCTCTTGCAGAGCGGATAGGCTTCGTCGATTTTCCCTTGTTCCTGGTCGGTGCCGTAGTAAGGGAGCAGTGCCTCAAACACTTGCGACACTTCGGGTTCGTAGTAGCGCAGTGCCTGCACGATTGTCTCCACGTTCCACACGAAGATGCCTGAGTTCCAGAAGTATTCTGCCTGGCGGATGTATTGCTGGGCTGTGGCAAGGTCGGGTTTTTCGCGGAACTGGTCGACTCTGTATATTGACTTGATGCGCGGCGACGATGTGGTGAGGTCTGCCTGGATGTAGCCGTAGCCGGTCTCAGGGCGTGTAGGGTGCATTCCGAGGGTAACGATGGCATCGGTCTCAGCTGTGAAGTCGAGTGCGGAGTTGATGACACGACGGAATTCCTCCACATCGGTCACCATGTGGTCGCTCGGAGTGATGACGAGGTTTGCCTTCGGGTTTTTCTTCTTTATTCTCCAGCTCACATAGGCGATGCACGGAGCAGTGTTGCGTCGGCACGGCTCGAGCAGGATGTTTTCGGTCGGGATTTCCGGCAGTTGTTCTTTCACGATGCCGGCATACTGTTTGGATGTGACCACCCACACGTTTTCAGGGGCAACCACGCCCTTGAACCTGTCGAAGGTCAACTGGATGAATGTTCTGCCGCAGCCCATCACGTCGATAAACTGTTTTGGGCATTCGGGTGTGCTCATTGGCCAGAACCGGCTTCCCACGCCGCCTGCCATGATGACTAAGTTGTTGTTGCTATTCATACATTTATGGATTAACCGTGCTTTTGAATTAAACGTGCATTTGGAATAAAAAGGCTGGCTCCGAAGAAGCCAGCCAAACCTGTGATAACTAACTTGTCACCTACCTCACGGCAAGGACAAATCAAACCTAAAACGTTATTTATAATGTTCAAGTCTAAAAATCCCGTTTTCTTATGCCTCTGCTGGAGCTTCTTCTGTTGCTGTAGCTTCGGCATCCTCTGCAGGTGCTTCAGCTTCCTGCTGTGCTGCAAGTGCAGCGGCTTTCTTCTCAGCCACCTTCTTTGCAATTTCTGCATTTACTTGCTTCTCTGCTGCGATGCGTGCCTCGTAAGCTGCCTTCTTTGATGCCTCAGCCTTGCTTGCGAAAGCCGATGCCTTCTGGTCCTTTTCAGCCTTCCATGCATCAAACTTAGCCTGTGCTGCTGCCTCGTCGAAAGCGCCTTTCTTCACACCGCCGAGAAGATGCTTCATCATGTAGACACCTTCAGATGAGAGGATGTTGCGAACTGTGTCGGTTGGCTGCGCACCGGTCTGTACCCAATAGAGCGCACGATCAAAGTTCAAATCAATTGTTGCAGGGTTGGTGTTCGGATTGTAAGTTCCAATCTTTTCAACGAAGCGACCATCACGTGGTGCATCTGCATTTGCAATCACGATAGCATAGAAAGCATAAGCTTTGCGTCCGTGACGCTGCAATCTAATTTTAGTTGCCATTCTTTTTTTGTTTTTGTTTTTGATTAATACTGATTTGAATGTGTCACTAACTCGTAATGACGCTGCAAAGTTAGGAATTTTCTTTGGAAATGCAATGCATCGGCAGCATTTTTTTCTCCGATTCAGCTATTTTTTCGCAAGTTGGCGTGCGAAATCACGTTTCTGTAGCTGTTTCATTGAGCTTTGGCAAAGGTTTCAAGAGCCGGGCAAATTTCAATTCTCCGACAAACGTCTTTCATCCTGCCTATAATCATTCCATCAAACGCCAAAGTCCTCAAAACTTCCCTTCCCACCAAATCCGTCCTTCGCTCAATGAATGTTTATTCTGCACCTTATTCATTTATTCATTTGCCGAAGCCCGGGTTTTCATCCGCCAAAGTCCGGGTTTTCGTCATCTATCAGCCATGCCGAAAACAGTCCCCAAGGAGCCCATTTCACTCCCTAGTCAGAGAAAACTTTTTTCCTGGTCAGAAAAATAATTTTTCCCAGTCAGAGAAATAATTTTTCCTAGGCAGGGAATTTTCAGGGGTAAAACGGGGACTTGTCCGCCGTTGCCTTCCACCGCACGAAAACCGACCGGAATTACAGGGTTGCCAAATTACAAATCCGAGGCGAACGAATATTTTTTCGCTCCTTATGTAATAAAAAGTCCCGCGCAGGAGTTGTAGCAAAAAAAACTTTTAGTACCTTTGCACGATGAAAGAGAGAATCGAACACAGCGGCTTGATTGAGAGAATTACCGAAGACAAAGTGGAAGTGAAAATCCTGCAGTCGTCGGCATGCAGTGCCTGCACGGCACGAAACCTCTGCAACACAGCCGAAAGCAAGGAGAAAATCATTGAATGCCGGAGAGACGGCACGGACTACCGTGTCGGAGAAAAGGTTATGGTCTACGGTTCGACTGCAATGGGGAAAAGCGCTGTGGTTCTGGCATTTGTCGTACCGCTGGTGCTCACAGTCGTCTGGATGTTCGCTGCCATAAGCCTCATCGGACTGAGCGAACTGAGCGCGGCAGGCGGACTTGTGCTGATTCTTGCAGCCTACTACACGGTGCTGCACCTGCTGAACGGACTCATCAGCAAGAAGTTTGAATTTTGGATCGAAAAAATTGTATAAAAACTTATTGATATTATGGTAAACGTAATTCTAGTTGCTGTAATTGTTCTCGGAGCCATCGGCCTCATCTCAGCCCTCGTGCTGTGGGGAGTGGCAAAGAAATTTGCAGTGAAGGAAGATCCCCGCATAGGACAGGTGCTCGAAGCATTGCCTGGAGCCAACTGTGGCGGATGCGGATTCCCCGGTTGCGGAGGAATGGCTGCCGCCTGCGTGAAAGCAGCGGACAAAGGGTCGATTGACGGACTCCTCTGCCCTGTGGGAGGACAGGAGTGCATGAACAAAGTGGCTGCCCTGCTCGGAATGGAAGCATCGGAAAGCGTACCGAAAGTGGCAGTGGTACGCTGCAACGGGTCATGCGAGTTCCGCCCGAGAGTGGTGAGCTACGACGGAGTGAAAAACTGCCGCATTGCCAACACCACATGCCAGGGCGAAACCGAATGCCAGTACGGATGTCTGGGCTGCGGCGACTGCGTGGCTGCATGCCAGTTCGGCGCCATCAAGATGAATGCCGAAACCGGACTTCCAGAAGTTGACAGAGAGAAATGCACATCGTGCGGAGCCTGCGCCAAGGCTTGTCCTCGCAACATCATCGAGATTCGCGAAGTCGACAAGAACCGCCGGGGAGTGGTTGTGCAGTGCGTGAACAAAGACAAGGGAGCACAAGCAAACAAAGTGTGCGCAGTGTCCTGCATCGGTTGCGGCAAGTGCCAGCAAGTGTGTGGATTCGACGCCATCACAGTTGCCGACAATGTGGCACACATCGACGCCACCAAGTGCACCCAGTGCCGTTCATGCATCGAAGCATGTCCGAAGTCATCAATCATCATGCTGGGCGAACCCCTCAAGCCAGTGGCAAAGAAAAGCGCAGCACGTCCTGCAGCAGGCACAGCAGCTCCAGCCGCAGAAAAGGCAAAACCAGCCAACACCAACACCCTGCCCTACGGCAAGCAGATTGAAGTGAAATACGGCGCACCATTGCTCCCTTCACAGCAATACCTGCTGGCAGGCGCAGTGGACCTCGTGCAAGGAGAGAAAGAAAACGCAGCAGCAGTCGGAACCGACTACAGCTACAACGCCCCACTCCTTCCATCACAGCAAATATTATTGGGACTTAAAAAGGAGAAGAAAGCATGAAGACATTTAAAATAGGTGGAGTTCATCCCGCAGAGAACAAACTCTCTGCAGCCGAACCGATAAAAGTTGCCGAATTGCCAAAGACAGCCGTCTTCCCACTGGGCCAGCACATCGGTGCACCAGCCAAGCCCGTAGTGAAGAAAGGCGACAAAGTGAAAGTGGGACAGATGATAGCCGAAGCAGGCGGATTCGTGTCAGCACCAATCTATTCATCCGTTTCGGGAACAGTGAAGAACATCGACACAGCAGTCGACGCAAGCGGATACAAGAAGCCAGCCATCACCATCACCGTGGAAGGCGACGAATGGACAGAAGGCATCGACCGCTCAGCCGACCTCGTAAAGCTGAAAGACAAACCCGAACTCACAAGCAAGGAAATCATAGAGAAAATACAGAACGCAGGAGTAGTGGGAATGGGAGGAGCATGCTTCCCCACACACGTGAAACTGATGCCGCCACCGGGAAGCAAACCCGAATGGGTCATCATCAACGCAGTGGAGTGTGAGCCCTACCTCACAGCCGACCACCGGCTCATGCTCGAGCACTCCGACGAAATCCTCGTGGGACTCACCCTCCTCATGAAAGCCGTAAACGTAAGCAAAGGCTACATCGCCATCGAGAACAACAAGCCCGATGCCATCAGCCTCATGCAGAAGAAAGCACAGGAATATCCTGAGATAGAGGTAGTGCCACTCAAAGTGAAATATCCGCAAGGAGGCGAAAAACAACTCATCGACGCAGTGGTCAACCGCCAGGTGCCCGCACCTCCAGCACTGCCAGTGAGCGTGGGAGCCATCATACAGAACGTGGGCACAGCCTTCGCAGTGTATGAAGCAGTGATGAAAAACAAGCCGCTCTTCGAGCGCATCGTCACCGTCACCGGCAAGAGCCTCGCCCACCCAAGCAACTTCCTCACACGAATGGGCACACCGATGAGCCAACTCATCGACGCCTGCGGCGGACTGCCCGAAGACACAGGCAAAGTGATCGGCGGCGGACCAATGATGGGAAAAGCCCTCGTGACCACCGAAGTGCCAATATGCAAAGGCTCGTCAGGCGTACTCATCATGAACGAGAAAGAAGCAAAGCGCAACGAACCATCCAACTGCATACGCTGCGGCAAGTGCGTCGAAGCATGCCCGATGGGACTTGAGCCCTACCTCCTCGGAATGTGCGCAGAAAAGCAGATGTGGGAACGACTCGAGAAAGAAGACGTCACACACTGCATCGAATGCGGCTCGTGCCAGTTCACCTGCCCAGCCAACCGTCCGCTCCTCGACTACATACGCCTCGGCAAATCAACAGTAATGGGAATCATCAAAGCTCGTTCTGCAAAAAAGTAAAACAACAGACAAATCGTAGAGAAAAATGAATAAACTAACAGTATCATTATCACCGCATGTGCATGGAGGCGATAGCGTGAAGAAGAACATGTACGGAGTGTGCATCGCACTCATCCCTGCGCTTCTTTGTTCATTCTATTTCTTCGGACTAGGTGCGATAGCAGTGACAGCCGTCTCCGTCGCCTCATGCGTCTTCTTCGAGTGGGCAATCGGAAAATACCTGCTGAAGATGCAAAAACCGACAATCACTGATGGTTCAGCCATAATAACAGGAATCCTGCTTGCGTTCAACCTCCCGTCAAACATCCCACTCTGGATGGTAATCATCGGAGCACTCTTCGCCATCGGCGTAGTGAAGATGACCTTCGGCGGACTCGGATGCAACCTCTTCAACCCCGCCCTTGCCGGACGCGCCTTCCTCCTCATCTCCTTCCCAGTGCAGATGACCACATGGCCCGTGCCCGGACAAAGCTTCCTCACCATCGACGGCGAGACAGCAGCCACCCCACTGGCAGTCATCAGCCAAATCATGAAAGGTGACGCCAGCGTAAGCCAGCTGCCCGATGCCATCGACATGCTCGTGGGCAACACAGGCGGATGCCTCGGCGAAGTGAGCGCCATTGCCATCATCATCGGACTCATCTACATGCTCGCAAAGAAAATCATCACATGGCACATCCCAGTGTCAATCCTTGCAACCGTATTCGTGTTCTCAGGACTGATGAACCTCGCCAACCCAGCAACCTACGTGTCACCAGTCTATGAACTCCTCACCGGAGGACTCCTCCTCGGTTCAGTGTTCATGGCAACCGACTACGTCACCTCACCAATGACCAAGAAAGGTCAGATAATCTACGGAGTGGCAATAGGATTCCTCACAGTAGTAATCAGAAACTGGGGAGCCTATCCGGAAGGAATGTCGTTCGCCATCCTCATCATGAACGCATTCACACCTCTTATAAACAACTATTGCAAACCAAAGAGATTCGGGGAGGTAGTCAAGAAATGAAAAAACTAGAATCATCACTCGCAAACATGGTGATTGTCCTCACGGTAATCACCGTAGTGGCAGGCGCAGCACTCGCATACGTCAACTACGCCACATCAAGCCAGATAGAGAAGATCAAAGCCGACAACCTTGCAAAAGGCATCAAGCAAGTGATGGGAGTTGACCTCAACAGCGACTTCCAATACGAAACCGACACAGTCGACACCTACATCTTCTACAAGTCCGACAAAGGTACAGCCATACAAAGCACCACCAACGGGTTCGGCGGTCCGCTCACAGTCCTCGTAGGCTTCGACCCCGAAGGCACAGTCCTCGGCTACACCATCCTCGAGCACTCAGAAACACCGGGACTCGGAGCCAAGGCAGGCGAATGGTTCCAGAAAGGCAACCGCGGAGACATCATCGGCAAAAACCCAGGTGAAGTCAAGTTCGGAGTAACCAAAGGCGGAGAAGGCGACATCGATGCCATCACAGCCTCAACCATCACCTCACGCGCATTCCTGCTCGCAGTGCAGAACGCCTACGACCAACTGACAAACGGCAACACCAACGCGAATACCGGAGCCTCACAGCAGGCAAACGCATCCGCAGCAACAAAGGAAGGAGGAAACAATGAATAACTTCAAAGTCATACTCAACGGCATCGTAAAGGAGAACCCCACATTCGTGCTTCTCCTAGGAATGTGCCCTACCATCGGAACCACATCCAGCGCCATCAACGGAATGTCAATGGGACTCGCAACAATGTTCGTGCTCATCATGTCGAACTTCCTCATCTCACTCATCAAGAACCTCGTCCCCGACATGGTGCGCATCCCGTGCTACATCGTAGTCATCGCATCACTCGTGACAATACTCCAGATGCTCATGCAGGCATACGTGCCCGACATCTATGCCACCCTCGGACTGTTCATCCCACTCATCGTGGTCAACTGCATCATCCTCGGCCGTGCCGAAGCATTCGCAGCCAAGAACACCCCGATAGCCAGCATGTGCGACGGAATCGGAATAGGACTTGGATTCACCATCGCACTCACCCTGCTCGGAGCCATCCGTGAATTCCTCGGAACAGGCGCCATCTTCGGAGCCACGCTTCAGGGCGAGAACTACGGGATGCTGATGTTCGTGCTCGCACCCGGAGGCTTCATCGTGCTGGGCTACCTCATCGCATTAGTCAACAAATTAAGAAAGGCATAAAATAAGAAAGGCATAAACATGGAATACGTATTGATATTTATAACAGCTATATTCGTAAACAATATAGTCCTGTCACAGTTCTTGGGAATATGCCCGTTTCTGGGAGTATCAAAGAAAATAGCCACAGCCTCAGGCATGGGCGCAGCCGTAACCTTCGTGCTCGTACTGGCAACAATCGTCACCTACCTCGTACAGAAGTACATCCTCGACCCCACAGGCTTGGCATATCTCCAGACCATTGCATTCATCCTCATCATTGCAGCACTGGTGCAGATGGTCGAAATCATACTCAAGAAAGTATCGCCGTCACTCTACCAGGCACTCGGAGTGTTTCTTCCACTGATTACCACCAACTGCTGCATCCTCGGAGTAGCAATCCTCGTAATCCAGAAAGACTTCAGCCTGCTCGAAGGAGTAGTCTACGCATTCTCCACCGCCCTCGGCTTCGCACTCGCCCTCATACTCTTTGCAGGACTGCGCGAACAGCTGGAATTCTCCAAACTGCCTAAAGCAGTGACCGGAATGCCGATAGCACTCATCACCGCAGGACTGCTCGCCATGGCATTCATGGGATTCAGCGGAGTGGACAACGGGCTCAAGAAACTCTTCGGAATAGAATAAAGGCTTTAGTAAGAATAAAGGTTTTAGTAAGAATAAAGGCTTTGGCAAGGTTGCCAGAACAAAAGATTTGGCAAGATTGCTAGAATAAAAGCAAGAACAAAAGCCCTATAAACCGACAATCAAAAGGAGGCAAGAACCATCAGCCGGACTTGCCTCCTTATTTATATATATGTAGTTCTTCGACTTTGCCCCTTTCGCTTGACACAATCGAAGGCATCTCTTTTGCTTAGTCCAATCGAAGGTATCCCTACCCTACTTGCCGCCCAAGTTCAGTTTGTCCTTCAGTTTGTTTAACTGCTCACGGATTTTCAGATTAGTCTTTTGGGTTTGCTCGAGAAGAATCTTGTTTGTACGTCGGTTCACCTCAATCAGTTCCTCCGAACGCATCTGCATCATGCGGAACTGCTCAATGATAACTGTCTGGATATTCTCGGCAATGTCAGTCTTTCCCTCCTCCTTCGGACAAACGCAGAAAAGGCCCTGCGGCACAATCTTCACCTCAACCTCAGCATCGCTCTCCATCGGGTCCCCGTCGAAATGAATCACTCCTGCATGAGGGCGATGGACAACAAGACGTTTGCATCTGAATGTGCTGACATAATTGTTGTTCTCGATTTTGCCGTTCATCAGGCGCAAGGCAATCTGCGGCGCATCAATGACAGTGAATGGCTTTATGATTGTGACATCAAGCAGACCGTCCCTCACCGATGCCTGCGGTGCAATATAGAAATTGTTGCCATACTGCGAAGCATTGGCACACGAGATGAGGAAAGCCTTCTGCACACTCTTCTCCTCCTTCTCGTTCACAATGTCGATGCCATAAGTCTCCGGATTGTACTTCAAGCCATTGGTCAGCACATTCTCGACATACGACAGCGGGCCTCTCGACCGCGACTTGGCGAACTTCTCGGAGATAAACGCATCAAACCCGATTCCACACGTGCAGAAGAACGGATGGTCGTTTATCAGTCCGTAATCCATCTTGCTGATGGTGCAGCTGTTGATAAGGTCGATGGCACTGATTGCGTCAAGCGGAATATGCAAGTGGCGTGCAAGTCCGTTGCCCGACCCGCACGGGATGATGGCAAGAGCCGTGTTGGTGTTCACCAAGACACACCCCACCTCATTCATCGTTCCATCACCGCCAATGGCACAGACAATATCCGCACCCGCAGCCACAGCCTCACGCGCAATCTCCTTGGCATGACCGGCATACAGAGTCTTCCGTATCTCGTAGGAAAACAATTCCTTGTCGAGGCGCTTGTCAATCTGATTTAGAATCATCCGCTTGCCAGACACCCCGGATATCGGGTTATATATAAATACGATCTTCTTTTTCTGCATTGAAGGTGATGTTGAAATTAGAATGCAAAAATAAAGAAAAAGAATGAGCCATGCGCCCTTTTGACCATGATTTTTTACTCAAAGCGCATTTTTTCATTAAAAACTATTGAGCATGAGAGTTTTTTTCGTACCTTTGCAGCCTGTACGGACAATTCAATGAATTGGACCAAATAAATTAATAATAAAAATAGAGAGAGTGTGCGGCATATATAAGACGGGATTACCTTATAATTATATTGCCACCAAGCCCCCAAGGGTTTAAGCAGCACTCACAATGAATTATGGGTTTATTGCAAGAAAGATTTAAGGAGTATAGAGAGCCGCAGAAATACATGGAAGCTGGCATATACCCTTATTTTAGAGAAATCGACAGCCACCAGGATACAGAGGTGGTGATGGATGGCAAGAAAGTTCTGATGTTCGGTTCCAACTCATACATGGGACTCACATACGACAAGCGCATCGTTGATGCCGCAATCGCAGCCATCAAGAAATATGGAACAGGTTGTGCAGGCTCACGCTTCCTCAACGGAACACTTGATTTGCACATCCAGCTCGAGCACGAATTGGCAGAGTTCGTCGGAAAAGACGAGGCACTGGTCTACTCAACAGGCTTCAGCGTCAACGCCGGTGTCGTTTCAGCACTCACAGGACGCAACGACTACATCCTGGGAGACGACAGAGACCACGCTTCAATCGTTGACGGACGCAGGCTTTCATTCTCGACATTCTATCACTACAAGCACAACGACATGGAAGACCTTGAGGCACAACTCAAGAAATGTCGCCAGGAGGCAATCAAGCTGATTGTGACCGATGGATTGTTCTCAATGGAAGGCGACCTTGCCAAACTGCCAGAAATCGTTGAACTGAAAAAGAAGTACAACGCAAGTATCATGGTGGACGAAGCACACGGCATCGGAGTATTCGGAAGAAACGGACGAGGCACATGCGACCACTTTGGAGTGACCGACGACGTGGACCTCATCATGGGAACATTCTCAAAGTCACTCGCCTCAATCGGAGGTTTCATTGCAGCCGACAAAGACACAATCAACTATTTGCGCCATACTTCACGCACCTACATCTTCAGTGCAAGTAACACTCCGGCAGCAACTGCAGCAGCGATGGAAGCACTCCACATCCTCAAGTCCGAGCCAGAACGCATAGAGAACCTCTGGAAGATTACCAACTATGCACTCAAGGCATTCAAGGACGCAGGATTCGAAATCGGAGACACCGAAAGCCCAATCATCCCACTCTACGTACGCAACGTGGAAAAGACTTTCGAAGTAACCAAGAAAGCATTCGAGAAGGGCGTGTTCATCAACCCGGTCATTCCACCTGCTTGTGCGCCACAAGACACACTGGTCCGTGTAGCCCTCATGGCAACACACACCAAAGAGCAAGTTGACCGTTGCGTTTCCGCACTCGTAGACTCATTCAAGGAACTCAGTATCTTAAAGTAGTAACCAACTGCCCATAGGCAGACAGCAATAGAAAGACTCTGAAAATCGAGACTTAGCGTTTAGATTCAGAGTCTTTTTTCATTCTTGACCAAGCCAAGACCTACACTCAAGGCCGAATGGGAGTTCACCATTCCGGACAAAACGGCAAACAGCCATACGAGGCAGAACGGAAGAACGACATCCCCGACCACAGAAAACCAAGAACAATGAGAATCGACATACTTACAGCAGTGCCAGAGCTTCTGGACAGTTTCTTCGACAAATCCATACTGGGCAGAGCACAGAAAAAAGGACTGGCAGAAATACACGTCCACAACATCCGCGACTACACGGAAGACAAACACCGGAGGATAGACGACTACCCCTTCGGCGGATTTGCAGGCATGGTCATGCAATGCCAGCCAATCGACGCATGCATATCCGCACTGAAAGCCGAGAGAGACTACGATGAGATTATCTTCGTGACTCCCGACGGACAGAAGTTCGACCAGCCGATGGCAAACGAACTGTCGCTCAAGGGAAACATCATCATCCTCTGCGGCCACTACAAAGGAATCGACTACCGCATCCGCGAGCATCTCATAACCAAAGAGGTAAGCCTCGGCGATTTCGTACTCACAGGAGGCGAACTCGTTGCAGCCTGCATGGCAGATGCCATCGTCAGAGTCATCCCCGGAGCAATTGGCGACGAGCAGAGCGCATTGTCCGACTCCTTCCAGGACAACCTGCTCGATGCACCAGTCTACACCCGTCCTGCCAACTACAAAGGATGGACAGTCCCCGACATCCTGCTGTCGGGCAACCAGGCAAAGATAGAAGAATGGGCACTCCAGCAGTCGATGGAAAGAACCGCAAGACTGCGTCCCGACCTACTGAACAACGACAAATAAACCGCTATACAGTCATGCACAGACTTACAGCCATACACAAACTCCCTTCCACAGCCATGCACAAGCTTCTCCTCACAGCCGTCATTTCATTGGGAATCACATCCATGCAAGCACAAAAGCTTGTGTGGCACGACGAATTCAATGCCGAAGGTCCGGTCGACACAAACTCATGGAACTTCGAGAAAGGATTCGTACGCAACCATGAATACCAATGGTATCAAGAAGACAATGCATACCAGACCAATGGCACCCTGATTCTGGAGGGACGTATCGACAGCATCGCCAACCCACACTACAATCCCGATGCCGGCAACCGCGACTGGAGGACAAAGCCGCAATACGCACACTATTCATCTGCAAGCATCAACACACGGGGCAAGTTCGAATTTCTGTACGGAAAGATGGAAGTGAGAGCACGGATTCCCGCAGTCATTGGAGCATGGCCTGCCATCTGGTTGCTCGGCAGCAAATACGGGTGGCCGTCAAGCGGAGAGATCGATGTCATGGAATACTACCACATAAACGGGATTCCACACATCCTGGCAAATGCCTGCTGGGGAGGCGACAACAACCGTCCCGTATGGAACTCAAAGAAAACCGACTACAAGCATTTCCTCGACAAAGACCCCTACTGGAGCGAAAAGTTCCACACATGGACAATGGACTGGACATCGGAATACATCCGGATTTACCTCGACGGAGAACTGCTCAACGACATCGACCTCACCCGAACAGTCAACGGCAACAGAGGCGGAAACGAATGTCCGTTCCACACACCGCAATACATCCTGCTGAATCTTGCAATCGGAGGAGACAACGGAGGCGAACCGGTCAACGACGCTTTTCCTCTGCGATACGAAATCGACTATGTGAGAGTTTACCAGTAAAGCCCTGCTTCAAAATCACCCCAGCAATTTCAATGGACACATGTTCGCAAGGCAATGGGCAAATGTTCGTGGGACGATGGACAACGATGGACATACGGTAGTATGGAAACAGACAACCGATAGTATGGCGACGGACAAACGGTTGTATGGCGACGGACAAACGGTTGTATGACGACGGACGACCGGTAGTGGGACGACAAGCCAAAACCCACATTGTTCTATATACTTGCTGAACCTGAATAATATTTTTCATGGACCTCTGGGATTTCATTTTCCGCAGCCCCTCCAATATATCTTTTCAGCCTTGATTTATACCCGCAGAACCCGAATTCCTTAAAAATTCGTCCAAACTGAATGATTGTATCAGTTTTATACCTACCTTTGTAAGGTCATTTGAATCAACAGAACCAAACATGAACAAGTCATTATTACCAATGGCATTATTTGCCATTTTCACACTGAATTCCTTTGCACAGACAAGCCATCGTGAACTCACGCTTGAAGATGCAGTAAGTGGCGGATGGACACTGATTCCACAGAAATATCCTTCCGAAGGCTTTCCCGTAAGCGAGAAGAGCCAAGCCATGCCCTACGAGTCCGCTGCCATTTCCGACAACGAGAACTACAGTGCAGTCAACAGCGACGCATCCTACGCCCTGATATTCACCAACCGCAAGCGAGTGTGGAGATATGCCACACGCGGCGACTACTACCTCGTCAATCTGAAGACAAAGGAAAAGCGCCAGCTAGGAGCGACCCTTCCCGAGTCCAGCCTCATGTTCACCAAGTTTTCACCCGACGGAACCAAAGTGGCTTACGTTTCAAAAAACAACATCTATCTCGAGTCATGCAGCATGACCGACACACAGATCCAGCAACTGACCACCGACGGCAACGACACCATCGTCAACGGAACCTTCGACTGGGTGTATGAAGAAGAGTTCGACTGCCGCGACGGATTCCGCTGGAGCGACGACAGCAAGAACATAGCCTATTGGCAAAGCAACACCAGCGGCACAGGATGGTTCGACATCATCGACAATGTGAGCAGCGTCTACCCCACCGTCCAGCACTTCCCCTACCCTAAAGCCGGAACCACAAACTCCGCAGTACACATCGGAGTGCTCGACGTGACAGCCAAAGGCACACCGACACAGTGGCTCGACATCCCGGGCGACCAGCGCGAGAACTATCTGCCTAGAATGGAGTTCATCCCAGGAACCAACAAACTGATGATCCAGCAGATGAACCGTCCACAGAACACCAACACCGTGTGGACAGCCACAGTGACCGACGGACATGCAACACAGCCACAAGTGCTGTGCACCGACACCGACAAAGCATGGGTTGAGACCAACGACAACATCCATTGGCTCAGCGGCAACAAATACTTCATCTTCACGTCAGAACGCGACGGATGGCGCCATCTCTACCGAGTGTCAGCCGACGGAAAGAAGTGGAACTGCATCACAAAAGGCAATTTCGATGTGGTCAGCGAACTTGCATTCGACGAAGCAAACGGATATATCTATTTCTCTGCATCACCCGACAATGCCACCGAACTCTACATGTTCCGCACCAAGGTGATGGGCAACGGCACAGTGGAAAACATCACTGCAATGTGCCACAACGGAAAGCCCGAAGCAGGACAATACTACTACGACTTCTCTCCTGAGTACGACTATGCCATCGAGACCTATTCCTCAGCCAACCATCTGCCACAATATAGCATGATGAAGATGGGCAAGAACGGCAAATGGAGTCTCGACCACCAAATGGAGGACAATGCCGAGGGACAGAAAGTGTGGGAGAGTTTCGGCTTCCCGAAGAAAGAATTCGTGAAGGTAAAGAGCGGAGACCTCATGCTCGATGCATGGATAATCAAACCGGCAGACTTCGACCCGACAAAGAAATACCCAGTCATCGACTATGTCTATGGTGAGCCGGCATCTGCCACAGTGCAAAACATCTGGAGCACCGACCTGTTCTGGCACTATCTTGCCAACCAAGGCTACATCGTTGTCAGCATAGAGAACAGAGGAGCCAACTGCCCACGCGGACGTGAATGGAGGAAATGCATCTACGGAGAAGTGGGAGTGGCAGCCAGCGAAGACCAGGCACGCGGCATCATGGACTTGTGCCGTCACTACGAATACATGGATTCCACCCGTCTCGGCATCACAGGCTGGAGCGGAGGCGGAGCACAGACCCTCAACAGTATGTTCCGCTACCCCGACGTATTCAAGACAGGCGTAGCCATCGCCTTCGTGTCCGACCAGCGTCTGTATGACACAGTCTACCAGGAGCGTTACATGAACACACCGCAGAACAACCCCGACGGATACTTCCGCGGCAGTCCAATCAACTTTGCCGAAGGACTGAAAGGCAACCTGCTCATCATCCACGGAACAGGCGACGACAATGTCCACTATCAGAACACCGAGATGCTGGCAAACCGTCTCATCTCATTGGGCAAGATATTCTATCAGGTAAGCTATCCTATGCGCACCCATGGCATAAGCGAAGGCAAGGGAACAAGCCTGCACCTGCGCAAAACCATCGTAGACTTCTGGAAGAAGAATCTTTGACAAAGAACTCGATGAACGGGTTTGACGGATGGACCCGATAAAACGAACTTGATAAAATAAGTAGGGAGGATGCACGGATTTCACTGTAGACGTGCATCCTTTTTTATTAACCAAACATGGCTGGAATAGCCCGCACAGGTATTGAAAATCACTGAAAGACAAAATAATTCACATTTTCTGCAAACTCTGCTTTGCAATATCATTTAAAAGTCGTACCTTTGCAAAAATATTTAGAAAGTATCGAAACACAGTACAACTAAAAAACGAGATTTAATATGGAGTCATTTTTCCGTACGCACGAATACTTAGTAAAGAACCTGAATGCACCGGTACGCAGAGATTTGATGGATGAAATCGACTGGAAAAAGCGTATGATTGGAATCAAGGGAGCAAGAGGTGTGGGAAAAACCACGTTCTTACTACAGTACGCAAAAGAGCACTATTCCCCAGACGATCATCAGTGTCTCTATATTAATACAAACAACTTCTATGTGCAGAACATCGGCATCACAGAGTTTGCCCACGAGTTCTACCGCAACGGAGGCAAAGTCCTGCTGATTGACCAAGTGTTCAAACAGCCCGACTGGAGCAAACAGCTGCGTGAATGCTACAACCGCTATCCCGGACTGAAAATCATATTCACCGGGTCGTCAGTCATGCGGCTCAAGGAAGACAACCCCGAACTGAACGGCATTGTCGACTCCTACAACCTGAGAGGATTCTCCTTCCGCGAATTCTACAACCTGCGTACAGGCAGTTTCTTCCCGGCATACACACTCGACCAGATTCTTGCCGACCACACCAAGATTGCAACACAAATCGTGGCAAAGGCAAATCCGCGCGACTACTTCCAGGAATACCTGCACCACGGATTCTATCCCTTCTTCCTCGAGCAGACCAACTATTCAGAGAACCTGCTGAAGACAATGAACATGATGATTGAGGTCGACATCCTTCAGATCAAGCAAATCGAACTGAAGTATCTGCCAAAGATCAAGCAGATGTTCTATCTCCTGACAAACAGCGGAAGCAGCGTGCCAAACATCAGTCAGTTGGCAGTAGAACTCGGAATGTCGAGAGCCACCGTGATGAACTACATAAAGTACCTCATGGAAGCACGTCTCGTCAACATGATCTATGCCAAGGGCGACGAATTCCCCAAAAAGCCGGCACGAGTACTCCTCCACAACTCGAACCTGATGTACAGTTTCTATCCACAGCGCTTCGACGAGCACGACGTGCTTGAGACCTTCTTCTGCAACACCGTCTGGAAAGACCACAAAGTCAACAAAGCAGGTAACATCTGCTCGTTCCTCATCGACGGACAGCAGGAATTCCGCGTCATCGAACACGGAGCACGCCAGAAGAACAAGTCGAAAGTCATATTCGCAGTCAATCAGAAAGATGTGGGCGAAGGCAACCTCATACCACTCTGGCTGTTCGGCTTCCTCTATTGATTACTGGCAGTAAAGGTAAATTGTTGGCAGTAAAAGTAAAGGCAAACACAACCAGTCGCAGACCATAAACCAACCACAAGCATCTATAACAACAGAAACAAGATATATTTTAAACATACAACTCTAACAGAAAATGGCTAAAGAGAAAAAATTCATTACCTGTGATGGTAATCAGGCAGCTGCACATATTGCATATATGTTCTCAGAAGTAGCTGCCATCTATCCTATCACCCCATCGTCTCCAATGGCAGAACATGTAGACGAATGGGCGGTTCAAGGCCGTAAGAACATTTTTGGCGACACAGTACTCGTTCAGGAAATGCAGTCAGAGGCAGGAGCTGCAGGTGCAGTCCACGGTTCACTCCAGGCAGGGGCACTCACAACCACCTTCACTGCTTCACAAGGACTTCTCCTTATGATTCCTAACATGTACAAGATAGCAGGAGAATTCCTTCCGTCCGTATTCCATGTATCAGCCCGCACAGTAGCTTCCCACTCACTCTGTATCTTCGGTGACCATAGCGACGTCATGGCATGCCGCCAGACTGGTTTCGCCATGCTTTGCGAAGGTTCAGTACAGGAAGTCATGGACCTCAGTGCAGTAGCCCACCTCACTGCATTGAAGACACGCGTACCGTTCATCAACTTCTTCGACGGTTTCCGCACATCACACGAGTACCACAAGATTGAGGAGATGGACATGGAAGACCTCCGTCCACTCGTTCCGATGGACAAGGTATCCGAATTCCGTGCACGTGCCCTCTCTCCGGAACATCCCGAAGCAAAGGGTATGGCAGAGAACCCCGAGACCTTCTTCCCACACCGCGAGTCATGCAACCCATTCTACGATTCTGTGCCTGAAGCCGTTGAAGAGTACATGAAGGAGATGTCAAGAATCACCGGACGCAAGTACGACCTCTTCTCTTACTACGGAGCCGAAGATGCCGACAAGGTAATCATCCTCATGGGCTCTGCAACAGAAGCAGCACGCGAAGCCATCGACTATGCCAATGCCAACGGCAAGAAGTATGGTATGGTATCAGTTCACCTCTATAGACCATTCTCTGTAAAACATCTGTTGAAAGCAGTTCCAAAGACAGTAAAGCGCATTGCAGTGCTCGACAGAACAAAGGAACCGGGAGCAAACGGAGAACCACTCTACCTCGATGTAAGAGATGCATTCTACGGACAGGAGAACGCTCCACTCATCGTTGGCGGACGCTACGGACTCGGTTCTTACGATGTCACACCTACTTTGATTCTCTCTGTTTACGACAACCTCGAACTCCCACAGCCAAAGAACCACTTCACTCTCGGTATTGTTGACGACGTCACCTTCCACTCACTCCCAATCGAGGAAGAGAAGGCACTTGGCGGCGAAGGCATCTTCGAGGCAAAGTTCTACGGACTCGGTGCCGACGGAACAGTAGGTGCAAACAAGAACTCAGTGAAGATTATCGGTGACAACACCAACAAATATTGCCAGGCATACTTCTCCTACGACTCAAAGAAGTCAGGAGGATTCACCTGCTCTCACCTTCGTTTCGGTGACACACCAATCCGTTCCACATATCAGATCAAGACACCAAACTTCGTGGCATGCCACGTACAGGCTTATCTCCGCATGTACGATGTACTCCGCGGTCTGCGTCAGAACGGACAGTTTCTTCTCAACACCATCTGGGACGGCGACGAACTCGTGAAGAACCTGCCAAACAAAATCAAGAAATACTTCGCAGAGAAGAACATCACAGTCTACTACATCAATGCCACAAAGATTGCACAGGAAATCGGACTTGGCAACCGTACCAACACCATCCTCCAGTCTGCATTCTTCCGCATCACCGAAGTAATCCCTGTTGACCTCGCAATCGAGCAGATGAAGAAGTTCATCGTCAAGTCCTATGGCAACAAGGGTGAGGATGTGGTAAACATGAACTACTCTGCAGTCGACCGTGGAGGTGAATACAAGACCCTTACCGTTGACCCGGCATGGGCAAAACTCCCCAACGACCCAGAAGAAAAGAACGATGACCCAGAGTTCATCAACAAACTCGTGCGTCCTATCAACGCACAGAACGGTGACCTTCTCCCCGTATCAGCATACAAGGGAATTGAAGACGGTATGTGGCAACAGGGCACAGCAGCCTACGAGAAGCGAGGCGTTGCAGCATTTGTTCCACAATGGGATCCAACTAACTGTATCCAGTGCAACAAGTGTGCATTCGTATGTCCTCACTCATGTATCCGTCCGTTCGCAATGGATGCCGACGAAGCAGCCAAACTCGATGCAGCAAAGATTGAAATCAAGGCACCGGCACCACTCAAGGGCATGCAGTTCCGCATGCAGGTGGGAGTACTCGACTGTCTTGGTTGCGGCAACTGCGTTGACGTATGTCCGGGCAACAAGGGAGCAAAAGCCCTCAAGATGGTTCCGCTCCAGGGAGAACTGGGCGAAGCAAAGAACTGGGAGTATTGCGTAAAGCATGTCAAGTCAAAGCAAGACCTCGTCGACGTCAAGTCCAACCCACGTCTCAGCCAGTTCGCTACCCCACTCTTCGAGTTCTCAGGAGCATGTTCAGGATGCGGTGAGACTCCATACGTCAAACTGATTTCACAGCTCTTCGGCGACAGAGAGATTGTAGCCAACGCAACAGGTTGCTCTTCAATCTATTCAGGTTCAATCCCATCAACACCATACACAAAGAACGAGAAAGGACAAGGTCCAGCATGGTCAAACTCCCTGTTCGAAGACTTCTGCGAATACGGACTTGGTATGACCATTGCCAACAAGAAGATGCGTGCACGCATCGTGGCAATCCTCAACGAGCTTATCGCCAAGGAAGGCACACCAGCCGAGTTCAAGGCAGCAGCCCAGGAATGGATTGACGGAAAGGACAATGCAGATGCATCAAAGGCAGCAGCAGCCAAACTCAATCCGCTCATCGCCAAAGGACGTGAGGCTGGATGCGAATACTGCAAGCAGCTCTCAGAACTGTCCCACTACCTCGTCAAGCGTTCACAGTGGATAATCGGTGGCGACGGAGCCGCTTACGATATAGGTTACGGAGGTCTCGACCATGTATTGGCATCAGGCGAAGACGTGAATATCTTCGTAGTCGATACCGAGGTCTACTCAAATACCGGAGGTCAGTCGTCAAAGTCAACTCCACTTGGAGCCATCGCACAGTTCGCTGCAGGCGGAAAGCGCATCACCAAGAAAGACCTCGGACTCATGCAGACCACATATGGTTATATTTATGTTGCACAGGTTGCAATGGGAGCCGACAACGCACAGTGTCTCAAGGCAATCCGTGAGGCAGAGGCATATCCAGGTCCGTCACTCGTCATCGGTTATGCTCCATGTATCAACCACGGTCTGAAAGCCAAGGGCGGTATGGGCAAGAGCCAGGCAGAGGAAGCCAAAGCCGTTGAGTGCGGTTACTGGCACCTCTGGAGATTCGACCCACGTCTCGCAGAGCAGGGCAAGAATCCGTTCCAGCTCGACTCCAAGACACCAAACTGGGACAACTTCCAGGCATTCCTCGATGGCGAGGTACGTTACCTCTCCCTCAAGAAAGCCAAGCCAGCCGAAGCTCAGGAGCTGTTCGATGCTTCAAAGAAAGCAGCCCAGCACCGCTATGCGACCTATGTTCGCATGAGCAAGCTCGACTATTCAGTAGAATAATTTCATTTACATATTTTATTTTAATTAATTGGAAGCCGGACCTGTCGTGATGACAGTCCGGCTTTTTTCATTGGTAGCCAATAATGTTTTGGGTTTTGTGTTTTGGGTTAGCCGTCCGGATGGAAGCGCTGACTTGTGAGCTGGAATAGGAGTACCACATGTGCGCCGCCCAAACGAAAGGAAAATAACAAAGATGCATGTGGCGCGCATTTGACGCAAATGCGCCTCCCAGCCTCGCACTAATTCCTTCGCTCGCTTTAATGCGTTCGGAGAACGCTAGTCCCTATGACTCATGCATCTTCACTTTCTCTCAAGGTGTACGAAAAAACTGGACTACTTGAATGTACGTCACGTGACAAACACATGTACGTCACGTGGCAAACAC
>CAVISR010000043.1:0-23751 GCA_963645405.1 Acutalibacteraceae bacterium
GCCACTCCCGACATCTACGTGCGTGTCAAGGTGCACAGCGAGGGCATTGGCAACAGCATCAAGGCTTATGCCGACTTCTCCTACAGCCTGGACGACAAGAAGTTCCAGTCACTGGGTTCGACTTTCACGGTCAAGGAGGGCAAGTGGATTGGTGCCAAGATTGGTTTCTACAATTCCCGTCCCAGCATTTGCAACGACGGTGCTTTCCTCGACATCGATTGGATACGGTTTGAAAAATAAATTAAAGAGGAGAAAATTGAAGAAAAATCCAATTATTCTTTGGCATTCCAATAAATATTCGTACATTTGCAATAGCTATATAAAAAAGGAGAAACATTATGGACACATTGACAATACAAGTTGAAGATCGTAGCGTACTAGCTGGGCTAAAAAAAGTTCTCAATTCAATGAACGGAGTTTCTATCATCTCAACCAACAAGAAAAAGAAGTCTGGCATAGAAGAATCTATGGATGACATTCGTCATGGAAGAGTGACTGAATACAAAAGTGCTGAAGATATGTTTGAGAAGTTTGGGATATGAAATATAAGATAGTCACCACAAATCACTTCGACAAAGATGTAAAGCGATGCATCAGACGTGGGCTTCCTATGGAAAAATTCAAGGAGACCATCTTGCTGCTTGAAGAATATGGAAAATTACCTTCAGAATACAAACCGCATAAATTGTATGGTAAATACGCAGGAAGATGGGAATGCCATATAATGCCAAATTGGTTATTGGTTTGGGAGCAGAACGATGATGAGCTCGTATTGATTATGACCAACACCGGTACTCATAGTGACATCTTCTGAATAAACTGATATTATTCAAGAAATACAAAATCAATCCCACACGTGTTCAAACATTTATCTGTTTGCCGCAACCTTTCCCGGCTTCACAACTTTCCAACCAATTGCAGCAATGATGATGCTCATCAGCGGACTCAAGAGGTTGAAGAAGCAATATGGAAGGTAAGCAAGGGTTGATACACCGAGCACTGTGCTCTGGGTCATTCCGCAAGTGTTCCATGGCACAAGAACGGATGTGACCGTTGATGAGTCCTCCGTAGCGCGCGACAAAAGTCGGGGTTCGTATCCCTTCTCCTTATATATATCACGGAACATGTCGATGGTCATGATGATTGAAACGTACTGGTCGCATATCAGGACATTGTTCATCACTCCGGCAAAAGCAGTGGAGGCAACCAGACTGGCTGTTCCACGGATTACCTTTATCAGTTGGGCAGCAAGACTATGAATCATGCGGCTTGCCATCATCACACCTCCATAACACATGGCACACACAATAAGCCAGATGGTGTCCATCATACCGCCCATACCGCTCGTGCTGACAAGTTCATTCACCGTAGCACTACCCGTCTCCACATTGGTAGACGTGAAGAACGTGACCAACAGTCCCTTGACAATACTCAGCGAATAGGTCTGTTCGGTGTTGCCGCCAATCGACAGCAACACATCAGGTTGCATAATGATTGCCATCACACCTGCCAACAGAGCCGACACAAACAGAATGACCAATGACGGCAGTTTCTTGAGTATCATAAGAGCAGTGACAGCCGGTACGACCAGAGTCCAGAGAGAGATGTCGAATGTACGTCTCAAGCCATCGGTGTACTCCGATATGGGGACATCACCCTCGGAACCGATGAAGAAACCGGCAACAAAATAAATCAACAGAGTGATGGACAAGGTCGGCACCGTAGTGAAGACCAGATATTTGATGTGACTAAACAGATTGATTCTGGCACTGGAAGAAGCAAGAACCGTTGTATCGCTCAACGGCGACATCTTGTCGCCGAAGTAAGCACCGGAGATGATGGCTCCAGCCGACCAGTACTCGGGAACGCCCAAAGCAGAGCCGATGCCTATCAGAGCCACACCGATGGTTGCGATTGTGGTCCACGACGAACCAGTTGTCACCGACACCACTGCACATATCAGACAGGTGGTGAAAAGGAAAAATGTAGGCGACATGATTTGCACTCCATAGTAAATCAAGGTAGGCACAATGCCGCTTATCATCCATGATGCTGACATCATTCCTATGAGCAGAAGGATTATCAGCGACACAGCGGAATTGGCAATGGTATGCACTATACCCCTTTCCAGTTCCCTCCACTTTATCTTGTACACCCACATTGCGAGGCACACACATACTGCCGTTGACATAAGCAGGGCTATCTGTACCCCACCGCCAAGGGCATTGTTGCCAAATAATTTCACTATCAGAACCATCATGCCCACAAGTACAAGTATCGGAATACATGCAACCAGGGGATGAGGAAGAGTCATTGTGTCGTTTGTGTTCGCCGTTGTGTCGTTTGCTGTTGTCGTGTCGTTTGCTGTTGTCGTGTCGTTTGTGTTCATTGTCTTAATAATCTGTCAGTATCGTGTTCAATATGATTTCGTATTCATTTCCATACGGATAGAGGCTTACATAACCGAGTTCATCCAGCACCGAATCGGGAACCAAACCTTCATCATAATCGTAGGCACCGTCGTGTCCTGCCACATAAGCCACTGCCGGATAAACTGTGAATTTATAGTTTGTAGGAATTGACTTGAGCATTACATTCTGCCCAGCAGTCTTTGTTCCGATAACAGTCATGTCGCTCTGTCCCAATGACCGCAGTCCATATATCAGCCACTCGGGAGCACCCTGGGTCTTGCCGTTGGTTATGAAGAACAACCGATAGTCGGCTGAAGCTGATACGTCATACGATGTGTTGTTGGAGGATTTACTGCTGTTCCATTTTGTCTGGAGGAAAGTGCCGTCGACGTTGCTTATCAGTTTGGCTATCTCGTGCGCACATTCTATGGTTCCCTGGTTGCACAACCGGAGGTCAAACACAATGGTGCCTGGTGACTTCTCCATGAGCGTCTTCAGTGACGCCACAATCATGTCAGTCTCGTCCATATTGGAAAGCATGATATATCCCACACCCGGTGAAACTATCCTATTGATGAGAACGGCATCAACACTGACCTTCTCGGACTTCTCCAATGTCACCGTATCGATGGACGACCAATAATACGTTGCCTCTTCCCTATTCACTGCCAAACGGTTGACCACTATTGTGCGGGAACGTCCGTTCACCAGCTGCGAAGCAATCGATGTGGTCATATTGTTGTTGTCGATGCGTGCAATGAAGTCATTGCGCTCAAGTCCGCACCGCTCTGCAGGAGAGTTGGGATAGACGGTAATGACACGGGCATACTGACGTGTGGTTTCACCCGTCGGGTCTGTCATCACCACGAAATCCATTCCATAAGAGTCCACATGGTTGAAATAACCGCATGGATTGCCATCGCTCTCAACCGTATCAATCAAGCAGTACGACCATTTGTCACCAGGACTCAGTGCCGTAAGTTTACTGATGAAGGAGGTTGGGGAAGCGAAATAGTCGCTCCACGACACATCCCTGATGCTGTCGTTCCACAAGTACCACTCTGCCATCACATCCTGCAAGGTATGGCAATCAGCAGTATTCTCCTCATACTCATAGGTACGGTCCTCGCCGCATGAGAAAAGACCTGTAGCCAACAGTACCGCAGAGAATACCGCTGCGGTCCCGTGACTAATTGTTCTGAATATATTCATATATCTGCAATACATCCTGTGTATCTACCATTCCATCGCCATTGACATCTCCAGCAGACTCGACGCTGCCTTCCTGCTGACTCTGCATGAATTCATATACAGCCAAAACATCCTGAGTATCAATCGAGCCGTCGCCGTTCACATCCTCGCGTGCTGTCTTGGCAAACTCGGTAAGGGTGAGCACGAAGTTGTCTGCCTTATAATAGAATCCTGCTTTCACACCAATCTCCAGTTCACCTGAATTGTCAACACAGATATCATCTATCACAGCCTTGACCAGATAGTGTTTGCCAAGGTTGCTTGCTTCGACAGTTGCCGTTGAATCACCGGCAAACACCGTAACCTGATGTCCTTCAGAAGAACCGACCATGACAGTCAGTCGGTAGCGACCCGGATAAAGTCCCTTTACAACCTGACTTACACCGCTGCTCGTACTGTCGGTCTGACAGTCGGAAAGATAGTACTTTCCGTCGCCATTGACACTCTTGTAAGCCAAAGCCGATGAGTTATAGACCTTGCCACTGGTTGTCCATCCCGTTGTCTTGCCACTTTCAAATGAAGGGTTGGTTATGAAAGAAGTGCAGTTGAGATTGAGGTTAGGATTGAGAGCATCGCCAAGATAAGCTGTAATGGCTGAATCCAAACTCAAGTTTGCACTTCTCACTTCCATTGTGCTTGCAGTACGGTCTGTGAACATTACCTCTGCACTGTTGACAAGTTTTTGCAAGTTGTCGGTTGCAGTCTGTGTTGCATACGCACCGTTCGTGCTTATTGCATCATAGGCAGACTGAATGTTCTTTGCCAAATTCAGATATGTCGGGTCGGACGTAATCACTGAGTAAGCACGGAATGACTTGGTCACATTGTCTGCATGGAAATAACCTCTGAGAGCCTCAACCGCTGTTCCCTCGTCAACCACATCCACATACTGAGGGTCGTCGTCGTTAATCTGCATGGCTCCGCTTGGAGTTGTGGTGTTGACATATGTTCCGACTACAGCCTCATCTGCATTTGCAACTGTACCGCTCACTACATTCACATTGGTTCCAGTCAACTGTTGTTTCACCGAACTTGATGCCATAATCTCGTATGTATGTCCGGCAACCAACTTCGACATGTTAGTAGTCTTATTGCTGATTCCGGCTGAAGTATGGTTGTCTATCTGACGTGCAATCATTCCTGCTGGAACATCGGCATCGAAGGGAACTGTGATGAAGCCCCATTTGTCTGCCTCTTGTGAGATATCAAGTGAAGCGGACACAGCCTTGAAGTCTGCCCGTGGCACGAAGTCATATCCGGGAACAAGTACGAGTTGCCTACATACACCATCCTTGATGTAATTGCATCCGGATGTTGGAGTTGCATCATTGCTGATGTAGTACAATGCATTCGGGTTGTTTGGTGCTACAGGAAGATTGAATATCTTTGTGACCTGCGTCAAGTCATAGCTTGTAGCAGTCTTGTAGGCTGTCTTCTTTGCAAGTGTAGTAAAGGCATTGGGATCCCATGTTCCTTTCAGTGCAAGGCAATTGTCATCGAAACTTACGACTTCCATGTCGTTGCCTTTCAGCATGAACCGGATGATGGCATTTTCTGCCTCGTCCATGTTGATTACATCATTCACATGCAGACCAACGATTGAGTCCTGCATCACACCGTAATAGAGGTTTCCAACTGACATAGGACAAGAACTGGTGGATGTGATTGAGTAAGAGAGTGTGCAAGTCTCTCCGCCACCAATCTTAGCCTGTGAAGTCTTGTAGCCTATATAGCTGAAGGTCTTTCCTCCGTCGGTACTCTCATAAATCGACATGCGCGGATTGCCTTCGAAACCAACAGAACTCTTGTCCTGGAGTTCTACCATTCCAGTAGCCTTGCTGTTGTACACCACCCGATAAGTCTCTCCATTATATACCTCGGTGTCAGAGCATCCGTCAACTGTCATGTTCTTAAGATACAGCTTGCTTACAGGCACAGAAGGTTTGACAATCTTCTTTGCCAGTACATTCAGGTTGGCATCAGTCACATAGAAATACCATTCTGATTCAGAAGTCGGTTTGGCTGACATCGTGAAACGTATTGTGTCGCCCGAATTGGAAAGCACAGCCTCCGTGTCTTCATCCTTGGCGGAGGACAGACTTGTAGGAGTCTTGCCTGTAGTGTTGGCAAAGAAATAGATTCCGTCACTGTAGTCAAGGGTACCATTGTTGACAACGTCAAAAGTAAAGTCATTCGTGCGGTTCATATAGACCGTGGCATGAGACACAAATTCTGCTGACAACTTGGGTTTCTTCGGATAGACTCCAGTCACACATTCCTGCCATGAGTTATTGAATCCCCAGTTAGGGCTTTTACCACGGGCAACTGTATAATAGCCGTCGCTCTGTCCGCCCCACCCCATATTGATATGGAAGTAACCGGTCGAAGCCTGATAACCATCCACAACGACTGCATGTCCTTCGCCGTTGGCATTCACTCCACTGTAAAGCACAGGGCGTCCCTTTGCCAGTTCGTTATACAGGAGGTTCGACCAAGCAGCGTCTGAATAGTTGTCATACTCCTGTCCCCAGTCCTTACTGTTATCCGTTCCACCGTTCAAGCCGAATGCATCACGGAACACACCAATGCAGTTCCCGTTATGTCCAGCAGTACTTGCACCATAGGTCAGACCTGCACCACCACCGACAAAAGCCACAAGCGTTGCCACAGCGCTCTTGTATTCATTGGGTTCGGAGCCTGAGTATTGTGTACACATCAAATCCCATTTCATCTTCGTTCCTTTCGGAAATGCAGTTGTAGGATTTGCCTCACTGCCATAGGCATAGCTGCCAGTACCTGTAGCTGTCTGTGTCGGCAGGTCTTTGCGCCAGTAATAGAGCACCTGCGAAGCTGCGGTGGCAACACATCCGGTTGCGCTTCTTCCGCCTGCCTTCAATGTAGGACATTGGTCATTATAAGGCGAACTCTGATGCCAATGGGTCTCAAGCAATGGTTGGATATCAGTCTTGCCGGTTGCAGTAAGCAACGGTGCATCCATGCTTGTAGCACCAGCAGCCTGCGCTGCTTCCACCATTCCTCCGTAGTATTCCAGATACCATGACAGGAACGGAGACATATTGTCCTCGTCATAATCACCAGTCTCGGTGTAGCCCAACACTCCGGGCAGAGCATCATCACCACTGACGATGACAAATCCCTGTCCCTCTCCCCTACTGAATACATAATAAGGAGCAGACGTTGTGTATTTCTTCGCAAGACGCACCGCAGAGGAACTTTTTCTCACTGCCTTCTTCACCAATGTAGGTTTGGAAGAATCAGAAGGCATGAATTTCTGTGCCAGTTCCTTTGCTTTCTCTGCATCAATCGGGTCTGCAAACACTACCATTGAGGTCAATGCCATCATGCATGCAGAAGCAAGTATTCGTCTCATATCCAATTTAACTAAAAAGGTTTTTATAGTATGACTTCGGTTAATCATCAAGTTTAAGTACAGCAAGGAAAGCTTTCTGCGGAACCTGTACATTGCCAATCTGCTTCATTCTCTTCTTGCCGGCTTTTTGCTTCTCAAGCAACTTGCGCTTACGGCTCACGTCACCACCATAACACTTGGCAAGCACATCCTTGCGCACTTGCTTCACTGTTTCCCTCGCAACAATCTTGCCTCCGATGGCAGCTTGTATAGCGATGTCGAACTGTTGGCGCGGCAACAGATCCTTCAGACGTTCACACATACGACGGCCCAAGCCGACTGCATTGTCAGCATGAGTGAGGGTGGACAAAGCATCCACGCTTTCCCCATTGAGCAGGATGTCCAACTTCACCAATTTGGAAGGACGGAATCCGGCACTGTGATAGTCGAACGAAGCATAACCACGACTAATGCTCTTGAGCTTGTCGTAGAAGTCAATGACAATCTCTCCCAGTGGCATAAGGAACTGAATCTCTACCCTATTGCCTGCAATGAACTCCTGCTTCTTCAACTCACCACGCTTACTCAGGCATAAGGTCATAATCGGTCCGATATAAGAAGCTGTAGTGATGATGGTGGCATTGATGTATGGTTCCTCCACATGTTCAATCAGTGTGGGGTCAGGCATGCTTGACGGGTTGTGCACCTCTTGGCATTCTCCATGCTTGTCGTAAACCATATAGGACACGTTGGGCACAGTGGTGATGACATTCATGTTGAACTCGCGGTCAAGACGCTCCTGCACAATCTCCATGTGCAGCAGTCCAAGGAAGCCGCAACGGAAACCGAAACCCAATGCAGCAGAGCTCTCGTGCTGGAACGTGAGCGATGCATCGTTCAACTGCAGTTTTTCCAACGATGTACGCAAGTTCTCATATTCCTCCGTCTCTATCGGGTAGACTCCGGCAAAGACCATTGGTTTCACTTCCTGGAAACCTTCGATAGCCTTTTCGCTGGGGTTGGCTACGGTTGTGATGGTGTCTCCCACCTTCACCTCTGTGGCATTCTTGATGCCGGAGACTATATAGCCCACATTTCCGGTCCGCAGTTCCTTCTTCGGAATCATATCCATCTTCAGGACTCCGATTTCCTCTGCTATGTATTCTTTCTTCGTATTGATGAAGCGCACCTTCTCGCCGGAGCGCATCACTCCATTCACTATCTTGAAATATGCTATGATTCCACGGAACGAGTTGAACACTGAATCGAAGATCAATGCCTGCAACGGTGCATTCTCATCACCCTTTGGAGCTGGTATGCGGTCGATGACTGCATCCAGTATCTTGTCCACTCCCAAGCCCGTCTTGCCTGACGCAAGGATTATATCATCGCTGTCGCACCCGAGCAGGTCAACAATCTCGTCGGTCACTTCTTCGGGCATGGCATTGGGCATGTCGCATTTGTTGATGACCGGTATTATCTCCAGGTCATTGTCGATTGCCATATAAAGGTTGGAGATGGTCTGTGCCTGCACTCCCTGAGTTGCATCCACCACAAGCAAAGCACCCTCACAGGCAGCAATGCTTCTTGATACCTCATAGGAGAAGTCAACGTGTCCCGGAGTGTCGATAAGGTTCAGCGTGTAAGTCTCTCCATCCTTCTGATACTCCATCTGAATGGCATGGCTCTTGATTGTTATACCACGTTCGCGTTCCAAGTCCATATCATCGAGCATCTGCCCTTCGGTCACCTTTATCGTGTGTGTGTATTCAAGCAATCTATCAGCCAAGGTCGACTTGCCGTGGTCGATGTGTGCTATGATACAAAAGTTTCTAATATTCTTCATGTAAGCCTACTATCGAATTTATTGGTACAAAGATACGAATTTATTTGGGAACCACAGTCCGATGCATGGCAAAAATGCAAGAAAAGGGAGTATGTGCATATAAAAAAGCTGAGATGTCACGCAATTAATGCATGGCATCTCAGCATATACGTTCAACTACGGCCTGTAGTTCTCCGTCGGTTTATTTCAATGAATAAACGTATGGATCCTTTTCGTCACCTGACTCAGACACTACAAGTTTGTCCTCACGAAGCAACCAGCCAAGTCCAAGGTTGAAATCTTTCTCAGCCAACTTGGTAGCCTTCTTAATCTGTTTGTAAGTCTGTCCATTGTTCTCTGACAATGCATGCCAAATGAGACCTGCAATGTTTCCTGCTTTTTCCTGCAACATAATCTTTTTACTTTAACGTTAAAATCATTCGCTTAAACCTATGTGACCTGAGTCACGGTGCAAAGGTACTGCTAATTTCTTATACAGCAATAGCTTTATGCAGAAAAATGATGAAAAAGCTGTTACATTGTGCTCGCACACAGTTAAAATGTCAGATAGAGAAAGCAAAGGCTTCATTTTACAATAATGGTTCCAAACATTTAAAGCATACCTCAATTCTATTCATATTCTTCGGGAGCAAACACATACTCCTGGATTTTCTTGTGAGTTGCGGCATCATAATAGGCATAGATGATGTTCAACCGTTCCTCCTTGATGTAGCGCAGGTCGATGGAGTTGCGTATTCCCTTTAGCAAGAGCTTGCGCGCATCGTCATATCCAGCCTTCATCTGTTCAATCATCACCGAATCTGCCTTTACCGAATAGTAGTAGACATAGTTGTCGTTGCTGTCGTTATGGCAAACCAGACTGTCCAGATAGATGATGTCCTGGAGTTCTGCACGCGGACAGTTCTTCTCCGTGTATTCACGTGCCTCACGCTCGATGCGGTCACGCTTTGACTCCTGGCATGAAGCGAGGGAAAGCACCGCTACAAGTGAGAGAGAGAGTAACGCCGCACCACTTGTTTTCATTAGAGCGCAACCTGCCTGCATCAGAGCGCAACCGGTATTCCTTAGAATGGTCTTAATTGTGTTCATCTGACGAATCATTGATGGGTTATAGTCTGTTTTTCTTGTCCTCTTCTACTTTCTGTATCGCTTCAGTCAGAGCGCACGAGAGTTGGTCGGGACATGAAGTGCTTTTGTATCCGCAGCGTATTCCCTGCAGACGACTGATTACGTCTTCTGCCTTCGCACCCCTTACGAGCATCGACACTCCCTGTGTGTTGCCCGGACAGCCGCCAATGAAACTTACGCTCTGAACAATGTGATTGTCGTCCACTTCCAGTTCTATGGCACTTGAGCATGTGCCCTGGGTTCTATAAACTGTCTTCACCTTTTTATATATATAATGATTGTTACTTTGTTGTTTCTTATGCAATCGTTGGCTTGCTGTCTCTAACGGAATTGTTGGCATGATGTTTATTATGCAACCGATGGGATATTGCCCTACAACCGTTGGTATGTTGCCATACAACCGTTGGTATGTTGTCATACAACCGCAGACATGCCATCATACGACCGCTGACACACAGCCATACAACCGCTGACATGTTGTCATACGACCATTGATGTGTTGCCTGTCGTGTAATCTCGCCCCGTCATCCACAACATAACTGCCACCTTCATGAATAAAACAAAGAAGTTAAGAACAAGCTGGAATGATGCCACCCGAAACTCATTGCTTAACTTCCCGTAGTTTTATGGCTGGTCACAATGGCTCATCTGCAGAACCGGGACAAGCCTCATAAAAGGACAAGCCGGCAATGGTGCCTGCACTGCCCTACTTATTTCATGTTGGTATAGACGTTCTGTACGTCGTCGAACTCTTCAAGGCGTTCCACCATCTTGTCGATTGTCTCGCGCTGCTCGTCTGTCACTTCCTTCAGGTCGTTTGGCACGTAAGTGAATTCGGCTGATGTGATTTCGTACTTGTGGTCCTCAAGATACTTCTGAATCTGTGCAAAGCTCTTTGGGTCGCCATAGATGGTGATGATGGTTTCTTCCTTGTCTTCGTCGGTTTCCTCATCATAATCGTCGTTCACTCCGTAGTCGATGAGGTCGAGAATCATCTCATCCATGTCCACTCCCTCTGCTTTCTTGAACGAGAATGTGGCATAGTGGTCGAAGAGATAAGCAAGAGAACCCATCGTACCGAGTGTTCCACTGAACTTGTTGAATACGCTGCGGACATCGGCTACAGTACGTGTAGTGTTGTCGGTCAGTGTATCTACGAACACAGCCACTCCGTGAGGTCCGTAGCCTTCGTATGTCATTGTCTTCCATGCTGACTTGTCCTTGCCAATTGCATTCTTGATTGCACGGTCGATATTGTCCTTTGGCATGTTCTCATGACGACATGTAGCAATGATGGCACGCAAGTGTGCGTTGTTGTCTGGTTCTGGTCCACCTTCTGCTACTGCAATCGCTATCTGCTTGCCAAGGCGAGTAAAGGTCTTGGCCATGTTGCCCCATCTCTTTAATTTGCGGGCTTTTCTGAATTCAAACGCTCTTCCCATTATTTTTGTTATTATCTATTATCGTGTTGGTTTATATATCAAATTACGTTTCTCTCTTGATTTAGTCAGGCAAAGCCTTTCTTTGTTTCCGAGTCATTTACTTTTCCGGCAAAACACTTAGTTGACCCAAGTCACCGACCTCCATGCAAAGCCCTTTGCCAGATTGTCATTTACCACGCACAACGGCTCCGGTTGCCTTGACAATTGCCTGTTCAATCTTGTTCATGACTGCCTCGATAGCCTTGTCGTTGAGTGTCTTCTCATCACTCTGAAGGGTGAAGTTGACTGCATACGACTTCTTGCCTTCCTCGAGGTTCTTGCCATCATACACATCGAAGAGTTTCACTTCGCGGAGGAGCTTGCGCTCGGCTCCGTAGGCTGCAGCTTCTATCTCCGCAAATTCCACTTTCTTGTCGAGCAGGAGTGCGAGGTCGCGGCTCACTGCAGGGAACTTAGGAATGTCGTAGAATGTCACGTTCTTGCCTTTCACGAGTTTCATGAGATTGTTCCAATTGAAATCGGCAAAGTAGACAGGCGCATCGATGTCGAGTTTCTTCGTCTGCTTCTTGCTTACGATTCCGAACTGCACTATGGTCTTGCCGCCCTTCTGGCTTATTT
The DNA here is from genome assembly GCA_963645405.1 of Acutalibacteraceae bacterium. GTDB lineage: Bacteria > Bacteroidota > Bacteroidia > Bacteroidales > Bacteroidaceae > Colivivens. The sequence continues at coordinate 12,067 of CAVISR010000043.1, forward strand.
TCGTCGACTTAGCCCAAACATCGTTTGACTCTTCTGAAATCACGAGAGCACCGAATGGTACGCCTACGCGACGGAGGATGTTGAGCACGTATGCCTTCAGTTCATAGACGCTTGACTCCTCGTCGGCATGAGCCCAACTGCCTTTCACGCGGTTGCCTGTCACCCAAAGTCCGAGATGGAAGTCTTCGGAATAGCCTGAGAGGACAATCTTGGAAGTCTGTGCATTGCTCACTTCCACCTTCTCCGGATTCTTCTTCGCTGCATCGTAGTAGTAGCAGTTACCGAACTCAAAGAATTTCAGGTCGGGCATCTGACGGTTGGTGTTGTGGATGATGCACTCCAATCCACCGAAGAGCAGTGTCTGGCGCATAACGCCGAGATCTGCACTCAGAGGATTCATAAGACGTACAAGATTCTCGGGCTTGTAGGTCTCCATTCCGTCGTAGTATGATGTCTTTGTAAGTGAGTTGTTCAGAATCTCGTTGAAGCCGCAGCCCACCAACTGTTCGCCGATAAGGTTCTGCAGTTTGTACGACTTGTCGAGGTCACCTTTGATTGTGAGCGACGACTTGAGCTGTGTCGGTATTTCCACATTATTATATCCGTACACGCGAAGCACTTCCTCCACAATGTCGCAAGGACGGGTCACGTCCACTCTGTATGCCGGAACCTGAAGGGTCACTGTCTGCCCGGTTTCTGAAAGCACTTTCATTCCGAGGTCCACGCAGATTGACTTGACTGTCTCCACAGGAATCACTTTTCCTGCAAGGTCCCAGAGGTACTGGTATTCCAATTCCACTGTGGCATCCTTCGGAAGATTGTCGTTCTTCACATCCACGATTTCCATTGCGATTTCGCCGCCAGCCAGCTCCTTTGCCATCTTTGCAGCCATCTTCACTGCATAGATTTGCCCGTCGGGATCGATGCCACGTTCGAATCGGTAGCTGGCATCTGTCTGAAGTCCGTGACGGCGTGCACTCTTCCTTATCCATGTAGGATGGAAATAGGCTGATTCGAAGAGCACGTCCTTAGTGGTTTCATAAGTACCGCTACCCTTTCCGCCGAACACTCCGGCTATGCACATCGGCTCTTCCACATTGCAGATGGCAAGGTCGTGGTCGGAGAGTTTGTGTTCCACTCCGTCGAGAGTGACGAACGGTGTGCCTTCGGGCATGGTCTTCACTACCACCTTCTGACCTTTTATCATGTCAGCATCGAAGCAGTGCAATGGCTGGCCGTATGCCATCATTATATAATTGGTGATGTCCACGATGTTGTTTATCGGACGCAGACCAATCACACTCAGTTTGTCCTTCAACCATTTCGGAGACTCTTTTACATCGCAGCCCTTGACTGAAACTGCCACATAACGGGGACAAGCCTCGGTCTGCTCCACCTCAATCTCAATTGGGAGGTCGTGGGAGTCAACCTTGAAGTCATCCACACTCGGACGGTGAAGACTTGTCTCATAGCCGTTCTGGCGGAGATATGCGTAAAGGTCGCGGGCAACGCCCCAATGGCTGCAGGCGTCGGAGTGGTTCGGAGTGATTCCGATGCCAATCACATAGTCGCTCTCAAGTCCGTAATACTGTGCTGCAGGTGTACCCACTACCGTGTCTTCCGGCAACTCGATGATGCCGTCGTGACTGGTACCGATACCAATCTCGTCTTCTGCACAGAGCATTCCGTTTGACTCGATTCCGCGCAGCTTCGATTTCTTGATGGTGAATTCCTTGTCACCGTCATACAGTTTCGTACCAAGCGTAGCAGCTATGGTCTTCAATCCCTGGCGGCAGTTTGCTGCGCCACAGACAATCTGTTCGGTCTTGCCGTTACCCAAATCAACGGTGCACACATGCATGTGGTCGCTGTTAGGATGGGGTTCACAAGTAAGTACCTGCGCAACGACCAGTCCTTCCAGTCCGCCCTTGATTGACTGCACTTCCTCAAGGCTCTCCACTTCCAAGCCAACGCTTGTAAGAGCCTTTGACACCTCGTCGGGAGACATGTCGAAGTCGACATATTCCTTCAGCCATTTATAACTTACGTTCATATTCTATTCTGTTTTTACTCTACGTCATATATGGAAACAGGCATTGCTCCATGCCGGGACCTTGCAAACGGGCAGTCCACAGCACAATACCCATTCCAACCCACAAAGGTACAACAATTCGGTAAACCCACAAAATCAGAACCGACAAAAGTGGACGAACCACCTATTATTTTATAAAGAAGCACCGATTTCCGCACCTGCCGAGAACAGTCGCGACACATTTTCCCCACTTCATGCAAGCTGACAATTTCCGCGCCAATGCCCATCGCCAAACCGCACGAAAATATGCAGGCAAAGAGACAGACCAAGAGACAGGTCAAGCTGCAAACACATGCCAGAAATCAGAACCGCAACTAAGCAAACCCATCGTTTTCATGCCAAAATCATGGCATCAACCAAAGAATTCGTCGACAGCACGACAAGCGGCTCGCTTTTTTTCCTTATCTTTGCACGGTTTTTAACAACGCAAAAAGAGATGGAAAACAGAAGTATAGTATCGATAGCGGATTACTCAAAGGAAAAGATACAGTACCTCCTCGACATGACATCGGAATTCGAGAAGCAGCCAAACCGTACTTTGCTCACAGGCAAAATCGTGGCCACCCTCTTCTTCGAGCCGTCAACACGTACCCGACTTTCATTTGAGACCGCAGCCAACAGGCTGGGAGCCAAGGTCATCGGATTCACCGACCCGAAAGTCACAAGTTCATCAAAAGGGGAAACCCTGAAAGACACGATAAAGATGGTGAGCAACTACGCCGACGTCATCGTCATGCGCCACCGCCTTGAGGGAGCAGCGCTCTACGCAAGCGAAGTGACCAACGTGCCGATCATCAACGCAGGCGACGGAAGCAACCTCCATCCGTCGCAGACAATGCTCGACCTCTACAGCATCTACAAGACACAAGGCACACTGGACAACCTGACCATCTACCTTGTGGGCGACTTGAAGTACGGACGCACCGTCCACTCGTTGCTCATGACAATGAGACCCTACAACCCAACCTTCCATTTCATTGCACCGAAGGAACTGGAAATGCCCGAGGAATACAAGGAATTCTGCCGTCGGGAAGGCATCAAGTTCGTGGAACAGCAGGACTTCACCGAAGACACCATAGCCGATGCCGACATCATCTACATGACCCGTGTGCAGAAAGAACGCTTCACCGACCTCATGGAATATGAGCGCGTGAAAGACGCCTACATCCTGCGTGCCGACATGCTGGGCAAATGCAAGGAAAACATGAAGATACTCCACCCGCTGCCACGTGTGAACGAGATTGAATACGATGTCGACGAGTCGCCTCACGCCTACTACTTCCAGCAGGCACAAAACGGACTCTATGCCCGCGAAGCCCTCATTTGCGACGTATTAGGAATCACTTTAGAACAGATTAGAAATGAAAAATAAAGACTTACTCGTAGCCGCACTCCAAAACGGCTCGGTCATCGACCACATACCAACCGACAAGCTCTTCACCATCGCCCGACTGCTCGAACTCGACAAGTGCGAAGAGCCAGTGACCATCGGCAACAATCTCGAGAGCAACAAGATGGGCAAGAAAGGACTCATCAAGGTTTCAGGCAAATTCTTCTGCGACGAAGAGCTGAGCCGCCTTGCCATCGTCTGCCCCAACATGAGGCTCACCGTCATCCGCGACTATGAAGTAGTGGAGAAGCGCGACATAGTGCTGCCCGAAACCCTCACCGACATCGTGAAGTGTGCCAACCCAGTGTGCATCACCAACAACGAACCGATGAAAACCCTGTTCAGAGTCTACAAAGACAGCGGAATCGTGAGATGCCACTACTGCAACAAAACCCAAAAACTCGGAAACATAAAACTACTGAAATAAGATATGTCTGAATTCAAGGAGCGCAACAAGCTCAACCTGTCACAGGTAAACGAAGAAGTACTGAAAGAATGGAACGAGGAAGACCTCTTCCACAAAAGCATAACAGAACGCGAAGGATTTCCACCATTCATATTCTACGAAGGACCTCCATCAGCCAACGGACACCCAGGAATCCACCATGTCATGGGAAGAACCATAAAGGACACCTTCCTGCGCTACAAGACAATGAAAGGCTTTCAGGTGAAACGCAAGGCTGGATGGGACACACACGGACTGCCTGTGGAACTCTCAGTGGAGAAAAGCCTGGGCATCACCAAGGAAGACATAGGCAAGAAAATCAGCGTTGACCAATACAATCAGGCATGTCGCGAAAACGTGATGATGTACACCAGCGAATGGACCGAACTCACCGACAAGATGGGCTACTGGGTCGACCTCGAACATCCCTACATCACATACGACAACAAATACATAGAGACACTCTGGTATCTGCTGAAGAAACTCTACGGAAAAGGACTGCTCTACAAGGGCTACACCATCCAGCCCTATTCGCCAGCAGCAGGAACCGGACTGTCGAGCCACGAGCTCAACCAACCGGGCTGCTACCGAGACGTGAAAGATACGTCAGTGACTGCACAATTCAAACTCCTCAGTCAGCAAAAACTTTTTTCCCAACCAGAGAACAAAGAAGTCTACTTCCTGGCATGGACAACAACCCCATGGACACTGCCGTCAAACACCGCGCTCTGCGTCGGTCCGAAGATTGACTATGTGGCAATACTCGGCAACAATCCTTACAGCGGCGAAGAGGCAGTCTACATCCTTGCAGAAGAACGCGTGCCCCATTTCTTCCAGCCCGAAGAAGGCAAGGAACTCAACATCCTCTGGAAAGGCAAAGGAACAGAACTCGTGGGCTTGCACTACCAGCAACTCATGCCATGGGTAAAGCCGTGCGCACTTGAAGACAACAAGATAATCGACAAGACAGCCGATGCATTCCGGGTAATCCCAGGCGACTACGTCACCACAGAAGACGGTACGGGAATCGTACACATCGCACCAACCTTCGGTGCCGACGACGCCAAGGTGGCAAAAGATGCAGGCATCCCATCCCTCTTCATCATCGACAAGGCAGGCGACACCCGCCCGATGGTGGACTTCACCGGCAAATACTTCGTGAAGGACGACATGGACCCCGAGTTCATGCACAACTTCGTGAACGAAGCCTACTGGAAACACTCAGGCGACTTCGTGAAGAATGCCTACGACCCGAAATACAACAAGGACGGCAAGTACGACGAGAAGCAGGCAAGCAAAGACATGGACCTCAACGTCGTGATGTGTCTCGAGATGAAAGAAGAAGGAACAGCATTCAAGATAGAGAAAATTGTGCACAACTATCCACACTGCTGGCGCACCGACAAACCTATCCTCTACTACCCTCTCGACTCATGGTTCATCAAGTCAACTGCAAAGAAAGACCGCATGTTCGAGCTCAACAAGACCATCAAGTGGAAACCAGAGTCAACCGGAACCGGTCGCTTCGGCAAATGGCTCGAAAACCTCAACGACTGGAACCTCTCACGTTCACGCTTCTGGGGCACACCGCTCCCAATATGGCGCAACCGCGACACACGCGAGGAAATCTGCATAGGCAGCGTGGAAGAACTCTACAACGAGATTGAGAAAGCAGTTGCAGCCGGAGTGATGAAGAGCAACCCACTCAAGGACAAAGGCTTCGTGCCAGGCGACATGTCACAGGCAAACTACGACAAGATTGACCTCCACCGCCCATACGTGGACGACATCAAGCTCGTCAGCGACAAGGGCAACGTGCTGACCCGCGAACTCGACCTCATCGACGTGTGGTTCGACTCAGGCTCAATGCCTTACGCACAAATCCACTATCCGTTCGAAAACAAAGAACTCATCGACAAGAACATAGCCTATCCAGCCAACTTCATTGCCGAAGGAGTCGACCAAACCCGCGGATGGTTCTTCACCCTCCATGCCATCGCAACCATGGCATTCGACTCAGTGGCATTCAAGACAGTAATCTCCAACGGACTCGTGCTCGACAAGAACGGCATCAAGATGTCGAAGCGACTTGGCAACGTCATCAATCCGTTCGACTGCATCGCACAATACGGAGCCGACGCAGTGCGCTGGTACATGATAACCAACTCATCACCATGGGACAACCTGTCGTTCGACCCCGACGGAGTGAAGGAAGTCACCAGCTCATTCTTCATCAAGCTGCAGCAGGCATATTCGTTCTTCACAATGTATGCCAACGTCGACAAGTTCCAGTACAAGGAAGCCGACATAGCCTATGAAGACCGTCCGGACTTCGACCGCTGGCTCCTGTCCGAACTCAACACACTGGTGAAGAACGTGCAGACCTACCTCGACGACTACGACCCGACACCGGCAGGACGACTCATCCAGAAGTTCGTCATCGACTATCTGTCCAACTGGTACATCCGACTCAACAAGGCACGCTTCTGGGCAGGCGAGATGGACAACGACAAGCTGTCAGCCTACCAGACACTCTACATCTGCCTCAACACACTCAGCAAACTCATTGCCCCAATCGCACCGTTCTATGCCGACCAGCTCTACCGTGACCTCAACGACGCCACCGGCAAAGAAGAAGCAAAGAGCGTACATCTGGCAATGTTCCCGACCTATGTGGAAGAGCACATCGACAATGAGCTCAACGAAGCAATGCAGGCAGCGATGGACGTCACCTCAATGGGACTTTCAATACGAAAGAAAGTGAAGATACCAGTGATGCAGGCACTCCATGCCCTCGCCATCCCCGACACCGACCCAGTGCTCAGCGCACGCATCAACCGCATGGCTTCAATCATCACAAAGGAAGTCAACGTGAAGGAACTTCAGCTCATGGACGGTTCAATGCTCGAAAAGAACGTGAAGTGCAACTTCAGAGTGATGGGCAAGAAATTCGGCAAGATGATGAAGGCAGTCAGCAATGCAGTGACAGCCATGACACAAGAGCAGATTGCCGAACTCGAGAGCAAGGGACAAGTGACACTGCAAGCCGACGGACAAGACGCAGTCATCGAACTGGCAGATGTCGACATCATGTCGCAGGACATCCCAGGATGGAGCGTAGCCAACGAAGGCACCATGACAGTGGCACTCGACATCACAGTCACACCCGAGCTCAAGGTGGAAGGCAACGGACGCAAGCTCATCAAGCAGATACAGACCCTCCGCAAGTCCACCGGACTCGAAATCACCGACCGCATCAAAGTGCAGATATCCCACAGTCCCGAGGTAGAAGCAGTACTCGACAAGTTCAAGACCAACATTGCCAACCAGGTGCTTGCCAACAGCATCGACATAGCCGACAACGACGGCGAGCTCTACGACCTTGGCGACTTCAAGGCTAACATCAAAATAGTCAAAGCGTGAACAAAAGACAAGCAATCCTCGTCACATTCATTATAGTGTTGGTTCTCATCATCGACCAAGTCATAAAGGTTGAGGTGAAAACCAACATGACTCTTGGAGAGCACATACCCGTCACCGACTGGTTCCACATCGCCTTCGTCGAGAACAACGGCATGGCATTCGGAATCACCCTTGGCAGCAAAATCCTGCTCACCCTCTTCCGCATCGCAGCAATAAGCGTGATAGTGTGGTACGTCTACCGGCTCACATCCCGGCACATGAAGACAGGCTTCATGATATGCCTCGCACTCATTGCCGCCGGAGCCATCGGAAACGTCATCGACTGCCTCTTCTATGGCGAGATATTCACAGAGTCAACCCACTTCGCCGTTGCCCGCTTCGTTCCATGGGGCGAAGGCTACAGCAATTTCCTCACAGGCAAAGTGGTCGATATGTTCTACTTTCCACTCATCGAATGGAACATGCCAGGATGGCTGTGGCTCAACGACATACCCTTCCTGCCCGATTCCTACGAACACTGTGTATTCTTCAGTCCCGTGTTCAACTTCGCCGATGCCTGCATCAGCTGCGGAGTCATCGCACTAATCCTTTTCTATCACAAAAGTCTCAGCCGCTACCTCAAGATAATGGTTGAAGACGACAAAGACAAGGAAGAAAACAAAAAGGGGAAACACCAGGAGAAGGAAACTGAGAAATGACGGTTTGAAACTCAGAACCGAGTATTGGGGACTTAGAGTCGAGAGCCGAAGTAATAAGATAGAAGAAAGATAAAAATATGGTCAAAGCATTGCGTCTACTCATTATTCCACTGGTGGTCTGTATCATTGCCTGCGATGATGCAAACGACTACATCATACCCAAGAACAAAATGAAAGACGTGATGTACGACTACTGCCTGGCACAAGGACTCGGACAGACACTGACGCCAGAAAAGAAAGACCTCGCAGTGAAATACAAGGAAGCAGCGTTCGAGAAACACGGAGTGACCGAAGCCCAGTTCGACTCCTCCCTCGTCTATTACTTCCGCCACATCGAAGACATGCAGGACATCATCAACGACCTGAACACACGCTTCGACGACTACGACAAGATGTTGCAACTCCAGGGAGGAAGCAACGAGATGCGCGCCAACGTCACCCTCGGCGGCGACACCACAGACATCTGGACAGGAAAGAAACTCATCATCCTGCGCAACAGCCGTTTCCTCAACAAAGAGACATTCACCGTCAAGGCAGACACCACCTTCCACCTCAACGACCGGTTCAATCTCGTAGCCGACTACGACTTCATTCGCGAAGACCCCACCGACCGCAACAACAACCTCACAGCCTGCATCGCCATCCACTACCGCGACGGCAAGACAGTGAGCAGCGTCAACCAGTCAAACGTCAAAGGACGGTTCGACTGCCAGATAGGCGCCATCGACGACAAAGAGATAGAATCCATCTCCGGCTACTTCCTCTTCATGGGCGACAAAGGCAGCACACGAAGCCTTGGAGTAATCAAAGACATCTCCGTCTACCGCATCCACACCACCGACAAGCAACAGTCAATGCCAGCCGACACCGTCAAGACCGACACCGTCAAGACCGATTCAGCCCACATCGACACCGTCAAGAAAGCAGACCAAAGGCACCAGCAGAAGCGACTCACACCCGAGGAACTGCGCGAGATGAATACATCCAACCGTCCCGATGCAAAGATAAAGAAAGCACCCGATGTGCGTACACCCAACTCCATCGGTCCAAGGCGCAAAATCACAAAGAGAAACAACCGGCAATAACCTGGAAGAAACGACATGGAAGAAACAAAGAACCACAATTGGCAACTGGGACAGAACGGCGAAGAACTGGCAGGCGACTACCTCTCAAAGCAAGGCTACCGCATTCTCCACCGCAACTGGAACCTGCACAAAGGCTGCGAACTCGACATCGTTGCCTTCAAGGACAACGAGCTACATTTCGTAGAAGTGAAGACAAGGACCAGCGACACATTGGGAAGTCCCGAGCAGGCAATCAACAAAAGCAAGTTGCGCAACATCATGCGAGCCGCCTACCACTACCTCAATACCTACCGATACAACTACCCCATCCACTTCGATGCAATCGGAGTAATCTACAAGTCCGAGCAGGACTATTCCATCCACTTCCTGCCCGACATCTCCATCAATTCCCTCTATTCACGCCCGTCCCATTTCAAACAAAGCACAGGCATGGGCTACCAGAGGAAAAGAAGACGGAGATACTAAAGGAGAAAGGAAAGGAGGAGAAGGAAGGAAAGAAGGAAGAACTTCCAAGCCGTTTTTCAAACCGCCACGACCCCACTCTATTTGTAGAACTCAGCCAATAATGTTTGGGGTTTTATGTTGCCTTCCGGATGGTAGGAGTCAGCTTTCTCCGAAAGCGTAGACGATGACACTCGAGCGATAGTTCGCATTTGTATTACAGCCTACGAACCTGCGCTCGCTTTAACGCTCTCGGAGAGAGCTAGCTCCTATTGCCGCTCACTCTCCCTCCCACTCCATCCGGATGGCTATGTCCCCTCCCTACGGGAGAAGGGCTGAGTAGAGGCTTCCAGCTTTTCAGTATAACCTATGGTCATGAAAGCGTACGCGAGATACAAATCCGAGGTCAAGTGTTAAAACACGATACTAGCACAACACAAATATCGTCTGTCCTGCCATATTGTGCCAAAAATCCACTATCTTTGCGTCGAGGGAAAAGAGAAGAAACAGAACACAATCAACGAGAGTCTAAAAACAAAGAGAAAGATGAGCAAGGAAGAAAAAGACATAGCAATGTTCGTTGCCTTTTGCATAGAAGAATACGGAACAGCCAAAAGCATGGCTAGCGACAAGGTAGTTGACTTGTTCACACAGTATGGTCTGATAGATTACCTCAGCAAATTCTTCGACGTACTCCACACACAAGGCCGCCAGTGGCTGTTAGAAGAAATAGACGAATATATCGGAATAAGAAAAAACAAAGAAGTATGAAATTGTATCACGGAAGCCTGGAAGCAGTGGAGCATCCCATGATACTCCAACCAACCCGTTTGCTGGATTATGGTAAGGGATTCTACACCACCACCTCCGAACAGCAGTCGAAAGAATGGGTAGAAAGGCGTATGCGCAAACACGAAGACCAAAGTGGCTTTGTCAATGTCTACGAGTTTGACGACAGCAAATTGCCAGAACTGAAAAGCATCCTGTTCCCAGAGCCAAACAAAGAATGGGCAGAGTTCGTCATGGCAAACAGAACGCAAAAAGGTTTTACCCACAACTACGATATCGTCTATGGTCCGGGGGCAAACGACAGAGTGTATTTGCAGTTCGGTCTGTATGAGAGTGGGGCAATCAGCATAGAGACACTGATTCGCGAGTTGAAAACCTACAAACTGGTTGACCAGTATTTGTTCCACACCGAAAAAGCCTTGTCAACCCTACGTTTTATAAAAGCAATCAAAATCAGAAAATAACATGTTCGAGATAAACCAAAGCACCCTTCATCTTCTCCTGCCTGGCAAAATAAGTTGGCTGGTAGAATACATGCACGATGACTATGGATTCTCGCTGCAGGAATGCCTATACCACATCTATCATTCACAACTCTACAAAAAGCTGTCAACCGAGAGCACCAAGTACTGGCATCTTGGACCTGTAGACCTTTACAACGAACTGAAAACAGAACTCAAATAAAGAACAGTTCGCCATATCATCGTTCGCTATGTAGGAGTCAGCTTTCTCCGAAAAGCGTAGACCGTTTGCATTCGAACTTAGCTCGCTTAACCTCCCACACCCCACGCTCGCTTTAACGCCCTCGGAGAGGGCTAGCTCCTATTACATGCATCCTTGCGTGGTCACGTTTGACGCAAACGTTCCTCCTACAGTTACCAATGTTCTCTTGCGAGAGTACATCGGAGATTTGCACCTACAATTACTCAAGTTCGCTAATGGGGCGATATTAAACGAGCCATTGGCTCGATGGCAGATGAGCCATACGCTCGATGGCAGGTGAGCCATACGCTCACAGAGCAATGAGCCATACGCTCACAGAGCAATGAGCCATACGCTCATTTTTTCGACAGCTAATATGTGTGTGATGATTGGGTGTTCCTCCTATGGCGGAGCAGTTTATCGCAGTTAGGCCCAGAAAAGCATCGGGGGTTTATTCCGGTTTTTGTCTAAACTCATATCGGGTTCTTGCGGAGCATATTGCGTGAGCGCATTTCGGAGATATGCACCTACTAAAGGAACCGGGTGGGCAGTGAAGCGACGTTGTCAAGTACGACTCCTCGACGATGTGCCCCAAACATAACCAGTTCAAGATTAGCGTC
>CAVISR010000044.1:0-23204 GCA_963645405.1 Acutalibacteraceae bacterium
CACGTGCCATACAAACCGATAAAATCGGTGCGGGCACAAATTGACTTTGCAAAAAATTAACACTACTGAAAATGAGGGATTTCCGTAGGCATATGCTGCAATGCGGGTTAACGCTTTCGGAGAAAGCTAGCTCCTATTGCCACCCACTTTCCCTCCCACGCCATCCGGATGGCAAGTCCATCCCTTCAGGAGAGGCTTCCCCAGCCCCGAGTACTGTTCCATAGATTTATGGCTCATACAACCGGTTGCATAAGCCAAGACAACTGATTGTATAAGCCGGGACGACCGCTTGTATAAACCAAGACTTTCGCTTGTATAAATCAAGACGACTGATGGTTTCTGTCTCACCCAATAATCCACTTGCTGCCGGGAAGGAACGAGATGAGTTTTGAGACGGCGGCACAGCACACGAAGCAAAGGAGGGCACTCAGGGGAATTGCCACACTAATGGGGATGAGGGGATTGGCGGGGTCACCGTTCACAAAGTACTGGGCGATGGGTGTGATGAAGAAGACGTGCATGAGGTACATGCCAAACGACAGCTTGCTGATGTCGGTTATGATGCGAGGTGCTTTTGCCTGCTTGATGCATGTGAAGAGGGTGAACAGTCCGAAAGAGGCAAGCAGCACGTTGGGGGTACAGAATTCCCATGCGTACTCGAGCATACCGAGATGGATGGGATTGCCGGGCACGCCCATGCTCCAGTGGGACCAGAAGGTGTAGGCTCCACCGAGAAGGAAGCATACATTGCCTATGACGATGCGACGCCTCGTGTCCCACTTTATGTGGAAACGGATGTAATGTGCCATCACGAGGTAGCCCAGATAACCGGAGCAGTACCACAGTGCATGGTACTTGTTCCACCAACATTCGCCCCATACGTCTTCCAGGGGCGTGAGCTTGTGGAGAAAGGGAAGGAAGGTGGAAAGGGCAAAGAAAAGGAGGAACAGCCGCTCGTCACGGGCTGAAGCCTTCTCAAGCCATGGGGAGACGACTGGAATGATGAGATAGAGGGAAATGAGCGGGTACATGAACCACAAGTGGTAGGCATTGGAAGGAAAGTTGAACGGCATGCGGAGTAAAAGGCTGGCGGATTCGGTCCAAGTGAACTCGCCCAACAATGCGGGCACAGTGGCATAGAGTGCCATGAATATGAACATGGGCGGCAGAATGCGAAGGAAACGCCGCTTGTAGAATGAGCCCATGGTGACGCCAGGCTTCATCGGCACAAGCAGGAATGCTGACACGATGATGAACAAAGGCACACAGGTGCGCGAAAGTCCGCCATTCCAGAAGGGAAGCCAAAAACGGTTTGCCTCATTGGGAACGACAGTCATGTTCTCTCCCAAACCGGACAGGTTTGTAACGTAAAAATTCTCGGCTGCATGCACCATCATTACCATGAAGCATGCCACGACGCGGATATAGTCGATGAATACCAGGCGTTCTTGGGGTGCAGCCGCTGTCTTAGCCACTGAATCTGAGTAAGGTTTTTCCATTGTGTCTGTAGTAGAATGTGTATTTGTAGTAGAATGTGTGTCCATAATAGGATGTGTGAGTGTTGGTTGGTTGTAAAGACTGGTATTTGTAGTCATTGTTTGTGATTGTAGATGAAACAAAGCGGATGATTGCTGTGGCAGAGCTGTGTTCAGTCAATCAGCCCGTTCCAAATCTCCCATGAAGCAATGGCTTGCAGCACGAGCATCTCATAGCCGTTCTTGGTGGCTGCTCCATGGAGGCGACCCATCCGCAGGAACTTGGTTTCCTCGGGATTATACACAAGGTCGTAGAGCAGGTGTTCGGGGGTGAGACATTCGTAGGGAATGACTGCACACTCGTCGACATTGGGGAATGTGCCAAGCGGAGTGCAGTTGACGATTACTTTGTATCTCGCCATCAGTTCGGGAGTGAGTTCATCGTAGGTGACTCTACCCTCCCCTTTGGTGCGTGAGACGGACTGGGTGTTGAGTCCCAGTTTGTGGAGTCCGTAGGTTATGGCAAGCGATGCGCCTCCGGTGCCAAGCACAAGGGCATCGGTGTGTCGGTGCTGAAGCAGGGGACGGATGGAGTTCATGAATCCGATGACATCGGTGTTGAATCCCTTCAGCGTGTGGTTGTCGTGGTCAATCCTCACCACATTCACTGCACCTATGCTTCGGGCTTCCTCGCTCAGCGAGTCCATCATCTTCATGACGTCCTGCTTGTAGGGAATGGTGACATTGAGCCCTACCAAATTCTTGTCTTTCACTACATCGAGAAAGTCCTGCGCCACAGGTATCTCGTAGTTGGAGTAGACGGCATTGATGCCTTCTGCTGCAAATTTCTCTGTGAAGAACTTCCTGGAGAATGAATGTCCAAGTGTCTTCCCTATCAATCCGTATTTCTTCATTTTTTGCCAGTGTACATGCAGCACATGCCAAACGCAAGGTACTTGTAGGTCACATCGAGGAAACCTGCCTCGCTGAAGTGGCGTGCCATTTGTGGTCCCTGCTCGATTGCCACCATTGTGGCAGGCAGGTATTTGTATGCTTTCTTGTCGTGGGAGAACAATCGGCCCATCGTTGGCATGAGGTAGCGGTTGTAGACGGCAAACACTTGTTTCATGGGGAAGGTGCGCGGAGCACAGAGGTCGATGACCACCAGGCAACCGTCATTGGCAAGCACACGGTGCATCTCCTTCAGACAGGTGTCGATGTGGGCAAAGTTGCGCAGGGCAAAAGCTGACATGACGACATCGAACTCTCCATCACCGAACGACAGGTGGGAGCAGTCTTCATGACTGAACTTGATTTTGTCGGCAAGTCCGGCATCTGCCACTTTCTTGCGTCCCACATTCATCATCTGCTCGGAGATGTCGCAGCCCTGGATTTCATCGGGATGGAGCGACTTGTATGCCTGCAAGGCAAGGTCGCCGGTACCGGTTGCCACATCAAGCACACGCGAGATGTGGGAAGGATGGATGGTGCGGATGGTCTTGATGGCAGTCTTGCGCCACAGCTTGTCGATTCCCAACGAGAGTACATGGTTGAAAGCATCATAAGTAGAGGCGATATTGTCGAACATCGCCTCCACCTGTTTTCCCTTTGATGTACCGGAGCTGTATGGTTTTATCGCTTCGACAGCCATTCAGTCACGTTGTTATCGATTCTTGATGCAATGTCGTCGGACTCTGCCTTGCAGAACTTCTCGCCGGTGATGTGCTCGTAGAGTTCAATGTAGCGGTCGCTGATGGAAGCTGCGAACTCGTCGGTGATTTCAGGCATAACCTGTCCGGGCTGGTTCATGAAGTTGTGGTCGATGAGCCACTGGCGCACGAACTCCTTGGACAGCTGGCGCTGTGGTTCTCCCTTTGCGAACTTCTCCTCGTAGCCTTCTGCATAGAAGTAGCGTGAAGAGTCGGGGGTGTGGACCTCATCGATGAGATATACCTTGCCGTCGCGCTTGCCGAACTCATACTTTGTGTCAACAAGGATAAGTCCCTTTTCGGCTGCAATCTTTGTACCGAGTTCGAAGAGCTTGTAGGTGTATTCTTCCATCACCTCATAGTCTTCCTTGCTCACGATGCCCTGTGCGATGATTTCTTCCTTTGAGATGTTCTCGTCGTGTCCTTCGTCAGCCTTGGTTGTAGGAGTGATGATTGGGTGTGGAAACTTCTGGTTTTCCTTCATTCCGTCGGGCAACTGCACACCGCAGAGTGTGCGCTCGCCTTCCTTGTAGGCTCTCCATGCAGAGCCGGTGAGATAGCCACGGATGATCATCTCAACGCGGAAGCCTTCGCACTTCAGTCCGACTGTAACCATCGGGTCGGGTGTAGCCAGTTTCCAGTTTGGGATTCCTGCCTCGGCAGATGCATCAAGGAACTTGGCTGCAATCTGGTTGAGGGTCTGACCCTTGAACGGGATGCCCTTTGGCAATACTACATCGAAAGCACTGATACGGTCGGTAGCAACCATTACTATCAAGTCATCATTGATGTTGTAAACATCACGAACCTTTCCGTGGTAAACACTCTTCTGTCCAGGAAAGTTAAAGTCTGTCTGTGTTAGCGTCTTCATTTTCTATATGTAAATTAATATGATTGAGTTCTCTTTGTGTGTCTCGCGTTACAAATCCCTGTGCATCCACTTGCAATTCTCCTTGCACATCTCTCTGTGCATTTCTTTGCAATTCCCTTTGTGCCTCACGCTGTGCCTCTCTCTGCGCATCGTATGCCTTATATGCATTCACGATGCGGGTGACGAGTTTATGACGCACGATGTCCTTTTCGTCCATCTGTATGAAACTGATGCCCTTCACTCCCTCGAGCACTTCCATTGCCTCCATCAGTCCGGAGCGGACGGAGCGCGGAAGGTCAATCTGGGTGGGGTCGCCGGTAACAATCATCTTGGTGTTGTGTCCCATACGGGTGAGGAACATCTTGATTTGCTGCGGAGTGGTGTTCTGTGCCTCATCGAGAATGACTACGGCATCGTTGAGTGTTCGTCCTCTCATGAATGCCAGCGGTGCAATCTGAATGGTCTGCACATCCATGTATTCCTGCAGTTTCTGTGCTGGAATCATGTCCTGCAAGGCATCGTACAAGGGCTGCAGATACGGGTCAATCTTCTCCTTCATGTCGCCCGGAAGGAAACCGAGTTTCTCGCCTGCTTCCACTGCAGGTCGACTGAGAATGATGCGGCGTATTTCCTTGTTCTTCAATGCTCTTACGGCAAGTGCAATGCTCACGTATGTCTTTCCCGAACCGGCAGGACCTACGGCAAAAAGGAGGTCGTTTGTCTGATAGTCGTCCACCAGCCGTTTCTGGTTGTCGCTCCTCGGCACGATTGCCTTTCCGCTTATGCTGTAGCAGATGGCAGAGCTGTCGCCCCCGTCAGGACCGTCCTGCAGTCCGTCGTTTTTGATTATCCTTACGATAGCTTCCTCAGTGAGGGAATTGTACTTGGCACAGTACTCCCGCAGTTTCTGGAAGTTCTCTTCAAACGAGCACATCTCCTCTTCATCGCCCAACACCTTCATCACATTGCCGCGTGCAACGATGCGGAGCTTCGGGTAAAGTGCCTTAATTATCTGTATGTTGCAGTTGTTGACCCCATAGAAGGTCAACAAGTCGATATCGTCAAGAACTATATGTTTTTCTATCATTTTTCGTCTCAGATTGCTTTAGCGCACATCAGTTCATTTGGATATTTCCCTTTCAAGCGCCTGCTTCAGTACCTTAAAATAATCAGAAGGTTCAACATCTTTCAACAAATCGGGCCAAACCTGCCTTACTTCCTCGGGGACCAACTTGCATGCATGACGCAAGTAGAGCAAGAATTCGTCGAATCGTTGCAACCTCAGGCAGCAGACAGCCAAATAGACGTAGGCATGGATTTGGCAGGGGTCTTTCCTCCTTGCCCTGACCACCTTCTTGAAGAAATATGCAGCAGCCTCCTTTTGCCCCACATCATAGAACTCCAAGCCTGCCCTCATAATAACAGGCAGGGATCTGCCCGACAGCTTGATTGCATCGTTGAACGCATCGAAAGCATACGCACTGCCTCCCATGTGCAAGAGAATGGCAGCTTTGAGCATAATGAAATCCACCGATTTGTCGTCGTACTCCAACGATTGGATTATCATCCGCATGGCATCCACCTGCATGTTGCATTCAAAATAGACAGTGGATATGAGCATACGGATTTTTGCCTGGTCTTCCTTGTCCTGGACTTCATCCGCAAATTTCTCTGCAATCTCGAGATACCGGCGTGCCTCTTCCGTCTTGTCCTGAAACATCAGACACTCGGCAAGGTCGATGTAATGGCGTTTGTCGCCACCCAGTTTCAGATATTTGCGCAAAGCCTTTTCCGCTTCTACATAATTGTTCAAAAGCCGATAGCTGAGACTTTTGGTCCCCCATGCATTGACATCGTCGGGAGAAATCGCCAAAGCAAAATCGACTGCATTCAGCGCTTCCTCCGGATTGTCAAGCACGTTGTAGAGCGAAGCCAGATACGACCATCCGTCCTTCATGTACGGATTGTTGTCGAGGAAGAGTGTGAAGAGATTGATTTCCTCTGAAATCATATTTTCGTCGTGGCAGATACTTGATACGTCCGTATCATAGTCGTCGCCAGTAAGCGGACCACATTTTTCTATGTAGACATCCACCCACTTGCGGATAAACGGACTCACATCATCGTCGTCCTTTTTCAAGTCTGAGAATATATCCATGATGTGAACCAAGTCGTCCTTGAATCGGTTTTTGTCATCTTCAACGGACAAGTCCAAAGTATCCAGGTCGGCGTCAATCCAGAGCTTGAAATATTCATCCGCACGTTCAAAGTCGTTGTCGAGCGCAATTGCCAGTTCTCCTTCGAAGAAATACACATCGAACTCTTCATCCGGGTCAAGACCGATGAGCAAATCTCTCGCTTCCTCGAAATGATCCATGCAGATGAGTGCATTAATCTTCGCTATCCTCAGATAGGCGTTGTCAGGATGAATGTCAAGACCTGCCTCAGCAGTTTCCAGTGCCTCCTGTATTTTTCCTTTGCGGAAGTAATACTCGGAGATGTCCGAGAAACTTTCTGAATCCAAATAGCAGGTCTTGCCCTCCTTCTTTGAATCCTCGTAAGTCTTCAATATCTGCTCTAACTCCTTTGAATCTTCGTTCTCCATTCAATAATGTGTGATTATTTATCTGCGTAGTTCTTTACCTGCATCTGTTTGATACTAATCCTTGCATCGCATGATGCTATTTCTGTATCTGCGTAGTTCTATCCCTATTTGTTTGATTTTGCCCAGTTGTCCTTCAGTCCCACTGTCTGGTTGAACACCAAATGGTCGGGTGTCGAGTCTTTGTCGAGCGTGAAGTAACCGATGCGCTGGAACTGCAGATAATCGAGGGGCTTGAACTCCTTCAAGTATGGCTCCACGTAACAGTTCTTCACCTTCAACGAATCGGGATTGATGAGTTCACGGAAATCCTTGCCAGTGGATTCTGCCTCGGCAGCTGGGTTCTCAACCATGAAGAGACGGTCGTAGAGTCGTACTTCTGCTTTCTCGCAATGACCGCAACTTACCCAGTGGATGGTTTTTCCCTTGATTTTCATATTGGCGTTTGCCTCTCCGGTCTTTGTCTCCGGTATGTAGTCGGCATAGATTTCCACGATATTTCCGTCTGCATCTTTCTTGCAGCAGTCTGTCTCCTTGCAACGGATGATATAGCTGTTCTTCAGGCGTACTTCCTTTCCCGGACCAAGACGGAAGAACTTCTTCGGTGCATCTTCCATGAAGTCGTCGCGCTCAATCCAGAGTTCGCGGCTGAAAGTCACTTTATGTGTCTTCGACTGCTCGTCTTCAGGATTGTCGATGGCATCAAGGATTTCTGTCTTTCCTTCGGGATAGTTGGTGATAATGAGTTTCACCGGGTCGAGCACTGCAGCCACACGCGTTGCTTTCTTGTTGAGGTCATCTCTCACGGCTGCCTCAAGCATTGCATAGTCGTTGAGCGCATCATACTTGGTGTAGCCAATCATCTTCACGAAATTGCGGATGGACTCCGGGCTGTAGCCACGGCGTCGCATTCCACAGATGGTCGGCATTCGAGGGTCGTCCCATCCGTTGACGATGCCTTCCTGTACCAGGGCCAACAGCTTGCGCTTCGACATCATGGTGTAGGTCAGGTTCAGTCGGTTGAACTCAATCTGTCGTGGACGGTTGTCGTTGAGGTCTTTGTTTTCCTTCAGTTCGTCGATGAAATAGTCATACAGCGGACGGTGGGGAACAAACTCGAGTGTACAGATGCTGTGTGTCACTCCCTCGAAGTAGTCGCTCTGTCCGTGGGCGAAATCATAGTTCGGATAGACGTGCCACTTGGTTCCGGTACGGTGATGGGGCACATGCTTCACTCTGTAGATTATCGGGTCACGGAACAGCATGTTGGTGTGTGCCATGTCAATCTTTGCACGCAAAACCATTGCACCCTCGGCAATCTCGCCACGGTTCATCTTCTCGAAGAGAGAGAGGTTTTCCTCAATCGGGCGGTCACGGAACGGGCTATTGGTTCCTGCCTGTGTGGGCGTTCCTTTCTGGGCAGCAATCTCGTCGGATGTCTGCTCGTCGATATATGCCTTGCCTTCCTTTATCAGACGTATGGCAAAGTCATACAGCTGCTGGAAATAATCGGATGCATAATACACGTTGCCCCACTTGAATCCAAGCCATTTGATGTCCTCCATTATGGAATCGACATACTCCACATCCTCTTTGGAAGGATTGGTGTCGTCGAAACGCAGGTTGCAGATACCGCCGTACTTCTCGGCAATACCGAAATCCATGCATATGGCCTTTGCATGTCCTATATGCAAATATCCGTTTGGCTCTGGAGGGAAACGGGTCTGCAGTCTGCCGCCGTTCTTTCCTTCTTCAAGGTCTTTCCTTACTAATTCTTCTACAAAACTTACGGATTCCGCTTTCGGTCCTTCCTTCTCTTCTATATTCATTGTGTTGTCTTTGATTTCAATGTTATTAAACACACTACATTATAAGATGCAAAGATACGAAATTATCGCCAACCTACAATGTGACACTGCAAAAAATCGATGAAAGTTGTGGTCCGAACTTTTTTTTCATCTACCTTTGCAAAAAAGAGATTATATCAATGCATATGAAAGCAATTTCCAGGACAAGTCACAAGAGACTTTCTTCATCGGTGATTATCGGCGCAGTTCTGTGCGCCATGACAATCACAGCCAATGCGCAGACCAAAGAGCAACAGACTAGAATCGACAGCATCCACCAGCAATACCAGGAAAGTGTGAGATGGGTGGAGGAAAGTCAGATGAACAACGAGACCAACAACTCCATGGCAATCGACATCAGGAAGGTGACTGCCGAAGGACGCACGCAAATCGAGAGATATGAGTTCTACTATTCACCTGTCGGCAACAAGGATGAATGGAGACTTTACTTCGTGAGGCTGACGTACAACATCAACTCACGGCGCTACAATGAAGAATTCCTTTTCGACAACCGAACCGAAGAGTTGATTTATGCTGCCAAGAAGTTTGAGAGCAACAACTACAAGGAAGGCGAGAAAGAGGAATACATGAACTATTTCAATGCCGACGGCACACCGTGCTATACGAAAGGTGTGGTGAGGCGGACCAACGGAAAGACTTACACCCCATCAGAGATGAAAGAGTCAATTGCCAACGGAGAGAAGATGGAGAGAGCAAAACTTGCAGGCAAGGACGTGAAGGAGATTTTCAAGAAACTCGTCAATTGAGACAAGCACAAGAATCTCGTTTGTAGAGGCAAGAACAATAAACCCGTTTGAGGCAAGAACAAGAATCTCGCCAATTGAGGCTGAAGAAACAAGTGGAACAATAGGCGCATCATCCGAAAATGACGCGCCTATATTTATTTACTTATGTAGTGTTTATTATACCGGCTCTGTTTCATACCGATACAATGTCGTATTGATTCCGTCTTGTTCTGACCTTTGTCTATGTCAAGCTCATCTATCAGACGTATATACCGAGTCCACCTACCAAAGCCCTCATTTCTAAAGGCTTCCATCCTTAGTCTCGGCACAAGCCCTTTTGTTCTCGAACCAAATCCTTACAATTCCAAAATCCCCGTTCAATTCCAGCCATTTAGCCGTTCATAGTTGCAAGGAACTCTTCGTTGTTGCTGGTGCGCTCGATGTGCTTGAGGATTGTGTCCATAGCTTCCACATTTGTCATGTCGGCAATGTGGTTGCGGATTATCCACATGAAGCGGCGAGTCTGGTCGTCCTGCAGCAAGTCGTCGCGGCGTGTGCTTGATGCGATGAGGTTGACAGCCGGGAAGATGCGCTTGTTGGCAAGGGTGCGGTCGAGCTGGAGTTCCATATTGCCGGTTCCCTTGAATTCCTCGAATATCACCTCGTCCATCTTTGATCCTGTGTCAATCAGTGCTGTTGCAATGATGGTGAGCGAACCGCCTCCTTCTATGTTTCGTGCCGCACCGAAGAAACGCTTTGGTTTCTGAAGGGCATTGGCATCGACACCACCGGTCAGCACCTTGCCTGAAGCCGGACTTACGGTGTTGTAGGCACGGGCAAGACGTGTGATGGAGTCGAGGAAAATCACGACATCGTGTCCACATTCCACCATTCGCTTTGCTTTCTCGAGCACGAGGTTGGCAATCCGCACATGGTTGTCTGCCGGTGCATCGAATGTTGAGGCAATGACTTCTGCATTTACGGTGCGAGCCATGTCGGTCACTTCCTCCGGACGTTCGTCGATGAGGAGCATCATCAGGTAAGCTTCCGGATGGTTGCGGGCAATGGAGTTGGCAATATCTTTCATCAACAGGGTCTTACCTGTCTTTGGCTGTGCCACGATAAGTGCGCGCTGTCCTTTTCCTATTGGAGAGAAGAGGTCGACGATGCGTGATGACGATGTGTCGTTCCGTCCGCTGCAGAGTTTGAATTTCTCGTTAGGGAACAGCGGTGTGAGGTATTCGAACGACACTCTGTCGCGCACGACCGAAGGGTCGCATCCGTTGATTTTGTTTATTCTCATCAGCGGGAAGAACTTCTCGTTCTCACGAGGAGGACGAATGGTGCCTTCCACCACGTCTCCAGTCTTCAGTCCGTAGTGCTTCACCTGCGACGGATTGACGTAGATGTCATCGGGCGATGAGAGATAGTTGTAGTCGGAGCTGCGGAGGAAACCGAACTCGCCTGAAAGGTCGAGCACTCCCGACACCTCTATAATGTCGTTGAAGTTGTATGGTTCCGGCGCCTCGCCCTGAGCTGCACCAGTTGAAGTTGCCGACGCATTGTCGTTTGCCTGACCATAGGAATCGGCTCCGCCTTGTCCGCCACTGAATTTATCGTAGAATTTGGTCTGCGAATCACGTTGCACATTTCCTTCGCTCGGAATGTCCTCGATGATGATGAAGTCGGACCCGTCGTCGGGATAGATTCCGCCGGCTGCGCCTTGCGCCCCACCCTCTGACTGTGAACTTGCCTCTGATGTTCCGTCTTCTGAAGTCTGACTGAAAATGTCATTTCCAGCCAACAGTGGTTTGCTGAAATCAAGCAGCGAGCGCTTTGGACGTGCAGGTTCCTGTGCAGGTTCTGCAGCTGGAGTTTCTGCAGTCTGCTCAGCCTCTGGCTTTGATGCTTCAGGTTTTGAAGCCTCAGCCGTAGCTGCAGTTCCTGCCTCGGGCAATGGGTTCTTACGTGGGCGGCCTCTCTTGCGTTTCGGAGCTTCCACAACTGGTTCTTCTACTGCAACCTTTGGTTCTTCAACTGCCTCAGGCTCTGCCTTCACCGCATCGAATTCTGTCTTTATCGCATCGAAAACGGAAGGTTCTGCCTTGGCAGCCGGAGCCTCAGTCTCGGGCAGCGGGTTCTTGCGTGGGCGTCCGCGCTTTCTGCCTGTAGTTGGCATTGCTGTATCATCCTTGCTGCTGGCGCTCTCCGTCGGGAGTTCACTGAGCATCTCTTTTTCTTCGAACGAAAGGTCGTTGAACAAAGAGTCGTCGGACATCACAGTTGTCTGCTTGTCAATCTTCTTCGTCTTGTCCTGGCTTGCCGAATACACATGATCGACAGTCTTTATCCTGCCGCGCTTGCGGGGTTTCTCAGCAGTCGCCTTCTGTGCAGCGACATTTGAAGCCTCATAATCAAGTATTTCGTAAATCAGGTCGTTACGATCTTTCTTGTTGCTGTTTATGCCGTATTCAGCGGCTATCGCCTGAATTTCCTCCAGGCTCTTTTCCTGTAAAGTTGCTTTACTGTTCATCAGTCTATATTTTGCTTTATGTTAGGGAGGTAAGGCTGGCACGACTGTTTTGCTTCAAGGCAAAAGTTCATACACATTATATTATATAGGTGCAAAACCCAATCCATGCGCTCCATCCACGCCCCGTGGAAACCTCTCTTCAATAAAAAAACCGTTTCTTGTTTGGAATTGATTTCGGGGTGTTGTCCCTAAATCCGCTGCAAATTTAGCACAAATAAATGTAACCGCAAAATTTTTCCCGTATTTTTTCTCATTCATGCCCAACAATTCTCTCCGCCATGCCGATTTCTTGACCCAGAACCGCATCTTAGCAGTCAAAACGAAAAATAATCGGAGGAAACGATTGCCATGTAAAATAAATTGCGTACCTTTGCACCCGATTTTCATGCGTATGAGCGCATGGGAATCAAACGTTTGTAAACAACATAATGTCTAACATGTCAAAAGAAAAAACATTTTTAATTTTATGACAGAAACAAAGAACATCAAACCGCTGGAAGATTTCGACTGGGAATCATTCGAGCATGGCAAGAAAGTGGCTGACAAAGAAGCCGAAATCAAGGCTTACGAAAGCACACTGAACAACATCACCGACAACGAAGTAGTTGAAGGAACAGTAACATCCATCAACGACCGTGAAGTTGTCGTCAACATCGGCTACAAGTCAGAAGGAATCATCTCACGCAATGAATTCCGCTATAACCCAGACCTCGCAGTAGGCGACACAGTAGAAGTCTACATCGAGAACCAGGAAGACAAGAAAGGCCAGCTCAGTCTTTCACACAAGAAAGCACGCCAGGCTCGCTCATGGGATCGCGTAACAGCTGCCTATGACAGCAACGAAATCGTTAAGGGCTTCATCAAGTGCCGCACAAAGGGTGGTATGATTGTCGACGTACTCGGTACAGAAGCATTCCTCCCGGGCAGCCAGATTGACGTGAAGCCAATCCACGACTACGATACATTTGTAGGCAAGACAATGGAATTCAGAATCGTGAAGATCAACCAGGACTTCAAGAACGTTGTCGTTTCCCACAAAGCACTCATCGAAGCAGAAATCGAGCAGCAGAAGAAAGAAATCATCAGCAAGCTCGAGAAAGGACAAATCCTCGAAGGAGTTGTCAAGAACATCACGTCATACGGAGTATTCATCGACCTTGGCGGTGTTGACGGACTCATCCACATCACCGACCTTTCATGGGGCCGCGTAAACGATCCGAAAGAAATCGTACAGCTCGACCAGAAGATCAACGTCGTTATCCTCTCGTTCGACGAAGAGAAGAAGCGCATTGCACTCGGTCTGAAGCAGCTCACTCCACACCCATGGGAGTCACTCGATGCCAACCTCAAGGTAGGCGACGTAGTGAAGGGCAAAGTAGTCGTTATCGCCGACTACGGAGCATTCGTAGAAATCGCCCCAGGCGTAGAAGGACTCATCCACGTTTCAGAAATGAGCTGGAGCGCACACCTCCACAGCGCACAGGACTTCGTGAAAGTAGGCGACGAAATCGATGCAGTCATCCTCACACTCGACCGCGAAGAAAGAAAGATGTCACTCGGCATCAAGCAGCTTAAGCCAGACCCATGGGAGAACATCGAAGAGAAATATCCGGTAGGTTCAAACCACAAGGCTAAAGTAAGCAACTTCACAAGCTTCGGCGTATTCGTAGAACTCGAAGAAGGAGTTGACGGACTCATCCACATCTCCGACCTCTCATGGACAAAGAAAATCAAGCACCCATCAGAGTTCACACAGATTGGCGCAGAAATCGAAGTACAAGTACTCGACATCGACAAGGAGAACCGTCGCCTGAGCCTCGGCCACAAGCAGATTGAAGACAATCCTTGGGACAAGTTCGAAGAGACATTCACTCCAGACTCAATCCACGAAGGAAAGATCACAGAAATCGTTGACAAAGGCGCAGTCATCAGTCTCGAAGGAGGCGTAGAAGGCTTTGCAACACCAAAGCACCTCGTCAAGGAAGACGGATCACAGGCACAGCTCGGCGAAACACTCGAGTTCAAAGTCATTGAGTTCAACAAAGACGCAAAGCGCATCATCCTTTCACACAGCCGCATCTTCGAAGACGTACAGCGCGCAGAAGCAAAGGCAAGCAAGAAAGAAGCAAACGCAAAGAAGTCATCAAAGAAGAACGACACACCTGTTATCCAGAACAAGGCAGCCAGCACAACACTTGGCGACATCGACGCACTTGCAGCACTCAAGGCAGAGATGACAAAGAAATAATCAGCGGAGAGAAAACTCCTTATATATATAATAAGGTGTATCGCCAGTCGGTACACCTTATTTGTTTCCCCACAGAATGTCCGATTTTGCCCGTCATGAAAGGGTGGATTTCCCCATTCTGCGAGAGCAAAAATCCATCCCACCAAGCAAGCAAATCCAGACCCCGTTTTACCCCCGATTTTTTCTCTGACCAGGAAAAACTTTTTCTCTGACCAGAAAAAAAAATTTCTCTGACTAGGGAGTAAAAAACGCCCCTTCCAAGAGGCAAACCAGAGACAGCAAACCAGCACATCAAAACCGTCGAAAACCGAACAATCAAAAAACAATGCAAAAAGTTGCGTAAATATTTGGTAAGTTCAAAAAGACTTCGTACATTTGCAACGGAAACTATAACTACGACTGCGTATGATTAGAAAGTTACTTATATTCATGACAGCAATTATGATGCTCGGAACAGCCCAGCCCATCTGTGCACAAGACGAACAGAAAGCACAGATAGAGATGGAGCAGCAAACTGTGACAATCACAGTGAGCGAGTCGTGCGTCCACATCAAGAATGCCGAGAAGATGGTTTTGGAAATCTACAACCTTGCCGGAGTAAAAGTAAGCACACAGAGAATCGACAGTGCAGACAAGAAAATAGAACTCGAGAACCTTCCCAAAGGATGCTACATCATCAAGGTAGGCAAAACAGCAAGAAAAATCTGTCTGAAATAAACAGAACGGAGGGAAAACAAGAAAACTCATTTGTTGGAACCAAACAACCACAGACAAAGAATCAGACTACAGGGTTCAACACTGCACAGCAAACAGACATAGGTTTCTGGACAAACAGACACAGGTCTCTGAATATAGATGGGCAAGTACAACGAAGAAGAAATACTCGAAAGACTACGCGAACCGAAAACGCAGCGCAAAGCGTTTGAGGAAATCGTAAACCACTATAGTCAGTCAGTCTATTGGCAGATACGCCGACTCGTGGTCGACCACGACGATGCCGACGACATCCTGCAAAACACCTTCATCAAGGCATGGACCAACATCGAAGCGTTCAGAGGAGAATGCAAATTGTCAACCTGGCTCTATAAGATAGCCTACAACGAAAGCCTCACATTCCTCAACCACCGGAGAAACATAGTTTCACTCGACAACGACGACACGACAGTAGCCGACACACTGGAAAGCGACCCATATTTCGACGGCGACGAGACACAACTCATGCTCCAGAAAGCCATCGACACACTGCCCGCAAAACAAAAGGCAGTGTTCAACATGAAATACTTCGAGGAAATGAAATACGAAGACATGTCAACCGTCACAGGAACCAGCGTGGGAGCACTCAAAGCCACATTCCATTTCGCAGTAAAAAAAATAGAAGACTATTTCAACAAACACGATTAAACCTTTTCAGCCATACAAAGTCAAACGAATGAAACCAAAGGGAATAATACGATGAACGAAGAGAAGAAAATATTGAAACAGTTCAGAAGGGAAAACCATTTCACCGTCCCCGATGGATATTTTGACACTCTCACATCACGTATAATGTCAAACATTCCAGACGAGGAGACAAAGATCATAAGCATTGCTCCAAAGCGCAAAACAAGCTGGATCAAGTGGACTGGACTCGTTGCAGCCTGCATGGCAGGAGCCGTAATAGGAATCTTCGCACTTGAGCAAACCGAAAAGACAAGCAACAACCAGCCATACACCAGCAGCGCACAGGCAGTCAGCACACAAACCGGCAGCGAATATCAGGAAAACTATCAGGAAGAAATGCTCGACTACGCAATGGTTGACTACAACGATGTGTACAACTATCTTTCAGGCGGAGGATATTAAAACGACAGACGACAGATATTGAAATAACAACAAACAATTTATGAGAAAACTCATACTCATAATCATCACACTGTGCATCAGCGCAACCACATTCTCACAGCAACAGGCAGAATGGGCACGCCATCAGGAAATGCGCACATTCTCACCAGAGGAATTCAACCACCGGCTTGAAGAGTTCGTGAAATGCGAGGCAGAGCTGACACCACAGGAATGCAAGAAATTCTTCCCACTGATGCACGAGATGCTCAACAAACAGCGCGAAATCAATGGCAAGATACAATACACCATAGGGCTGGGATTCAAAGCCAAGACAGAAGCCGACTACGAGAAAATCATCGCATGGGTCACCGACCTCGAAGTCGAAAGCAAAAAGATTGAACAGACCTACTACAAGAAGAAATTCCACGCCGTACTGACATGGAAGAAGATACACAAAGTGAGGACAGCCCTCCACAAGTTCAACATGGAAGCACTCCGACGCTTCTACCCACAAGACAGAGGCTGGAGACGACCAAACGAGAACAACTGAACGACCGGACAAAGACAGCCCGACAAGCGGACGCCCCAACAAAGACAACCGGAAGGAAACGGCAGAACAACCGGACGTCCGAGCGAAAGCAACCAGACACCCAAATGAGAAAAAAATATTGTTCATTAATTTTCAGTAAGTAAAGAAGATTTTGTCACAAGACAAAGCAAACTAGAAAAGACGTAAGCACGTCAGGTTATTTTACTAAACACTGGTCCTGTCGAGAGGCACGACCAGTTTTTTGTTTCAAACCAATGACATAAAGGAGATTTCCCGCATTTCGCTATGCCATGTGAATAATTTGTTTTACCTTTGCATGATAAAAGTAACTATGATGAAAGTTCACAGCACATTCAAAGAAGACGAAATAAAAAAAGACTTGAGATACCTCCAGTTGCTGGCACAAAACTATCCAAACATAGCAGACGCCAGCACCGAGATAATCAACCTGGAGGCGATACTCAACCTGCCAAAACCCACAGAGCACTTCATTTCCGACCCACATGGCGAAAGTGAAGCCTTCAACCATGTCCTGAGAAACGCCTCCGGATACATCAAGCGCAAGGTGGAAGAAATCTACGGGAACACACTCACACGCAAGCAGAAAAGAGAGCTGTGCACACTCATCTACTATCCCGAGCGCAAGCTGCAACTCATAAAGTCAGAAAGGAAATCACTGAAGGACTTCTATCCCACTACCCTTCTCCAGCTCATCAGAGTTTGCCGCGAAGTATCGAGCAAGTACACTCGTTCGAAAATCCGCAAGTCGCTGCCAGCGCAGTTTGCCTACATCATAGAAGAACTGCTCCACGCATCGCCGTCAGGACAAGCCGACGAGAAGTACCACTACTACAACCAAATCATACAGACCATCATCGACACAGAAAGTGCCGACGCATTCATCACCGCACTGAGCAACCTCATACAAGTGCTTGCCATCGACAGGCTACATTTGCTCGGCGACATCTTCGACCGTGGACCAGGCGCACACCTCATCATGGAAACGCTCTGCAACTACCACCACTACGACATTGTGTGGGGCAACCACGACATCAACTGGTTTGGAGCAGCAGCCGGCAACCGCGCCTGCATCTGCAACGTACTGCGCATGACACTGAGATACGGCAACCAGAGCACACTGGAAGACGGATACGGAATCAACCTCCTTCCGCTTGCCACCTTTGCCATCAACACCTATCACGATGACCCATGCGAAAGGTTCGGAATCACCCACCTGCAGGAGAACAAGGAAGACGAGCTGACCGAAAGGCTCATGACCCTCATGCACAAAGCCATCTCCATCATACAGTTCAAGGAAGAAGCAAAGATAATCAACCGCTGTCCCGAATTCGGAATGGCAGACCGCAACCTCCTCCATCTGATTGACAAAGAGAAAGGCACCATCACGCTCGACGGCACAACCTATCCGCTCACCGACACGTTCCTCCCCACCATCAATCCCGAGCAACCCTACGAACTGAGCGCAGAAGAAGAACATGTGATGGACCGTATGGTACACTCCTTCACCACAAGCGACAAGCTCCACAAGCACATAAGCAACCTGCTCTCCCACGGAAGCATGTACTCAGTGGTCAACTCCAACCTTCTGTTCCATGCATCCATTCCACTCAACAAAGACGGGTCGCTGAAGGAAGTCGACATCAGAGGAAAGAAATACAAAGGCATCGACATGATGAAGCAGACAGAAAAGATTGTCAGAACCGCATTCAGCAACGACGCCAAGAAAGAAGACAAGCAATATGCCATCGACTATCTGTGGTATCTCTGGTGCGGGAAAAACAGTCCGTTGTTCGACAAAGACCGCATGACAACCTTCGAGCGCTACTTCATCGACGACCCTTCCACCTACACCGAAAAGAAAGGCGAATACTACAAGTACGGCGACAGCGAAGCAGTGATGGACATGATAATGGACAACTTCGGAGTAAAAGGCCAGCACCGGCATATAATCAACGGACACGTGCCAGTGCGCACCATCAAAGGCGAAACCCCAATCAAGGCAGGAGGAAAGCACCTCGTCATCGACGGCGGATTCTCAAGAGCCTACCAGCCAAAGACCGGAATCGCAGGCTACACCCTCACCTTCCACTCGCGCGGACTGGAACTGGTACAGCACCAGCCGTTCAAGTCAGCCGAAGAAACCATCCGCAAAGGAGTGGACATCAAGAGCACACGCCAGATTGTGGAACTCAGCCAGAACCGAATGTATGTGAGAGACACCGACAAGGGAAAGGTGTTGATAAAGAAAGTAAACGATTTGAAGAAACTACTCTATGCCTACCGAAACGGGTGGATAAAAGAACTCAACAAATAGGAAGGGTAAAGAGCAAAACAAATAAGCACATGGAATATCAGGAAGCAGTAGACTACATCAACCAGACAACCGACCGGCTTCTTCAGAGAGTCGGAGGCCAACTCACCGCAGACAACATGACAGAGCTGACACTCGACGAGCACTGCCTGCTTGCCTACCGTTACCTGCGCGATGAGGTGATGGAAGGCGGATTCATCCAGCTGATTCAAAACGGCTACGGCACCTATGTGCTCCAAGGTCCCTTCCCCATGTTGCTCAAGAAAGAATGGGAGCTGAGAGACTTCAGCAAGTTCCTCTATGAAGTCTACCACGAATACAAAACCCACAAAGAAGAACTCGAAGCCGACAAGAGCGAAGAAGAGTTCATGGCACAGTACGAGAAGTTCGACAAGCTCAACAACTATGGCGACGACTACCTCGACGACTGGGAAGAAACCATAACGCCAGCCATTGCAGAGACATTCATGGAGAGGCAAAAGAACATGGAAGAGGGGCTAAAAGATAAGCAATAGACATTTGCAAGAAAAGAAGCAATAGACGATTGCGACAGAAGCGAGAAGAGAACAAGAAGCAAGAACAACAAGATGGCAAAGAATAAAGACATAAAGCAACCACATATAAACATCAAAAACCGCAGGGCATCATTCGACTACGAGTTCATTGATGTCTACACAGCCGGCATAGTGCTCACCGGAACGGAAATCAAGTCCATCCGCATGGGCAAGGCAAGCCTTGTAGACAGCTACTGCTACTTTGCCGCAGGCGAATTGTGGGCAAAGAACACCTATGTAGCACTCTACCTGCAAGGGTCATACAACAACCACACCGAGCGGAGAGAACGCAAACTGCTGCTCAACAAGAAAGAGCTGCGCTATCTCGAGGCAGAGTCAAAGAATCCTGGCTTCACCATTGTCCCCACCCGACTCTACATCAACAACCGAGGAATTGCAAAGCTCGACATAGCACTGGCACGAGGCAAGAAGACATTCGACAAACGACAGTCAATAAGAGAGAAAGAAGACAAGCGTGAAATGGACCGTGCAATGAAACACTGAAACTATGGACAGAATACTCATACTGGACGGAGCAACAGGCACTGTCCTCCAACAGCGTGGATTCAGCGGCAATTTCGACATGCTCAACCTCACCCACCCCGAAGCCATAAAGCAAATACACACCGAATACTTGCAGGCAGGAGCCGACATCATATCCACCAACACCTTCTCGTCACAGAGAATTTCACAGGCAGACTACGATGCAACCGACAAGATAAAAGAGCTGAATGCAGCAGGAGCACGGCTGGCACGCGAGGCAGCAGACGAATTCACGAAACAGAATCCGTCCAAGCCACGTTATGTCGTTGGAAGCGTTGGTCCAACCAACCACACCTGCTCCATGAGCCCGGACGTGAGCGACCCTGCCCGACGCGACATCACGTTCGACGAACTGGTCGATGCCTACACCGAGCAGATTACTGCCCTTATTGAGAACGGAGTCGACGGAATCCTTCTCGAAACCATCTTCGACACGCTCAATGCCAAAGCAGGTATCTATGCAGCACAACAAGCGATGGAAGCAACAGGCAGGAAAGTGAAGCTCATGCTGTCCGTCACAGTTTCCGACAAGGCTGGGCGCACCCTGTCGGGACAAACCATCGAGGCATTCCTTGCTTCAGTTGCCCATGCCGACATATTCTCAGTAGGGCTCAACTGTTCATTCGGAGCAGCCGAACTGAAACCATTCATACGCGAACTGTCAGCCCGAGCGCCTTACTTCATCAGTTGCCACCCCAATGCAGGACTCCCCAACGAAATGGGAGCCTACGACCAGACTCCGCAGGAGTTCGTGGAGCAGACCAAGGGATTCGCGTGCGAAGGACTCGTCAACATCCTTGGAGGTTGCTGCGGAACCACACCTGCATACATCAAGTTGCTGCATGACACACTCATCGAAGAGGGACTCATCGGCAACGTACATGTCCCGTGCCAACCCGACACCACCTTCACACTCTCCGGACTTGAAGTACTCAAACTCACACCCGAGGTACATTTCATGAATATCGGTGAACGGTGCAACGTAGCAGGTTCACGCAAATTCCTGCGACTCATCAGTGAGCACAACTACGATGAAGCCCTTCAGATTGCACGCCGCCAGGTGGAAGACGGAGCAATGGTGCTCGACATCAATATGGACGACGGACTTCTCGACTCAAAGGCAGAGATGGTTCATTTCGTCAACCTCCTCATGTCCGACCCCGACATCTCCAAAGTACCGTTCATGATTGACTCGTCCACATGGGACGTCATCACTGCCGCACTCAAATGCGTGCAGGGCAAGTGCATAGTCAATTCGCTGTCGCTGAAAGAGGGAGAAGCAGCCTTCCTTGCCAAGGCAAGCGAGGTGAAACGCCTCGGAGCAGCACTCGTCGTCATGGCATTCGACGAGGAAGGACAAGCCACCACCTACGACCGCAAGATACAGATTTGTCAGAGAGCCTACAATCTTCTGACCGGAATCGGGTTCAATCCCTCCGACATCATCTTCGACCCCTGCGTACTCGCAGTGGGAACAGGCATTGAAGAACATGCCAACTACGGGCTCGACTTCATCCGTGCCACACGCTGGATAAAGCAAAACCTCCCCCACTCCCACATCAGCGGAGGAATAAGCAACCTGTCGTTCTCCTTCAGAGGCAACAACTACCTGCGCGAGGCAATCCATGCCGTGTTCCTCTACCACACCATCAGCGAGGGAATGGAGATGGCAATCGTCAATCCTTCGGCAAAAGTCACCTATGCCGACATACCAAGCGACCTGGTAGAAGCAATCGATGATCTGTTGCTCAACCGACGGAAGGACGCCACCGAACGTCTCACCGACATTGCCCAGAACCTCACAGCCACCAAAGAAGAGAGTGTTGTCGACAAGAAGGCACTCACACTCGAAGAGATGATCATGAAGGGAACAACCGAAGGGCTTGAACCGGCACTGATGGATGCCCTCAAGCAGTTGCACACCCCAGTGAAAGTGATTGAAGGACCGTTGATGGAAGCAATGAACAAGGTGGGAAAACTCTTCGGAGAAGGAAAGATGTTTCTTCCGCAAGTAGTCAAGACAGCACGCACCATGAAGCAGGCAGTCACGATACTCCAACCATACATCGAGCAGGCAAACAGTCTGCAGGCAGATAGCCAATCTGCAGGCAGTCAACCGGCAAACCTCGAAGAATGTCCTTGCTGTCATGTTCCCACGCACAAACATGTTGCCACAGTCAAACGTCAGGAACAGTCCAACAGCCACCCACACGTGTTGCTTGCAACCGTGAAAGGCGACGTACACGACATCGGCAAGAACATCGTGTCCGTGGTCATGGGCTGCAACGGCTATGAGATAACCGACCTTGGAGTCATGGTTCCGGCAGAAACCATCGTAGAGCAAGCACTTGCCACCCATGCCGACCTCATCGGACTGTCAGGACTCATCACACCATCGCTGACCGAGATGACAAACACAGCCCATGCCCTGCGTGAGGCAGGAATATCCGTGCCGCTCATGATTGGCGGAGCCACCACAAGCGACCTGCACACAGCCCTCAAGATTGCAACCGAATACGACGGACCCGTCATATGGTTGAAAGACGCGTCACAAAACGTGGTCGAAGCACAGAAAGTGCTCGACCCCCGCACCAAAGACCAGTATATTGCAGACCTGAAGGCACATCAGTCACAACTGTGCGATGAATACAACAGTCAGAAACCGCAGTTGCTCACCCTCGAAGAAGCACGCAAAAGAAAGCATAAGGTTCTGTAAAGCACGGTGGATAACCAACAGAATGTTTTAGGTTCTGCGTTAGCCGTGCGAGCTTGAATAGGAGTCAGCTTTCTCCGAAGCGTAGACGATGACGTTCGAACTCCGTTCGCTTATTTTGCCTCACACAGTCCCGCACTCGCTTTAACGCTCTCGGAGAGAGCTAACTCCTAACGCTGATGCTTCAGTCAGGCGCTTGTGCACCAATTGACGTTCACAAATCCAGCTCACGCAATGCCACTTTGTGTTCCCCAGCCGCATGGCGGTTTATTACGGTTTATCGCCCGAGGCGGTTCGGCTGTGGCGCAGCCACTGGCGGTGAGGTTCTGATGCAGGCGTGGAGAGCTTGCTCTCCTAAGCCAGCGGCATAAGCACAGCGGCATAAGCACGGAGTGTGAACGAAACGTAACCATCCGAAACAAGCCGACTTGTCCATATCAAAATAGCCAACAAACTGCAATTTTACAATAGTTCTTCATTTCTCTTTATTTTCTATTATTCTACATAAGCCCACAAGAGTACTGGTTTACCCTGTTGAATAAAGGTCTTCAAAGCCTGAAACTTTAAAACTTTAACCCAACTTTGACCCCCTAACCTTGTTTTTATTGCTGTATCAGCTGTTTAGCAATTGCCGTTTGCGTTACTGTGTACTACAGATTT
>CAVISR010000045.1:0-23186 GCA_963645405.1 Acutalibacteraceae bacterium
ATCAAAGAGAAGGAGTACGGCTTTCGACAGTACGACAAAAGACAATTAAAAAAAAATGGTACCCTATACCTCTTCCTTCCTTCTGTTTATATATATAACATATTAATAATTAATTAGTTATATAATATATATAAGGAGAGGTGGAAATAGAGGGGTCTGAGAGCCAAGTTTCGCCTATGAAAGTCCCCACTTTCGGCTCGTTCGCCCGAAGTCGAACTCAGGTGTTTTTACGCAGAAAGCGAGGGAAGACTTGCCATTCGGATGAAACTGGCTGGCTTGAGCGCAGGAATAGGAGCTAGTCCTCTCCGAGGGCGTTAAAGCAAAGCCCCTCCTGAAGGACTAACCAGCCGGATGGGCGAGCGAATGCGAGCTAGGAGCTAGCTCTCTCCGAGAGTGTTAAAGCGAGCGTAGGCTTGTGGGCTGTAAGACAAGGCGAGCTGACGCTCGAGTGTTATCGCCGACGCAGAGAAAGCTGGCTCCTATTTCAGCCCACCCATCCGGATGGCAAACCTAAAGCACTATCATCGTCCTCCCACATCTGACATCCAATTTCCGATTATGCGGAATTTTTGCAAAAGTAACACCCCAAAAACAGCTAATTTTCACTCGAAAACCCCGATTTTTCAACCCGAAACCCCCAATTTTTACAATTGACCACGCATTTCGGGCAACCTCCAATTGCATTTTGAAGGACCGAGTGTGCAAGTCAAAGGACAGAGCGTGCAAATTAAAGGACCAAATATACAAGAAATCACATTCACAAAATCCGCCTTGCCACGGTCCAATTTCCCCAGCCCAAAAACTGCAGTCCACCCAGTTAGAGAGCTACAGTCCGCTAGGCAGAGAACTACAGTCCGCTGGTCAGAGAACTACAGTCCGCTGGTCAGAGAACTCGAGTCCTTCAGTCAGAAGGATTTTGCGCCCTGGTCAGAGAAAATTATTTTCCTGGTCAGAGAAAAAAATTTTCCTAGGCAGAGAAATTTTGAGCCCCAGGCAGAGAGAAAATCAATGAGAGATTAACGATAGATTAATGAAAGATTAATGGTCCATTACATGATGATTAATGTTCAAAGAAATCCCGGATTACATGATGATCAATGTTTGAAGAAGTCCGGATTTCCGAGTATTCAGCGTCCCGACCTTAAAATCCAAGCCCCCGATTTAAGTTAAAATGAGGCGTCAGACAGAGATTTATTCATTTTCATTTGCTACTTTGATGCGAAAGTGTTAACTTTGCAATGTAATTGAACGTCCCGAATGCAAAGGTTTCCGACAGGCAAGAAATGGAATCTTCCGACGGGGCAGAAAAAGAGAACAAATGGATTTTGAATTATACAAGACAACAAGAGATTTCAGCACCGAATACGGCACATTCATCGGACTGACATGGAGCGCCACCTTCATTGCATTTTCCGAAGGGATGGTGACCGGCAATGCCATGATGATGATGGCAGGAATGTTTCTCTTGGGCGTGGGCATAGGCATGCCAATCTACTGCGCATGGAGATACAAGCAACACCTGCAGAGACCGGGCGACCGAGTGCCGTGGGGCATGGCATGGGTCTTTGCCTACTTCACGCTCATCTATGCAAGTCTGCTGACCGGAGTGGCACAGTTCGTCTACTTCAATTTCTTCGACAAAGGCAGACTGATGGACTATGTGCAAACCATCTTCGCAAGCAGGGAAATGGCAGAGCAATACCGGATGATTGGCGCAACCGACATGCTGGAGCAAATCAAGGCTGAGATGACTGCCGTGGCAGGACTCTCGCCAGTGGAACTAGCCCTCAACCTGTTTGCCAACAACATCCTCTACTCCATCATCCTCTCCATCCCGGTGGCAATCGTGGCACACCGGAAATGCACCGACATAAAAGCAAAACTGGACCAAATGTTAGCAAAAAAACAATAAGACACACGAAATATGGATATATCAGTAGTCGTTCCACTGTTCAACGAACAAGAATCAATTGCAGAGCTCCACGCATGGATAAAGCGCGTGATGGACGAACACACGTTCACGTATGAAATCATCTTCTGTAATGACGGCTCAACCGACCACTCCTGGGACGTGATTGAAGGCCTGGCAAAGGAATTCCCCGAAGTCCACGGCATCAAGTTCCGCAGAAACTACGGCAAGAGCCCCGCACTCTACTGCGGATTCGAGCGTGCCGAAGGCGATGTGGTCATCACCATGGACGCAGACCTGCAGGACAGCCCGGACGAAATACCCGAGCTCTTCCGCATGATAAAGGAAGACGGATACGACCTTGTGAGCGGATTCAAGATGAACCGCAGCCAGGGCGACCCGCTCTCGAAGACCATACCGACGAAACTCTTCAACGCCACAGCCAGGAAAGTGTCGGGCATCAACAACCTCCACGACTTCAACTGCGGACTGAAAGCCTACAGGAAAGAAGTGGTGAAGAGCATCGAAGTGTATGGCGAGATGCACCGCTACATCCCCTACCTCGCCAAAAACGCAGGATTCTCGAAGATAGGAGAAAAGAAAGTGCACCACCAGGCACGCCAGCACGGAGTGTCGAAGTTCATGGGATGGAACCGCTTCGTGAACGGATACCTCGACCTCATCTCCCTGTGGTTCATCAGCACCTTCGGACAAAAGCCAATGCACGTGTTCGGATTCTTCGGCAGCATCATGTTCTTCATCGGACTCGTGTCAGCCATCGTGGTGGGAGCCTACAAGCTCATCGCCCTTTCCAACGGCGAAAACCCGGGACTCGTGACCGACAACCCCTACTTCTACATCTCGCTAACCACCATGCTCATCGGCACACAACTGTTCCTCGCAGGATTCCTGGGCGACATGATAAGCCGCAACTCAACGGAAAGAAACAAATACCACATAGAGAAGACAATCTGAGGCAGAGAAAGAATATCAGAACAAGGACAAAAGACAATCTGAAAAGAATGAAAGCAAAGCATGCCACACTGTATGCAGCAGCAGTCGCAGCCCTCACCATTGCAATTGCCGCATGCTCGTCGAGCAACTGCCCGATGAGCACCGAAGTGTTGTGCAACTACCACTTCTACGACAGCGAAGGCAATGCCATCACCTACACCGACACGTTCTCAGTCAAAACCCTGCTGCCAGGCTACAAGCAAGTGTTCACCTACCGGAAACTGGGCTATCAGACCCTGACCCTCGACAGCATGAGCACCTCGCTCATCAGCCAGGGCTACACGATGAGCCAGTCGACAGTGAGAAACGACACAGTGCTGGTGAACAAAAGCGCCACACGAGCGAGCATACAAGTGCCGATGGCATATTTCAGCACGAGAGACACACTGGTGTTCGACTACAACAGCATCACGCGGAAAGACACCGTCGTCATAGAACACGAACCCTACTCCTATGTGGAACTGCCCGAATGCGGCAGCCACTACTTCCACCGGCTCATCTCGGTGAAAACCACCGACGCAGCCATCGACCACATAGAGATAGTAAACCCAACAGTTGACTACGAAGGCAATGAAAACATCAAGATCTACTTCAATGGAGTTGCTCAGTAAAGCGGTGCAGAAGTTGTTCGGCAAGGCGGCAAACTTGGCATTGCCCGGTAAGGCTGCAGTTGCAGTGCTGCTGATGCTTGGTGCGTGCCCCATGTCAGCCCAGCAAGACTCGACACTGATGGCCACATCTGCCGACACCATCCGTCCGTCGGAATTCTCAGACACCATCACATTGCCCGTTCCCACCGACACCATCAGTCCTTCGAAATATGTGGAGAACATCCTCGGGCAGCAAGAACTGAAATGGTTTCAGGGCTTCACCCTCTCAGCCGACATATTCGGGCCAGTGATGTATGCCTTCTCCGACTACGGCAATGCAGAAGGCGCACTGAGGCTGAACCTCAAGAACACATATTTCCCAGTGTTCGAAGTGGGCTATGCCAAATGCGAGACCACAGACGACAACACCGACATAACCTACAAGACGGCTGCACCCTACGTCAGAATAGGCATCGACTACAACGTCTTGAAGGACAAATGGCAGGACAACCGCCTCTACGTGGGACTGAGATACGGATTCTCATCGTTCACCTACGACATGAGCGGACCCGACATGACCGACCCAATATGGCACGGCACAGCACCCTTCCGCTACGAAGGAATGAAGAGCACAAGCCACTGGGCAGAGATAGTGTTCGGAGTGCAAGTGAAGATATGGAGCAAATTCCACATGGGATGGAGCGTGAGATATAAGAAACCCCTGAAAATCGGACAGGAAATATATGCACAGCCATATTACGTTCCGGGATACGGGACAACAGTCAGCGAATCGTGCTGGGGAGGCACCTACAACCTCATCTTCGACCTCAACTGGGGAAAGAAGAAAACAAAAGACAAAAGCTGACGGAAACTAAAAAGAGAAAGGACGCAAATTATGACAATGATAGGACAGATACTCCTGGGACTGGCACTAGCAATGGACTGCTTCAGTGTGAACTTCGCCTCAGGACTCATGCTGAAAAGATACGACATCCGGTCGATGACACTGATGGCAGTGCTGTTCGGACTGTTCCAGGCAGTGATGCCGCTGATAGGCTGGCTGTGCTCCATCAACTTCAAGAGCTACATCAACCCCGTTGACCACTGGATTGCATTCGCACTGCTCACGTTCATCGGAGTGAAGATGATAATCGACCAGTTCAAGAAAGAAGAACAGAAGGAGTTCGACCCCACCCGACTGTCGGTGATACTGCTGATGTCGTTCGCCACAAGCATCGACGCCCTCTCCGTCGGCATTTCATTCACCTGCATGGAGATGACCACCTTCGCCTCCATACTCTCCCCCATCGTCACCATCGGCATCTGCTCCACAGTGATGTCGCTCGTGGGCAACGTGATTGGAGTTTCGCTCGGCAAGAAATTCAAGTTCCCAGCCGAACTCACCGGAGGAGTAATCCTCATACTGATTGGCATAAAAGTGCTGGCTGACCACCTCTCGGCATAGAGGACAAAGAGAAAGCAACAAGCACTTGAGAAAAAAGCAGAAAGCAAATACTCAGAAACGGGAGCAAGAACATCAGACAAGAAAGATTACATACATAGAGATTGCATACATAAAGAATACTCACATATAGAATAAGGAAAAGATTACATTATGAGCATGTTCAGCAAACTCAACGACGAACTCAACAAGCAGTTGGACCAGAAGGCAGAACGCCACAAACTGAAGTGGCAACACATCATGCTGCTTCTCACCCTCATTGCCGGTACCATATACATAGCAGTAGAAAACCAAGGGAAAGGCAAACAAGCCGACCCCGACTACACGACGTGTGAAGGCAACGTGTTCGGCACCTACTACCACATCACCTACCACTACGGCGCCGACATCCAGACAAAGATTGACTCCGTACTGAAGGACGTGGACAACTCGCTCTCCACCTTCAACCAAAACTCCACCCTTGCGAAAATCAACGACAACCGCAGCACCGACACCGACTCGATGGTGCGCACAGTGTTCACCCTCGCCAAACAAATATCAGAGAACACCAACGGAGCATTCGACGTGACAGTGGCGCCGCTGGTCAATGCATGGGGCTTCGGATTCAAGAACAAGGAAAACGTGAGCGACTCGTTCATCCAGGAGATAAAGAAACACGTGGACTTCACCCGAGTAAACCTCGATGGCAACCAGATTGTGAAAGCCGACACAGCCATGATGCTCGACTTCAGTGCCATTGCCAAAGGCTATGGAGTGGACGTGGTTGGCAACTATCTCGAGAGCCTCAACATCCACGACTACATGGTGGAGATAGGCGGAGAAATCCGACTGGGCGGACAAAATCCGAAAGGAGAGAAATGGAACATCGGAATAGTGAAGCCCGACCCCGACCCCACCGGAACCAACAACAACCTGGAGGAAGTCCTGAACATCACCGACATCGCAATGGCAACATCAGGCAACTACCGCAACTTCTACGAGAAAGGCAACAAGCGCTATGCCCACACCATCGACCCACGGACCGGCTATCCCATACAACACAGCCTGCTGTCAGCCACAGTCCTTGCCTCCGACTGCGCCACAGCCGATGCCTATGCCACCGCCTTCATGGTGCTCGGAATGGAGAAAGCAAAGAAAGTGCTGGAGCTGCATCCGGAGCTCAAAGCCTACTTCATTTACACCGGCAAAGACGGGAAATATGCCACATGGCATACCGACAATCTGAAAATAGAATAAACAACAGAGGCAGAATCACACCCATACAACATTCTACTCACAGACCGCAAAAAAACAGATGAATATGGAAATAAGCATGTTTGAAAAGATGCAGTCGCTACCACTTCTGCAAGGACTCACACTAAAAGAGTTCAGTGAACTCATCGTCAATCTGAAACTTGACTTTCAGCAATACGACGAGCATGAAGTCATAGTCAACCAAGGCGACCGGTGCTCGGCACTCACCTACATCATGGACGGCACGTTCGAGGTGGAATACCACGACGAGACCACTGCATTCATAGTGTCGGAACAGTCCGACGACTGTCCCCACCTCATCGAAGCCTACAACCTGTTCGGAGTGAAACGGTCGTATGAACGCACCTACTCGTTCGTCACCAAAGGACACACGTTCACCATCTCGCGCGACTTCTTCCTCAAGCGGCTCATGGGTCACGAACTCATACGCAGCAACTACATCAACTACCTCTGCAACAACCTGCGCAAGGCTAAAGACACATACAAGGACGACATCCCAACGGAAATCGACCGGAAAATAGTGAAGGCAATAGCCAACCACTGCCTGTTCAAGGGAGGACAGAAGAATGTGAGGATAAAGATGAACGACCTTGCACAAGTCATCGACGAAACCAGACTCAACGTATCCGGAGTGCTCAACCAATGGAAAGACCAAGGGCTCATCGAACTGCGCAGATACGGATTCACCATCAAGGACTTCGACAAGCTGTCAACCACATACAGAAACAGATAAGCCATAAATAGACGAACA
Organism: Acutalibacteraceae bacterium; assembly: GCA_963645405.1. GTDB lineage: Bacteria > Bacteroidota > Bacteroidia > Bacteroidales > Bacteroidaceae > Colivivens. The sequence goes on from CAVISR010000045.1 coordinate 6,981, forward strand.
ATACATAAACGAGCAATAATAATTGAACGATTAACAATTGGGCTATATACAAACGAGCAATACATAAACGAGCAATATATATATGAGCAACATATTCTTTGAGAAATACAATACTCCGCACAATGCATTCCCGTTCGACAAAGTGAAACTGGAAGACTACGAGCCAGCCATGCGTCGCGGAATGGAGATTGAGAAAGAGGAGATGGACCGGCTGGTGAACAATCCCGAGCCACCCACATTCGAGAATACCATCGAAGCAATGGAGACATCGGGCGAACTGCTGGGCGAAGTGTCGGAGATATTCTTCAACCTGCTGTCAGCCGACACCACCGACGAGATGGATGCACTGGCAGAGAAGATGTCACCCATACTGTCCGACCATGCCAACGACATCATGTTCAACCCCAAACTGTCGCAACGCGTAAAGGCAGTCTACGACGAATACCACGACCCGGCAGACAACGGAGCCAAACTCAGCACACTCACCACCGAGCAAAAAGAATTGCTGAAGGACACCTACCTGGGATTTGTGCGCAGCGGTTCATATCTCGATGAAGAGAAACAAGAACGACTGAGGGCAATCGACAACGAGATGAGCAAGCTCGACCTGCAGTTCTCACAAAACAAACTGAAAGAAATCAATGCCTTCACCCTTCACATCACTGACAAGGACGACCTCGACGGACTGCCGGAAAGTGCAGTGGAAGCAGCAAACCAGGCAGCAAAAGAGAAAGGCAAGGAAGGATGGGTCATCACGCTGAAAAGCCCGAGCATGTCGCCATTCATGACCTACAGCAGCCGAAGGGAACTGCGCAAGCAAGTGTGGATGGCATACAACACGATTTGCACCCACGACAACAAATATAATAATAAGGAGGTGGTGAGGAAGATTGTCAATCTGTGCCGCGAAGAAGCACAGATCATGGGCTACGACAACTATGCCGACTTCGTGCTCGAAGAACGCATGGCAGAGAACTGCAAGAACGTGTATGCCCTGCTCAACAAACTCATCGAAGCCTACAAGCCTACAGCCATAAAAGAATACGACGAGATAAAGGCACTGGCAAAAGAGATGGAAGGCAATGACTTCGAACTCATGCCGTGGGACAGCGCCTACTACTCAAACAAACTGCAGGAGAAACGGTACAACATCAATTCAGAGATGCTGCGTCCCTATTTCGAACTGACAAAAGTGAAACAGGGCGTCTTCGGACTGGCAACACGTCTGTATGGCATCACATTCAAACAGACCCACGATGTTCCGGTTTACAATCCTGACGTAGACGTATTTGAAGTCTACGACAACGACGGTTCGTTCCTTGCCCTGCTCTACTGCGACTTCTATCCGCGCGACAGCAAGAAGTCGGGCGCATGGATGACCAGTTTCAGAGGACAATACATCGACAAAGACGGAGTGAACCGCCGTCCACATGTGTCGCTCGTCATGAACTTCACCAAACCTACGGAAAACAAACCCGCCCTACTAACCCTTGGAGAAGTGGAGACCTTCCTCCACGAATTCGGACATTCGCTCCACGAGATGTTCTCCAACTGCAAGTACGAAGAGTTGGGCGGCACAAACGTGTATTGGGACTTCGTGGAACTGCCATCACAGTTCATGGAGAACTTCAGCATAGAGAAAGAGTTCCTCTCATCCTTCGCATTCCACTATCAGACAGGCGAACCGCTGCCCGACGAATACATCGAGCGCATCGTGGCAAGCCGCAACTTCTGCGTAGCCATGGGATGTCTGAGGCAAGTAAGTTTCGGACTGCTCGACATGGCATACTACACCCTCAACCATGACCTCACCGAGGACATCGAGACCTTCGAGAAGAACGCTTGGAAAGATGCAGTCATCACCCCGTCTATCCCCGGCACATGCATGTCGGTGCAGTTCTCCCACATCATGGCAGGAGGCTATTCCGCTGGCTACTACAGCTACAAATGGGCAGAAGTGCTCGATGCCGATGCCTTCTCAGTGTTCAAGAAAAACGGACTGTTCGACCGCAAGACAGCACAGAGTTTCCGCGACAACGTGCTCTCACGGGGAGCCACCGAACATCCGATGACACTCTACAAGCGGTTCCGCGGACAAGAGCCGACCATCGATGCCCTGCTCGAAAGGAACGGAATCAGCGTCAAGAAATAAAAGGAACTGCATCAGACTCAGGTATGGAGAAACAAAAGAATTCAGCACATAAGCAGTCAGAACCTATGAGATACATAAAAGCAATGCTGTTGGTTGCAGTCTGCATGATGCTTGTGCCATCATGCGACAAAGAAGATGATGTGACAGAGATATTCAACGGACACAGATTCAAGATAACAGGGCTCACCTACAACGGGACGAAAGTCATCAGCGAAGTGAACCAGTTCTACGAAAGCGAGAACACCTACTACATCGTGTTCAATTCACTCACCTTCCAGGGGGTGCTGCAATCGGGAACAACCGTTGAAGGCACATGGAAGGCAGACGGCAGCACACGCAGTTTCAGCATGACCTTCGGCAATGCCACCAACATAAGCGGAGCCAATGCAATGTGCAACAACGTGTACAACGTGCTGAGAAATGCCACCTCATACAGCGGCGACAAAAACGTGATAAGAATAATCAGGGACAAGGAAAGCTACATCGAACTGAGTTCAATGCAATAAGTTCACTGTAAAGAGTTCGATACAAAGAATACTGTAAAGAGTTCACTGTAAAGAATACTACAACAAGTAAAGGACATTATGACAAACGACGAAAACAAACAACACCAACTCGATTTGCGCTACCTGCGCATGGCAAAGATATGGGCTGAGAACAGCTACTGCAAACGCCGCCAGGTGGGAGCCATCGTAGTGAAACGTCAGATGATAATAAGCGACGGTTACAACGGGACACCGTCAGGATTCGACAATGTATGCGAGGAAAACGACGTGACCAAACCCTACGTGCTCCATGCCGAAGCCAATGCCATCACCAAACTGGCACGGTCACACAATTCCAGCGAAGGGGCAACACTCTACGTCACTGCTTCCCCATGCCTGGAATGTTCCAAACTCATCATACAGGCAGGCATCAAGCGCGTCATCTATGGCGACACCTACCGCATTCAGGACGGAATCGACCTGCTGAAACGGGCAGGCATCGAAGTGATACAAATCGACTTACCCCAGAAAGATTGACCCTTTATTATATTAACTGACAATGAATGTACATCACACATCAAGATTCGTCCCCATCATCATTGCAATAAGCGTAGTGGCAGGCATATTCATAGGGACATTCTTTGCAAAGAGATTTGCAGGCAACCGACTGAACATCATCAACTCGTCATCCAACAAGCTCAACGACCTGTTGCACATCATCGACGACCAGTATGTGGACACAGTCAACATAGCAGACATCGTGGAGGAAGCGATGCCAAAGATACTGGAAGAGCTCGACCCCCACTGCTCCTACATCTCGGCAGAAGCAGCCAAGACAGCCAATGATGACCTCGACGGCAGTTTCAGCGGCATCGGAGTAATGTTCTCCATACGTCAAGATTCCGTTTGCATCACCAACATCATCAAGGGAGGACCGGCAGAGAAAGTGGGAATGTTGGCAGGCGACCGCATCATCACAGTCGATGGCAAGCCCTATGTAGGCAAAGAAGTGACACAAAGCGAAACGCTCCACAGGCTGAAGGGAGAAAAGGGTTCAAAAGTGAAACTGGGCGTAGTGCGCAAAGGCTCATCCAAGCCATTGTCCTTCACCGTCACACGCGGCGACATCCCCGTAAAAAGCATTGATGCCACCTACATGCTCACCGACAAACTGGGATATGTGCGCATGAACAAATTCGGAAAGACCACCTATCCGGAACTTCTCATTGCACTGGCTCAGCTCCAGCAGGAAGGATTCAAAGGACTGGTAATTGACCTGCGCGGCAACACCGGAGGCTATCTCGACTGCGCCATACAGATTGTCAACGAGTTCCTGCCTGCAGACAAACTCATTGTCTACACCGAAGGACGCAAGACCCAACGCGATGACTACTTCAGCGACGGCCAGGGTTCATATCAGAAAATACCGCTCATAGTCCTCACCGACGAGATAACGGCAAGTGCTGCCGAGATATTCTCAGGAGCAATCCAGGACAACGACCGTGGCATCATCGTCGGACGGCGCACCTTTGGCAAGGGACTGGTGCAGAAACCCATCACCTTCCCCGACGGAAGCCTCATCCATCTGACAGTGTCAAGATACTACACACCATCCGGCAGATGCATTCAGAAACCATACGTCAATGGCGAGGACAAAAACTACGAACAAGACATACTGACACGCTACCAGCACGGAGAATTCTTCAACGAGGACAGCATACGTCAGACAGGCGAAGTCTACACCACAAGCATCGGAAGGAAAGTGTATGGCGGAGGCGGCATCATGCCCGACTACTTCGTTGCCGAAGACACCACCCTGTTCACAACCTACTACCAGGAAATCGTGACAAAAGGACTGGTCGCACAGTTTGCCTTTGAATTCACCGACAACAACCGGGCACGCTACGTGAAGTACGACTCAGCCATCGACATCCTCAAGCAACTGCGCAAAGATCATGTGATACAGCAGTTCATCAACTACTGTGACAGCAAGGGAGTGAAACGGCGCAACAACATGATTCTGCGTTCACAAAAGCTCATTGAAGATGCAGTGCACGGAAGCATCATCTACAATCTGCTCGACATGAACGAGTATCTGCAGTTCATAAACAAAGACGATGTAACAGTGAAGCGCGCCATCGAACTCTTCAACGAAGGGCTCACAACACCAAAACTTCCGGAAGATGGAGAAAAAGCAACTAAGAAAACAGCTTTCGCAAATCCGTACCCATTTGTCAGAAGCAGGCGTTCTGCCTGAACAAGGCAAAGAGGTCATCAACAGACTCGAGAATCATCCGTTGTTCCAAAAGGCACAACGGGTGCTTCTCTTTCATTCATTGCCCGACGAAGTCAACACCCACAGCATCATCGACCGCTACCGTGGCATCAAGACAATATTGCTGCCGTCAGTAGTAGGCGACCACCTGGAACTCCACGAATACGTCAATGAATCGGCAACATCCGTAGGTGCTTACAACATCGTGGAATCACAAGGGCGACTTGTCCCGGCATCCGAATACACGGACATCGACCTTGCCATTATTCCAGGAGTGGCTTTCGACAAGGAAGGCAACAGACTGGGCAGAGGCAAAGGCTATTACGACCGCCTTCTTCCCCTTCTTCATTGCCACACAATCGGACTCTGCTATCCCTTCCAAATCGTAGATTCTGTACCTCACGAACCCCACGACATGAAAGTGGATGAAGTTATCACCATTACCTATCTTCAACTATGAAACAAACAAACCACATAGGCTATCTGCTCGGAATAATAGCCTCCGCCCTCTACGGACTCAACCCTCTTTTTGCCCTGCCGCTCTATGCCGACGGCATGGATGCATGGTCAGTGCTGCTGTTCCGTTACATTCTCTCCATTCCTCTGATTGCAGTCATCATACTATGTCAACACGGAAGTTTCCGCATCACCCGTTCCGAGACATGGCAACTTGCCGGACTCGGTTTCCTCATGGCAATATCATCGCTTGGACTCTACATTGCCTTTAGCGTAATGGATGCAGGAATAGCCAGTACCATCCTGTTCATCTACCCAATACTCACAGCCGTCATCATGGCATGGATTTTCCACGAACATCTGCATTGGATTGTAGTGGCGTGCCTGGCAGTAGCCACCATAGGAGTTGTGATACTTGCAAAAGGAGACGGAGTAGCAAACGTCAATATAGAAGGAGTGTTGCTGGCAGTGCTCTCCGCAGTCACCTACTCGCTTTACTTTGTGTTCATGAAGAAAAGTTCCCTGTCGAAGATGGCATCCACGAAAGTGACGTTCTACATCATGATTTTCGGTTCCCTGCTTCTGCTCGTGGGAGTCGGAATACGGGGCGACATCACAGCCCCGCAAGGATTGCATTGGGGCTACACACTTGGAGCAGCCCTCTTCCCCACTGCCATCTCACTCATCTTCACAGCAATGGCAATACAGCGTATCGGTCCCACTGAGACAGCGATACTGGGTGCACTCGAACCGACCACAGCCGTCATCATCGGCGTCACAGTGTTTGGCGAGCAACTGTCCATGCACAGCATCATGGGCATTCTGCTCATCATCGTTGCCGTAACCGTTGTAGTGGCAAGAAACAAGATTCTCGCATTTGCACGCAAGGTCAGCAGGAAAGTAGGCGGAAACAGGAGCTAGCGCTCTCCGAGTACGTTAAAGCTAGGAGGCGCATTTGAGTCAAATGCGCGCCATGGCGCAGCAATGGCAGTCGGTTAGCGTTTGTTCGCCTGCAAGACCATTTTCGGAAATGCGGAGAAGACATTGTTTACATGCAAGACCATTTCCGGAATTTCCGACAAGCCCTTGCTCGTACACATTGCCCTCATTCTGTTCTTGGTGTGGAATTTGCTAACTCCTATTTTGAGCCTTAGCCTTTCTGGTCTTCGTAGGGGAAGAGGCCGAAGAGGCGTGCATCAATTTCGTCGGTGATGGACTGGAAATCGCGGGGATTGCTTTCGAAATCGATGTTGTCGGCATCAATCACAAGGAGTTTGCCTCTGTAGTCTGCAATCCACTGCTCGTATCTGTCGTTCAGTCCCTTGAGGTAATCAATCTGAATGGTCTGCTCATAGTCCCTACCCCGCTTCTGAATCTTGGCTATCAGATGGGGAATGGTGCTGCGAAGGTAAATCATGAGGTCGGGGGTGCGGACCAACGACATCATGAGATTGAACAGATCCTGGTAGGTCTGGAAATCGCGGTCGCTCATGTTGCCCATGGCATGGAGGTTGGGCGCAAAGATGCAGGCGTCCTCATAGATTGTGCGGTCCTGAATCACGGTCTTCTGACTGTTGGAGATGTCAACCACATCCTTGAACCTTGTGTTGAGGAAATAAATCTGAAGGTTGAACGACCAGCGTTTCATGTCGGCGTAGAAATCTTCGAGATACGGATTGTAGTCCACTGATTCGTACTTGGGTGTCCAACCGTAACGCTTTGCAAGCATGCGTGTGAGGGTTGTCTTGCCGCTTCCTATGTTTCCTGCGATTGCTATGTGCATTGTCTTCGTTTTTTTGATTGTCCTTGTTTATGAGAAGAGTCCGTAGAGCAGTCCGTCAATCCTGTCGATGATAGACTCAAAGTCTTTGGAACGGTTGAGGAAATCGAGGTTGTCGACTTCTATGGTCAGGACTTTGCCCTTGTACTTCCGGTAGATGAACTCCTCGTACTTGTCGTTGAGCCCCTGCAGATATTCGAGCGACATTCCCTGTTCATAGTCCCGTCCGCGCTTCTGTATGTTCTCCACAAGATGTGGGACGCTGGCACGGAGGTAGATCATGAGGTCGGGCATGCGGACGAACGACATCATCAGATTGAACAGGTTCATGTAGGTCTGGAAGTCGGTCTCGGACATGTTGCCCTGGTCTTTGTTGTTTGCCACAAACACGTAGACTCCCTCGAAGATGGAACGGTCCTGCACTATGGTGCCATCCGACTTGCCGATGTTGAGTATGTCCTTGAAACGCTCTTTCAGGAAATAGGTCTCGAGATTGAACGACCAGCGGTGGATGTCACGATAGTAATCCTCAAGGTATGGATTGTTGATGACCGACTCAAACTGAGGCGTCCAGCCGTAATGTCGGGCAAGCATCGTGGTGAGTGTTGTCTTGCCGCTGCCTATGTTTCCTGCGATTGCTATGTGCATTTCTGTCGGGTGGTTCTGAATACTGCCACCGCCAATTGTTACTGTTCTTCTTGATTACAATCCGATATTCGTCTTGAAATATGGTTCGCTGTCCTTCTTGGATATGGTTCGCTGTCCTTCTTAATCCGCCCTATAGTTTGCCCTGCCTTGTGTGTTCTTGCAACATGGGCAGGGCATTGTATGTGTCGGAAAGAAAGGGTTATTCTTCCTTCAGTTTCTCTTGTATTGCCTTGCTCTCTGCCTCGTAACCTGGCTTGTTGAGCAGTGCGAACATGTTCTTCTTATAGGCTTCAACTCCCGGCTGGTTGAATGGGTTGACACCGAGAATCAATCCGCTGACGCCGCAGCCTTTCTCGAAGAAATAGATCAACTGACCAAGGTTGTACTCGTCGAGCTGTGGGATGGTGATGCGGAGGTTTGGAACTCCACCGTCAACGTGTGCGAGCTGTGTACCGAGTTCTGCCATGTGGTTGACTTCGTCGATGTGCTTTCCTGCAAGGAAGTTGAGTCCGTCGAGGTTTTCCTCGTCTGACGGCACTGTGAGGCTGTGGTTTGGCTTGTCGATGGAGATGACTGTCTCGAAGATGGTGCGCTCACCGTCCTGAATCCACTGTCCCATTGAGTGGAGGTCGGTTGAGAAATCGACTGATGCAGGGAATATTCCTTTCCTGTCCTTGCCTTCGCTCTCTCCGTAGAGTTGTTTCCACCACTCTGCCACATAATGGAGCTTTGGCTGATAGTTGACGAGAATCTCAATCTTCTTGCCTGAGGCATAGAGTGCATTGCGGGTGGCTGCATAGATGGCGCATGGGTTCTGGCTGAATGGCACTGAACTGTCGCAAGCTTTCTCCATGTCCTGTGCTCCCTTCACGAGCTGGGCGATGTCGTAGCCAGCACAAGCGATTGGAAGCAAGCCGACGGGTGTGAGCACGGAGAAGCGTCCGCCCACATTGTCGGGGATGATGAATGACTTGTAGCCTTCTTTGTCGGCTGTGGTGCGTGCTGCGCCTTTCTTTGCGTCGGTGATTGCCACGATGACTTTCTTCGAGAGTTCCTTGCCCATCTGCTCTTCGCAGAGTTTGCGCATGAGGCGGAAGGTGATGGCTGTCTCGGTGGTGGTGCCCGACTTGCTTATGTTGATTACGCCGAACTTCACTCCCTTCAGGTAGCCGATGAGTTCGGAGAGATAGTCTTCGCTTATGTTGTTGCCGGCAAAGAGGATGCGCGGACCGTTGGACTTCTTCAGCCATGTGAAGTTGTCGTCGAGTGCTGCAATCACGGCTTTTGCACCGAGATAGCTGCCGCCGATTCCTGCCACTACCACTGCATCGCAGTTGTCCTTGATGACTTGTGCCGTTGCATTGATTTCGTCGATGAACTCGGGTGAAATCTGTGATGGCAGATGAAGCCATCCAAGGAAGTCGTTGCCTGCACATGTGCCTTGTTCGAGAGCCTGCTGTGCAGCACTGACTGCCGGCTCGTATTGTTCTACTGCTCCTGCTGCAAGGAATTTCCCTGCTTTGTTGATTTCAATTTTCATTTCTATCTTTGTTTTTTTATTCTGTTGTCTGTATGTTGTATTTGATGTTGCCAGCCTGTTGTCGTTGAAGCTTGATTGACCGAAAGTCAGCCTCTGCAAAACTGCTCCAGTTCCAAGCCCTTAGCTCTTAATTCAAAGTTCTCAGCATGTCACGTCATCTGAACGAGTCGCTGAGTATCTTTATTTCCACGGATGGAGAAATCCGCTCGTAGAGGATGTTGTACATTGCATCGAGGATGGGCATGTTGACATGATAGTGGTTGTTGATTTGCTTCATGCAATAGGTGCCGTAGTAGCCTTCGGCAATCATTTCCATCTCGAGCTGGGCTGTCTTCACTGAATAGCCGCGGCCAACCATGGTTCCGAATGTGCGGTTGCGCGAGAAGTTGGAGTACATGGTCACGAGCAGGTCGCCCAGATAGGCAGTGTTGATGACCCGGCGGTCGTCGCGTGGCTGAACGGTCCGCAGGAAACGGTCCATCTCTTGCACTGCGTTTGCCACGAGCACTGCCAGGAAGTTGTCGCCGCACTTCAGTCCGTAGCACACTCCGGCTGCGATGGCATACACGTTTTTCAGCACTGAGCTGTATTCGATGCCCTCAATGTCGGTGCTCACCGATGTCTTCACATATTTGTTTGTCAGAAGGTCGGCAACGGTCTTGGCATTGTCGATGTTGTGGCAGCCTACGGTGAGATAGCACAGACGGTCCATTGCCACTTCCTCGGCATGTGAAGGTCCGCCGATGGTCGTTATGTTGTCCTCGGGCACATTGAATGCCTGCTGGAAATATTGCGAGATGAGGATGTTGCCGTCGGGCATCAGTCCCTTGATGGCAATGGCAATGAGTTTCTCCCTTATGCTTGCCTTTAGTTTCTTCAGATGGCTCTTGAGATAGGGCGAAGGGGTTACGAAAATCAGTGTGTCGGACTCCTGCACCACCTTGTTTATGTCTGAGGAGAAGTTGATGCGGTCAACATTGAAATGGAGTCCAGTGAGGTACGCCGGATTGTGTCCGAGGCGCTTGAACTCTTCTATGCGGTCGTCGCGCCGCATATACCAGTTGATTTTTTCCTCGTGATGGAGGGCAATCTTTGCCATGGCTGTTGCCCAGCTTCCTCCACCGATGATTGCTACTCTTCCGCTGCTGCTGAATTGCATCTCGAATTGGTTCTGATTAATAAATTGCGTTTGCTTCGGGCTGTGTCAGGCTTTTGCCTCATCTTTCGGTTCGTCTGCCGCTCCGTCTTTTGCCTCGTCGGCTTCTGCCTGTGGGGCTGCCTTGCGGGGCTTCATCTGTGGGAAGAGAAGCACTTCCTGGATGGTTGACTTGCCGGTCATGAGCATTGTCAGACGGTCGATTCCGATTCCGATTCCGCTTGTTGGCGGCATTCCGTACTGGAGTGCACGGAGGAAGTCCTGGTCGATGATCATTGCCTCGTCGTCGCCCTTGTCTGCCAGTCGCATCTGCTCCTTGAAGCGTTCTTCCTGGTCAATCGGGTCGTTGAGCTCTGAATATGCGTTTGCCAGTTCCTTGCCGTTGACCATCAGTTCGAAGCGCTCGGTCAGTCCGGGCTTGCTGCGGTGCATCTTGGTGAGCGGTGACATCTCCACCGGATAGTCGGTGATGAATGTAGGCTGGATGAATGTGCCTTCGCAGAACTCTCCGAAGATTTCGTCGATGAGTTTTCCCTTGCCCATCGTTTCGTCCACTTCCATCTTCAGTTCCTTGCATATCTGGCGGATTTCGTCCTCGCTCTTGCCTTCGAGGTCGTAGCCGGTCTTTTCCTTGATTGCCTCGAGGATTGGCAGGCGGCGGTAAGGTGCCTTGAACGAGATGGTCTTGCCGTCGATGACGCTCTCGGGTGTGCCGTTCACTGCCGTACAGATGGTCTCAAGCAGTTTCTCGGTGAACGACATCATCCAGTTGTAGTCCTTGTACTGCACGTAGAGTTCCACGCAGGTGAATTCCGGATTGTGGGTGCGGTCCATGCCTTCGTTGCGGAAGTTCTTGCCAATCTCATACACGCCCTCGAATCCGCCCACGATGAGTCGCTTCAGATAGAGCTCGGTGGCGATTCGCATGTAGAGGTCGATGTCGAGCGAATTGTGGTGGGTGATGAACGGACGTGCGCTTGCTCCGCCCGGGATGGACTGCAGGATTGGTGTCTCCACCTCGGTGTAGCCTGCATCGTCGAGCACGCGGCGCATGGTCGAGATGATTTTCGAGCGCTTCTCGAAGGTTTCCTTCACTCCCTCGTTCACCACGAGGTCCACGTATCTCTGGCGGTAGCGCAGTTCGGGGTCTTCGAAGGCATCGTATGCCACTCCGTCCTTGTATTTCACGATTGGCAGCGGCTTGAGGCTCTTTGCCAGCACCGTAAGTTCCTTGGCATGCACGCTGACCTGTCCGGTCTGGGTGCGGAACACGAAACCCTTGATTCCGATGAAGTCGCCCAAGTCGAGCAGTTTCTTGAACACCACATTGTACATGTCCTTGTTCTCGCCCTCGCAGATGTCGTCGCGGGTGACGTACACCTGGATTCGTCCTTTGGAGTCCTTCAGTTCGATGAACGAAGCCTTGCCCATGATTCGGCGGCTCATCATTCGTCCTGCAATGCACACCTGGCGTGGCTCTGTCTCTTCATCCTTGAATTCTGCCACAATATCTGTGGAGAAAGCATCCGTAGTGTACTCTGCTGCCGGATATGGGTCAATCCCCATGTCGCGCATTGCCTGCAGATTCTGACGGCGCTGAATCTCCTGTTCGTTTAACTCTGTTGCCATATCTGATTCTTGTTATTGTTTTCATACAAGCAGCCCGAAGACTGCATCATTGTTTCATGTCAGCAGCCCGAAGACCACATTACGATGCAAAGATACAAAATAATATTAAACCACGATTGCTATTTAGGATTTAATTGGCAACTCGCCCTTGATTTAGGTTTAGTCCCCTCCGACTTTGCAACTGGCAAGGCACTAAATTTGCGGCAAAAACAATGGCAGCGACGACCAGCGCTTCCCGCACCGCCAATCACGGGGAATTCATTCTCTGACTGGAAAAAACTTTTTCTCTGACCAGGAAAATAATTTTCTCTGACTAGGAAAATAATTACACCCGTTCGGGGACACGAAAAGCCTCAATCCAAGAACGGAGAAAAGCCAAGGTTTTGACCCGCTAAAAGCACCAGTTCGACTGGCAGGAAAAGTCACGGCTCAATGTGCAAAAAAGCATCAGTCCCCTTGTCCGGAACTGATGCCTTGTCCGTTTTTTCCCGAACCGAAGTTCCGCCTTACTGCAGGAACTCAGGGTCGAGCCCTTCCACATTGAATTCAAAAGTCTGCTGACCCGCATTCTTGAGCTCCAGGATGATGCTGCACTTCTTCGCCGTCTTCAGCCCCTTCTTGAACTTGTCCTTGAAGTTCGACTGGAACGAAAGCTTCTGAGCCGTGTAGTTGTTGTCGCCCACCAGCGGATAGCGGTTGCTCTTGGCATCGTCAAACTGAACCAGAGTCTTCTGCGTGCTGATGTCCTCCATGTTCTCCACCACAAACAAGTCGCCCTTCACCGAAAGGAAGAAATTCAAGTTGCCGCGGAAAATCATCACATTGAGCGAAACCATCACCGGCTCCTCACTGCCCTCAGGAATCATACTACTCTGACACACAGCATACTTGATGGTCTGTCCCGGATAACTGCTCTCCTGCTCGCCCGTAATCCAGTTGGAAGCCGCAGCCTCGTCCTGCGCAAATGCCCCTGCAGAAAACAGGAACATACATAGTGTAAATAATAGATTCTTCATAATGCCATTGATTTTAATTCTGTTGTAATTTCACAGCGCAAATATAAAGCAATAATCCCAAACAAACAAATAAAATCACACATTTCTCGCCTCACCACCCCATCTTCAGCCATTCGCCACCGACATTCCGCCCCTCCACTGAGCAAAAGCCACACCGACTGCGACTACACCTTATATATATTATATATAGGCAAGGCGTCATCATGCAGACAAGGCAGAAAACAAATCGAATGGGACAACACTGAGCAGAACTCAAGTGGGATGGGGCCGAATGAAAGAGCAGAACTCAAGTTGAATGGGCGAACATGAAAGAGGAAAATTCAAAGCCGACCTAAAAAAAACACCTGAAATATTTTGGAGTTAGCCGTAATTGTCTTACCTTTGCAAACAAATTAAAAAAGCAAAGAAACTATGGCAGACCAGGAATTACTCAAACAATGCGAATCTGTAGCCCAGCAATGGGCAAGCAACCCCGTATTCGATACCGACACACAAGCAGCGGTAAAGGAAATGCTTCAGAAAGAAGACAAGACAGAACTCATTGACAGTTTCTACCAGACCCTCGAATTCGGAACAGGCGGACTGCGAGGCATCATGGGTGCAGGCACCAACCGCATGAACATCTACACCGTAGGCGCTGCCACACAAGGACTTGCCAATTACCTCAAGAAAAACTACGCCGGCAACGACAAGATAAGCGTAGTGATTGGTGTAGACTGCCGCAACAACTCCGACGTCTTCGCCAACCGAGTAGCCGACATCTTCGCAGCCAACGGAATCTACGTCTACCTCTTCGAAGACATGAGACCAACACCCGAAGTGTCATTCGCCATCCGACACCTCAAGTGCCAGAGCGGAGTCAACATCACAGCAAGCCACAACCCACGCGAATACAACGGATACAAAGCCTACTGGGAAGACGGAGCACAAGTGCTGCCGCCACACGACAAAGGCATCATCGACGAAGTCAACAAAGTCAAGTATGAAGACGTCAAGACCGGAGGCGACAAGAAATACATCACCATCATAGGCGAAGAAGTCGACCAGGCATACATCGAAGCAGTCCACACACTGTCAATCGACAAAAAAGCCATCGAACACCAGAAAGACCTCTGCATCGTCTACACCCCACTCCACGGAGCCGGAATGATGATGATACCACGAAGCCTCAAATACTGGGGATTCGAAAACGTACACTGCGTGCCCGAACAAATGGTAAAAGACGGAAACTTCCCGACAGTAGTTTCGCCAAACCCTGAAAACGCAGAAGCACTCACCCTGGCAGTCAACCTCGCCAAGAAACTCAATGCCGACATCGTCATGGCAAGCGACCCCGATGCCGACCGCATAGCAATGGCATGCAAAGACAACGAAGGAGAATGGACCATCATCAACGGCAACCAGACACTCCTCATCTTCCTCTACTACATCATCAAGAACCGCATCGACCAAGGTCTGATGAAAGGCAATGAATTCGTAGTGAAGACCATCGTCACCACCGAGATGGTGAAGAAAGTAGCCGACAAATACGGCATCGAGATGCGCGACTGCTACACCGGATTCAAATGGATAGCACGCGAAATCCTCATCGCCGAAGGCAAGAAGAAATACATCGGCGGAGGCGAAGAAAGCTTCGGATTCCTCGCAGAAGACTTCTGCCGCGACAAAGACTCAGTCAGCGCATGCTCACTCCTCGCAGAAATCTGCGCATGGGCAAAAGACCAAGGCAAGTCACTCTACGGCATCCTCATGGAAATCTACATGGAATACGGATTCTCCTACAACAAAGCAGTCAACGTAGTGCGCCCAGGCAAGAGCGGAGCCGACGAAATCAAGGCAATGATGGAAAACTACCGCAACAACCCGCCGACAGAACTCGCAGGCAGCCCAGTCACACTCTACAAAGACTGGTCAACCCTCGAGGCAAAGGACGCACAGGGCAACACCACCAAACTCGAGCAGCCAACCACCAGCAACGTACTCCAGTACTTCACAGCCGACGGCACCAAGCTCAGCATCCGTCCGTCAGGCACCGAGCCAAAGATCAAGTTCTACATCGAAGTGTCAGGCGACATGAAGTCACCAGCCGACTACAAGAACTGTTGCCAGGCAGCCGAGGCAAAGTGCGAACAAGTACTCAAGAGCGTAGGACTCTAAACAAAAGCACAATCATTTAGGCACAAGAAGTCCAAACACAATGGATTCTTGAAACACAAGACAAGAACTCCAAACACAATGAATTCTTGAAACACAAGACAAGAACTCCAAACATAATGGATTCTTGAAACACAAGACAAGAACTCCAAACGCAGTGAATTCTTGAAACACAAAAACAAAGGAGTGAGGGCATCACACTGCCCCACCCCTTTCCAAAGGTCTCGTAGCTTAGCTGAATAGAGCGTCAGATTCCGGTTCTGAAGGTCGCGGGTTTGAATCCCGCCGAGATCACAACAACAAAGGTACAGCCAATGCTGCAGCCACAAGCCCACGCTTGCTTTAACGCCCTCGGAGAGAGCTAGCTCCTATTGCGAATTGCGCTCGAGCGTAATTCGCAAATATCATCGCTCGAACACCGCTCGCTGTGCAGGAGTCTGCTTTCGCCGAAAGACATTGTCTGCTGCATTTCACATTGCAAACGCCTCCTGCAAACACCTCACACCTTTGTAAAGGGAACTTCTTCGGACTTCTGCTCATACACAGATTCGTCTTTATCTTCAGCCATCTCAGCCTTAAGCTTTTCCTCATACTCCTTCATCAACGACTCATATTCCTCTGATGAACGGATATTTTTCAAGTAGCGGTCACGTTTGATATGGAATAAACGTCGGAAACCGTTCTCAAGAGCCTTGCGCAAATATGAAATCGACCTCTCTTTTTCATCCATTAGGGAATAAAGGCAGGCAGCATCGTAATAATTTTCTTTAGGGTCTGCCTCCAGTGCTTTGTCCATTGCTTCCATTGCCTTTTCCTTGTCGCCAAGATGATAGTATGCAGAGAAAGAGCACGTGGCTTCCTCTGGAACAGAATCAAGCAGTATGACTTGCTTGTAATCTGCTTCAGACAAGTCAC
>CAVISR010000046.1:0-23030 GCA_963645405.1 Acutalibacteraceae bacterium
ACATGCTGCCATACAACTACAAAAAATCTCGCAGATAACCTTGCGAGATTTTTTTTGATATGGACAAGTCGGCTTGTTTCGGATGGTTACGATTGTATGAATCAGCGGCAGTAAAGGATAGGCGCAATATAAAATAAGGTAGTTCCGACGGACATCGGGACTACCTTCGTTTTTTATTCGTCTGAAGTCGCGTTTGTTCGCTTTCTGCTTGCTTCAGCTGCGTGTTGCCTGCCGGATTACATCTCCAAGTCGAGGCAAGTGCGTTGTGTGGTGTAGGGACGGACTTTCGTGTCGGCTACTGCAACGTGGGCAGGATGGACTGAATAGCCTTTCAGTGCTGACTCGCTCTCGAATGAACTGTCGAGCATGAGGTCGCAGTTGGAACTGTCGAGACGTTTGCTTGTGTACACCTTGATGTCGATGAGTCCGGGGATGTGTCCCTTCAGACCCTCAAGTCCATCCTTGATTCCGTGTTTGATGTTTTCCTTTTCTGTGGGGTCAAGGTCTTCCTTGAGTTTCCACAAGATGATATGTCTAACCATGTTGTTGTTCTGTTGTTGTATGTGTGTTGCTTACTTCCTACGTTGGGCAAGATAGCGCTCTTTGATTGAAAAGTTCTTGATGCCTTTGACTCTGATACCTGATGTTTTGGGCTCTACAGAAATAAAGGTGGGCGATTGCTCGCCCACCAGCGGCATTTTTCTTGCCTTCCCATTGTGCGGAGTTCTTGCTGATTTTTGGATATCGTTTCAGTTTAGTTCGCTTTCTTGCTTGTCCGTAGCAGTGATTTTATTCAGCCGTTGCTTCCTTCTCTTCCTTTGCTTTCTTTGCTGCAGGAGCTTTCTTGGTGGTTGGGGCTTTCTTTGTTGCCGTAGACTTCTTTGCTGCTTTTTTCTTGGAGTCTTTGTCGCCTTCTGCCTTGTCGGTGTTGGGGCGGTATTTCTCAAGTTCTGCCTGCAGCTTTTCTATCTTGTGGTCCTTTGCCTCAATCTCTTCGCCTTGGTTCTTGATGGTGGTGAGGAGGGAGTTGAGTTCCTCATTGTCCATGTCGACGGGGTAGAGGGTGTTGACGCGGTTGATGAAGTCGCCAAGGATATTCATGTAGTTGGTGAAGGCATCGTAAGGACTGTCGTAGATTCCGCGGTTCATGCTCACGCTGTTGTGCTTGGTGGTCATGAAGCGGAAGTTGTTGGATGCCTGGAGATAGTCCCAGTCTTGCTTGATGCGCCGGTCGGTGCAGATGCGTACTCGGTCGGCTACGCTGTAGAGTTTGTTGAATGCTTCGCGCTGCATCACGTTGCCGAGCCAGCAGCTGGTGTCGCGTTCTTCGTCTACCCAACTGATGCTGTAGGGCACGTCGAGACTACCGACTGACTTGCCTTTGCTGCAGAGTTCGCCTGGTGTGGAGAAAGTGATGCCACGTGCCTTGGCGCATGCTGGAAGGGCGCGGAGGAATTCGAGGATGTTGCTGTTGAGTGGCTGGTAGATTCCGAGTGCACAAAGCTCCATGAAGATGTTGATGATGTTTTCTTCTTCGGGCAGTGATGCAATCCAGTCGGCGTATTTGTCGGCGAAGAGCGGATATTCGTTCCAGTCGGAGTTGTTGAAGCGCAGGCTTATGTCGTCGCTGAACTTGTAGTCGCGCAGCAGAAGCTTGAGGTTGGGGTCGAGCGCACAATTGTAGATGTAGTGCGGTGACTTCCAGCCGAGCAGATGCTTTGCTCCTTCTGTCAGCATGCCTTTGAATCCCATGGATGCCACTTGTACTCCGATGTCGTTTGAGTAGATGAGCGAACTGTTGCGGAACACTTTCGGCGTCTGTCCGAAGAGTTCTTTGATTTTGTCTTTCATTCTCAGACTTTCTTCGCGGAAGCATTCTTCGTTGGCAAGTGACGAGAGTCCGTGGCTGTAGGGTTCGCAAAGGAATTCCACGCAACCGGTGTCGTTGAGTTCCTGCAGGAGGTCAAGCACTTGCGGAGCGTGCATCTCGAGTTGTTCGATTCCTACTCCAGAGAGCGACAGTGCTACCTTGAAGTACTTGTCGTTCTCTTTTGCCATGTCGATGAGGGTGCGCAGTGCAGGGACGTATGACCGTTCTGCAATGTCGCTGATGCTGCGTTCGTTTTCGTAGTCATCGTAGTAGTAGTGGTCGCGACCGATGTCGAAGAACCTGTATCGCTTCAGATGGATAATCTGATGAATTTCAAAGTATAAACAAATTGTCTTTGCCATATCCTTATGTGATTTTTTTTATTTGAATCCTATTCCTAAACACTGATTGTAGAGTCCGCGGATGCGCTGTCCCACTTTCTCCCATGTGATGCCTGCCACTTCCTTGATGCCTTCTTCCTGGAGGTAGTTGAAGAGTGACTGGTTGGTGCAGATGGAGTAGATGGCATCTGCCATTGCATAGATGTCCCAGTAGTCCACCTTTATTACTTTCGACAGAATCTCGCCGCAGCCTGACTGCTTTGATATGATTGACGGTGTGCCGCACTGCATTGCCTCGAGCGGTGCTATGCCGAAGGGTTCGCTGACTGACGGCATCACGAAGACATCGGAGTTCTTGTAGCATTCGTACACTTGACGTCCGCGCTGGAAGCCTGGGAAGTGGAAGCGGTCGGCGATGTCGCGCTGTGCCACGAGTTCAATCATCTGCTCGAGCATGTCGCCCGAACCTGCCATCACGAAGCGTATGTTGTGGGTGCGCTGCAGCACGAGTGAGGCTGCTTCGACGAAGTACTCCGGTCCTTTCTGCATGGTGATGCGTCCGAGGAATGTTACGACTTTCTCTTTGGAATGGTCGGGGCGCGGTATGTCGAGCAGGTCTTGCGACAGCGGATAGACGGCGTTGTGCATTGCGAAGCACTTGCGCGGGTCTTGGTGGTATTGGTTGATGACTGTCTGACGGGTGAGTTCGCTCACACACATGATGCAGTCGGCATGGTCCATTCCGTTTTTCTCGATGGAATAGACTGTTGGGTTCACTTTTCCGCGGCTGCGGTCGAAGTCGGTTGCATGCACATGGATGCACAGCGGTTTGCCGCTGACCATCTTGGCATGTACGCCGGCAGGGTAGGTGAGCCAGTCGTGGGCATGTATGATGTCGAACTGCTCTGACCGTGCCACCACTCCGGCTATGATGGAGAAGTTGTTGATTTCTTCGTGCAGGTTCTGCGGATAGCCTCCTGCAAACTCCATGCATCCAAGGTCGTTGGTGTGCATGTAGGAGAAGTCGGCATATATGTTGTCTCTGAAGTGATAGTACTCTTCGGGCGATTCGAAGTCGGGCAGACGGTTCTTGAGATAGTTGTAGTCGTGGTCTTTGTAGACTATCGGCACTTGGTTCATGCCTATTATCTTCAGGAACTTCTCTTCTTCGCCTGTGGGTTTGGGCAGGCAGAAGATGGTTTGCATGTCGTTTTGCAGGCTGAGTCCCTTGGTGATTCCGTATGAAGCCACTGCCAGTCCACCGTATATTTTAGGAGGAAATTCCCATCCGAACATTAAAACTCTCATGTTGCTTTCCTTTTTTAATAGTTATAGAATTTAGACAGCAGCTTGTTCACTCGCAGCAGTGCAGCCACATTCATGGCAAACGACAGTGCGCCCCGTCCGTGGAACGGCGGGTTGCCGTCGAACAGTTCGGGCAGTGTGCCTATGCTGTGGTAGAACATTTCCTCTTCGAGTCCGATGAGGCAGCGGTCGACGTAGGACAGTCCGCTCCGTTTGTAGATTTTGATGCAGGTCTCGAGATAGAAGCCGAGCATGAAGGGCCACACGGTTCCCTGGTGGTAGGCTGCATCGCGCTCTGCCTGTCCGCCTGCATAGATTGGGTTGTAGGCTCCGCTCTTTGGTGAGAGCGAGCGCATTCCCTTTGGCGTGCGGAGTTCCTTGGTGCAGATGTCGTAGATGCTCTTGCGCTCTGCCAGTGTCAGTGGCGTGTTCTCGAGTGATGTGGCTATGAGCATGTTGGGTCGTACTTCCCATGAGATGTTGAAACCGTCGACGTAGTCCATAAGATAGCCGTAGTCGTTGATGAAGGTCTCGCGGAATGACTTGCCGCAGAGTTCGGCGATGGTCTTGAGCTCGTTGGATTCGGACTCTTTGCCTTGACGCTCGTAGATTTGTGATGCGAAGACCAGTGCGTTGTACCACAATGCGCAGATTTCCACCACGTATCCGGTGCGTGGCACGACTGATCGTCCGTTGACTGTGGAGTTCATCCATGTCACTGGCTTGTCCTTGCCGTTGGTGTAGACCAGTCCGTTGTCGTGCAACACCAGGTTGGGGTGCTTGCCCTGCTTGATGTAGTCCACAATCTTTTCCACGAGGTGTCCGTATCTTTCCATTGCCTGGTCGAGGTCGACTATGCGTGCATATTGCTGTATGCACCACACAGCCCACAGCAGTACGTCGGGGTCTTCCATCTCGTATATCTTGACTGATATTGGTCTGCCTGCAATGAAGTCTTTGATTGCTTTCTCGGCTGTCGCCATTGCCTTGTGGAAGCTGTCGACCTCGTCGATTGACAGTGTGAGTCCTGGCAATGAGATGAATGTGTCGCGTGCCCTTGCCTTGAACCATGGATAGCCTGCCACGATGTAGTGCTCGCCGTCCTTCTTGTTGTGGAACTGGTGGGCTGCATTGACGAGGCAGTGGAGGAAGCTGTCGCGCGAGGTGTGTACTTCCACTTCCTGGTCGAACACTTTCTTGATGGTCTTTGTGTTCATCTCTTCCAGTCCGGCTGCAAAGATCACGCTTTCGCCTTTCTTGATGTTGAACTCAAAGTAGCCTGGCACATAGAGGTCTTCGATGTAGTCGTAGCCCAGTTCCTGGTCTCTCGGATATTCGATTCCTTTGTACCAGTTGGGCTGGAACACGTAGTCTGCCTTCTTGCTCACCTGCATGTAGAGCTGCGGATAGCCCTTGTAGAGGCTTGTCTTGATGCCGTTGTCAATCTCCTGGTAGCTCTTGTCGATGTTTGCGTTCTCGTGTGTCAGCTCGTCGGACGCTCTGAACGCGAGGAACGGACGCAGTCTCAGTGTGGTGACTGAATGGGCATCGAGCAGTGTGTAGCGTATGAGGATTCTGTCGTGGAAGTGCTGGAACACTCTTTCTTTCTTCAGAATCACGCCTCCTACGCGGTATATTGTGGTAGGGACTTTGTCCCAGCTCCATTCGCGGATGTATTTGTGGCCGTTCGGACTGAACACGTCGCCTGCATACTTGTGCAACCCCAGGTTGAATTCTGCTCCGTGCTGTATGACTGTCTCGTCGAGCGACGACAGGAGAACGTGGTTCTTGTCATCAATCTCGGGGACTGGTGCTACGAGCAATCCGCTGTATTTGTGGGTGTTGCAGTCAACGATGGTTGAAGATGAATATGCTCCAGAACGATTCGTGCGGAGAATCTCTTTGGGGAGAGACTCCTGCAGATTGGTCATCAGGCTCTTTTCAAATTGTAAATAACTCATCTTTTGTAGGTATTGTTATTGTTTTTATTGTTAAACCTAGTTACTTGCAGATGCAAATCTGTTCGCACAACAAATATACGCTGTTTTTTAATTCGAGCAATGCTTTTATGAACTTTTTTGATGAAAAAAGTGTTTTGCATGGGGTTTGACTCCGAAAAATGCAAAATCGCTTGGGCATTTGGCAGAATAGATGTAACTTTG
This sequence comes from Acutalibacteraceae bacterium, assembly GCA_963645405.1. Taxonomy (GTDB): domain Bacteria; phylum Bacteroidota; class Bacteroidia; order Bacteroidales; family Bacteroidaceae; genus Colivivens. The sequence continues at coordinate 5,679 of CAVISR010000046.1, forward strand.
CAGCCGCAAAAATTAATCTGTATATATGACCAAGAAAACCAACTATCAACCGGCAGAACTTTTGGCATCGCTCCATCCGCTGGCTTCGCTGCTTACGCCCAGCCAGAAAGATGATTTGCTTGCCAACTGTTCGATTATGGAAGTGAAAAGGGGCGCTTCCATATACGAAGAGGGCGCAACAGTGTCTTGCCTCTACTGCCTGCTTGCCGGGGCAGTGAAGATTTACATGACGGGAGAGAAAGGACGCGGACAAATCGTGAGGCTCGTGAAGCCGTGTGATTTGTTCGGCTTCAGAACCATGTTCTCGACTGACAAATACACGACCAGCTGTGTGGCTCTGAAAGATGCGGTGGTGTGTGCCATTCCGGCAAACCGCATTCATGCTTATATGAAGGGCAATGCTGCATTGGCAGATTTCTTCCTCCGACTCCTGTCCTTCGATGTGATTGATTCGGATGCGCGCTATGTGAGGTTCTCGCAGAAACATCTGCGCGGACGCCTTGCCGAAACCCTGCTCTATCTTGCCCACTATTTCGGGCTGAAGGACGACGGACAGACGCTGTCGGTGGATTTGTCGAGAGAAGACTTGGCGAATTTCTCGTTCATGACTACAGCCAATGCCATCCGCACGCTTTCGGCTTTTGCATCCGAAAAACTGGTGGAACTGAAGCAGCGCGAGATAAAACTGCTCGACATCGAACAGATAATGTATGTGCGCGAGCATAGCTGACCCTTGTTTTGTGCATGCTGGTTGGTTCGCACTTCTCTTGCATGCGCAATCAGCCCGTGCCCCATATATATAATAAGGTGTAGCCGGGCAAAAAGCCCTTGCGAGGCTGCTTTTTGGAAAAAGGTTGCAGAAAAACGCGAAAAAAGTCGCGAAAAGTTTTGCCAGTTCTGAGAAAAGCAGTACCTTTGCACTCGCAATTCAGCAAGTGTGTTGGAAGCCTCGACAAGGCCCACGTGGCGGAATGGTAGACGCGCTCGTTTCAGGTGCGAGTGTTGAAAGACGTGCAAGTTCGATTCTTGTCGTGGGCACAGAGGAAATTGCGGAAATAGCTCAGTTGGTAGAGCACAACCTTGCCAAGGTTGGGGTCGCGAGTTCGAGTCTCGTTTTCCGCTCAATTTGACTCAAGCAATGCTTGAGTTTTTTTTTGTCCTCAGAAAGGGTACTTTTCGTCTCTGCCTAGGAAAAACTTTTTCTCTGACTGGAAAAAACTTTTTTCCTGACCAGGAAAATAATTTTCTCTGACTAGGGAATGAAAACGGTGTTTTTGGACGTTTGGAAAAGGAAGGCTTTCGAGCCTTCAAAACCGGACGGTTGATGAGGGTTGGCAAGGCTTGCAAAGTCAATGAAACGAAGCTCACAAAGTTCAGCTGACGAGCATGAAGCAGCGTTTACGGATTGAAAGTTCGATTTTTGTCTTTATGTATGCTTTGATATGCAAATAAATTCGTACCTTTGCAATTCGAATGGATAAATTTTAGTTGAAAAGAAATGCCGAGTATATCAGTCAGAGGCAATGAAATGCCTTCATCACCAATCCGCAAGTTAGCTCCTTTGGCAGAAGCTGCAAAGATGCGTGGTATACATGTGTACCATCTGAACATCGGACAGCCCGACCTGCCAACACCGCAGATTGCACTCGATGCAATGAAAAGTATTGACAGAAAGATACTTGAGTACAGTCCGAGCCAGGGCTACCGCAGTTACAGGGAAAAGCTTGTCGGGTATTACGACAAGTTCAACATCAAGCTCGATGCCGACGACATCATCATCACGAGCGGCGGTTCCGAGGCGGTGCTGTTCGCATTCCTGTCATGTCTGAATCCCGGTGACGAGATAATCGTGCCAGAGCCAGCCTATGCCAACTACATGGCATTTGCAATCTCTGCAGGAGCGGTGATCCGTACGATTGCCACAACCATCGAGGAAGGCTTTGCCCTGCCGAAGGTGGAGAAGTTCGAAGAACTGATCAACGACCGTACCCGCGCAATCCTGATTTGCAACCCGAACAATCCGACTGGCTATCTCTACACAAGACGCGAGATGAACCAGATTCGCGACTTGGTGAAGAAATACGACCTCTATCTCTTTTCCGATGAAGTCTACCGTGAATTCATCTACACCGGAAGCCCATATATCTCAGCCTGCCATCTGGAAGGAATAGAAGACAATGTGGTGCTCATCGACTCGGTTTCAAAACGATACAGCGAGTGCGGAATCCGTATCGGAGCGCTGATAACAAAGAACAAGGAAGTGCGCAAGGCAGTGATGAAGTTCTGCCAGGCACGCCTGAGCCCGCCACTCATCGGACAAATCATAGCCGAGGCATCGCTCGATGTGCCCGAAACCTATCTGCGCGACGTGTACGACGAATATGTGGAACGACGTAAATGCTTGATTGACGGACTGAACCGCATTCCTGGAGTCTATTCACCGATACCGATGGGTGCGTTCTACACAGTGGCCAAACTTCCGGTGGACGACAGCGAGAAGTTCTGTGCCTGGTGCTTGTCCGACTTCAACTACGAGGGCGAGACCGTGATGATGGCTCCTGCAGCCGGATTCTACACCACTCCAGGTGCCGGGCGCAACCAGGTCCGCATTGCCTACGTCCTGAAGAAAGAAGACTTGGTAAGGTCACTGTTCGTTCTGAAGAAAGCACTTGAGGCTTATCCCGGACGCACGGAATAACAAGACGCACGGAATACAAGACGTACGGAATAACAAGACGCACGGAATAACTATAAAATCAACCATGCCCTTCGAACTCTTCATCGCAAAACGAATCTATTCACAAGGCAACGGGAAACAGCGCGTGTCCCGTCCAGCTGTGCGTATTGCCTTGTCGGGCATCATCATCGGACTTGCCGTGATGATTGTCAGCATTGCAGTCGTGATGGGTTTCAAAGATGAAGTAAGCAAGAAAGTCATCGGCTTCGGCTCCGACATCCAGGTAGTCAGCCTCACCCAAGACCAAAACCGGGTGCTTTTCCCGGTCCTGACCACCGACAGTCTGGTGAAAGTAGTCAAAAGCAATCGCCAGGTAAGCCACGTCCAGCGCTTTGCCACAAAGATGGGAATGCTGAAGACCGAGGACGATTTCCGTGGAATACAGCTCAAGGGAGTGGGGGAGGACTACGACTGCACCTTCTTCAAGACTTATCTCAAAGAAGGCAAGATGCCGGCGCTGAGCAGCAAAAGCGCATCCAACGAACTGCTCATTTCCCAACGCATTGCATCCGACCTGGGACTGAGCGTGGGCGACAAAGTCTATGCCTATTTCGTGAACGGCACCAGCAGCATGAGGGCTCGACGCTTCAAGGTGACCGGAATCTACGAAACCAATCTCACCGAGTATGACCGCAACACGGTTCTTACCGACATCTATACAATCCGCAAACTCAACAACTGGCAACCGGACCAATCCACCGGACTGGAGATTTCCATCAAAGACTTTGAGCAGGTCGGTGAAGTGACTCAAGCTTTGGGCGAGAAGATTAACCGCATTCCCGACCGCGACGGATGCGTGTATGGCGTGTTCAGCATAAAGCAACTTGCTCCAAACATCTTCTCATGGTTGGGCGTGCTCGACATGAATGTTGTGATGATACTTGTCCTGATGATATGTGTGGCTTCGTTCACCGTCATGTCCGGAATGCTTATCATAATGCTTGAACGCATCAACATGATAGGCATACTCAAAGCCCTTGGAACAACCAATGCTTCAGTCCGCCGCATATTCATCAACTTCTCGGTGATGCTTGTCGGAAGGGGAATGTTGTGGGGAAATGTTGTGGGACTGGGACTATGCCTTCTGCAGTCACTCTTCCATATCGTGAAGCTCGATTCGTCAGTTTACTATCTCGATTCAGTGCCCATAAAGTTCGACTGGATAAATATAATAGGAGTAAATGCCATCACTCTGTTGATTTCACTTGTGGTCATCCTCGGTTCGTCCTATCTCATGGGACTTGGCAAGCCTGCCCATACCATGAAGTTCGAGTAGTGCAGACTCACTCATTCACAAACTCACTCACGTTGTAGTTGTTTGCCACGGCAAGTTTTGCACAGTTCTGAAGTAGCTTTCTGTTTGTGTCGTCCACAATCTCGCCATTCTTCTTTCCATACACCGTTTTGTCGTCACGCAAATCTGCATTGAAGCAAGGCGCGATGATAGTTTCAAAGAAAGTGCATGCCAGTAGATAACGTCCCTGGTAAAGGCTTATGTGTTGGTTGTCGCGTGTCCATTCGTTCTTTGTTGTGATGCTGCGCAGGCTGCGTGCGTTCTGTACAGCAGTTCCACAAGGAATGATGATGTCAATGCCTGACTTCTGCTTCATCTCATTGGATGCGGCACAAATCTTTTTCCACATGTCTTCGGGAGTTCCATAGCGCTTGATGTCCTTGTGCTTGGATGAATATGCCCATGTCTGGTTGAAGGCAAATGTGGTGCGCGGTGATATGGTGGTTATCTTGTAAGCCTGCAACAGTTTCGACAGATAAGGCTCGTATGAATCGTAGTTGCCTGACTCGAGTGAGTATTGCTGGAAAACCACAACATCGTATGCAAAGCGCTTCATGACTTCTCTTATCGTGGTCTTCTTCTCCAACCGTTTCTCGCCGTGACTGTCGAATTGCCAAAGCTCATACACCGGTTCGTTGTTCTTGAAGTACTCATAGTGCTGTTTCATTGAACAACCGCCTTTGTAGAGAACATAGACTGCCACAGTGCTCAGTCCTGTAGACCTGAGGATGGACGGCAATGCTGTGCTTGTGTCGATGGAAAATGAATTGCCGATGAACAGCACATCGAGTTTGTAGGGCAAATAGGGTAGCTGTGGATTGCAGAAATATCCTTTCTCGTTGCCGATTGTCTGGGCTATAGCTTGGTTGACGGATGGTGTTTGCACCATCAGCACTGCAATAGTCAATGAAATAATTTTCTTGCAGATCATGTGTCTCATTTGTTTATCATTGTTTTATGTTGTCTTGTTCTTGCTTTGTCTCGTCTGTTTGTCTCGTCTGTTTGTCTTGTCTTTCCTCGTTTAGCCTCATCTTGTCACCCCTTTAGTCTTTTCCGCCGTTCTGTTGGAACACTTTCGCATTCCCTCTGTTGCGAATGATTTTTTTCTTGTAGTTGCCTTTGACGAATATGTTTCCGTCGATTGCCTCTACAAGAAGCCGGTCGGCATCGAAGTCCACATTGCAATAGGCTTGGTCCGTGATGTGGAGATTCAGTTGCTTCGCCTTGCCATCGAAGTCAATCTGGCATTTGCTGTTGCAGTCTACGGTCACATCCTGTCCTGCGTTTATGCTGCTGGCGATATGTCCTTGTCCCGACAAAGTGAATATTGCATTGTTCTCTACTATAGCCCGGCCCAGTTGCGCATCTCCGTCGCCGGTGATGTCGAGCGACAAGTCACCTGCGTTTATGGTGTCGGCTTCGATGGACCCCGTTCCGAGAATTCCCAACTGGAGATTGTCGGATTCTATTGTCCCTACAGCATGAAAACCTCCTGTTCCGCACATAGCAATGGCTTTTATTGTCGGGCAAGATATGTAGAGCGTCAGTCTGTCGCTCATGGTCTTGTATTGCGTGAGGTCTATTTTCTCTTCGTTCTTCATGTTCACGGTAAGCACATTCTGGTCGACTCCTACGCTCAGTTTGTTCACAAGTTCTTCCGGTCCTTCTGCCTCGATATTGTATGGTCCTTGGGTGAACACAATGTTGGGACTGCCGATGTTGGTTATCTGATAGAATGTGCCTGAATACTTCACGTGCTGCCGTATAGTCTTGCTGGCTTTTTTCGTGTCTTCAGTTTTCACTTCGCCGTTTGCCTGCTTCCCGTTTTTGTCTGTTGTCTGTTGGCAACTGACCAGTAATAAGGTGCAAGTCAGCACCTCAAATGCATTATACAGAATTGTTCTAAACATTGTTTTAACCATCTTCTCACAAATTTCTCTGCAAAAGTAGTGATTCTTCTCCATTTATTCGTATATTTGCACAAGAAAATTAAAACAATAATATTATGGCAGTAAAAAACAACTACATCACAGTTGCATATAAACTTTACGTCAGTGATGATGAAGATGTAAAGGAAGAGTTGGTTGAGGAGTGCTCAGAGGAGCATCCGTTTATGTTTATCAGTAAGCTGGGATGTGTGTTGCCTGCGTTTGAGGATGCAATCGATCCTCTCACTGTCGGTGATAAGTTCGATTTCGTCATTCCTTGTGAAAAAGCCTATGGAAAGTTCGAGGATAAACTGATGTTTGATGTTCCCAAGGAGAACTTCATGGTTAATGGCAAATTCGATTCAAAGCATGTGTACGAAGGCAGTGTCCTGACGCTCCAGTCGGAAGACGGAAACCGCTTCAACGGTGTTGTCATCGAAGTGAAGGAGGATAATGTCACAATCGACTTGAACCATCCGCGTGCCGGTCAGGATTTGCATTTCGTAGGCACAGTGGTCACACACCGTGAGGCTTCAAACGAAGAAGTGACTGAAATGCTCAATATGCTCAGCGGCAATGGCGGCTGTGGCGGTTGTGGCGGTTGCGGTGACTGTGGCGGAGAAAAAGGCGGCTGCGGCGGTTGTGGCGGATGTGAATAAGTTCTTACAATCTGACAAGTGAATACATTCGGAAATATATATAGGCTGACTACTTTCGGCGAAAGTCATGGCGAGGCTCTTGGAGGAGTCATCGACGGCTTTCCCGCAGGTATTCATGTGGACTTGGATTTCATTCAGTCGGAACTCGACCGACGTCGTCCTGGTCAGGGAATACTCACCACTTCGCGGAAGGAAGCCGATAAGGTGGAGATTCTCTCGGGATTATTCGAGGGCTTGTCCAGCGGCACACCAATCGGTTTCATTGTCCGCAACTCCAATCAGAAGTCATCCGACTACTCCAATATCAAGGACCTTTACCGCCCTTCCCATGCCGACTATACATATCAGATGAAGTATGGTACAAGGGATTATCGTGGCGGCGGACGCACGTCTGCCCGCGAAACTCTCTGCCGTGTGGTGGGAGGCGCTTTTGCCAAGTTGGCTCTCAATCAGTTGGGAATCAAAATCGAGGCTCGTGTGTCACAGGTAGGGAACCATGTCCTTACCGGAACTGCAGAGGAACAGCTTGCCCGGATGGAGGAGATTGTGGGCGAAGTGCGTGCACAGCACGACAGCATTGGCGGAATCATTGAATGCACTGTAAAGAACTGCCCCGTAGGACTGGGCGAACCTGTGTTCGGAAAGCTGAATGCAGTCCTGGGTGCAGCCATGCTTTCAATCAATGCTGCCAAAGGCTTTGATTTGGGCGAAGGATTCAGAGGGGTAGGGCTTACCGGCTCGCAGATGAACGATGAGTTCTACAATGACAATGGAGTAATCCGCACTCGCACCAATCACAGTGGAGGAATCCAGGGTGGCATAAGCAATGGCGAGGACATCAATTTCAGAGTGTTGTTCAAGCCAGTCCCGACCATCATGCGTCCTCAGCACACAGTGACTAAGGACGGCGAAGAAGTGGAGTTCACGGCACAGGGACGTCACGACCCATGCGTGTTGACCCGCGCCATTCCTATTGTTGAGTCAATGGCGGCAATGACTATCCTCGATTATTATTTGATAAACAAAACTACAAGGATTCATGAATAAAGTAATGTTGATAGGCAATGTAGGTCAGGAGCCTACAGTGAAGTATATAAATACAGGTGTTTGTGTTGCTACTCTGCGTCTGGCAACAACTGAACGCGGATACACCATGCGCGACGGAACTCAGATTCCTGACAGGGCTGAGTGGCATAACCTCATCTTCTGGGACAAGCAGGCTGAGGTTGTGGAGAAGTATGTGCACAAGGGCGACAAACTCTATGTTGAGGGAAAGTTGCAGACACGCAGTTATGATGACAAACAAGGCATTCACCGTCAGATAGTAGAAATACTGGTCAACAGCATGGAGATGCTCACAGCACGTTCACAATCTGTTCAACCGGCGGTGACGGGAAATGCGGCAGCACAGCCAAAGCCTTCATCGACATCCAATGATGCACCGTTCTAATGATTTATTTCGACAGACAAATTGAAGATGTGAGGGTCGCCGTGTGGCACATGACCGAGGACTATGACGAAATCCTCTCACTCTTGCCCGATGCCGACCTTGTGAAGAATGAGGCAGAAAGCCGGTTCAAATCCCAGCGCCGCATCATGGAATGGACCACTGTGCGCGTGTTGCTTTATATGGTGCTTGGCAGACAGGTCAACATCCTCTACAATGAACAGGGTGCACCGTCGTTGCCCGACTACGAAGGACTGAACATCAGCATTTCGCATACCAAGGAATATGTTGCAATAGCCTTGTCGGAGAAATCAAAGGTAGGCATCGATGTGGAGTATATCGAACATGATGCTACTGACAATGACGGCAAACCTCCAAGAGTGGTGAGAGTGAAAGACCGGTTCGTGCGCAGTGACGAGTTCGCTGACAACCACATCAGCATGTTGCTGCATTGGTCGGCAAAGGAAACGGTGTTCAAAGTGTTGGGACGCGAGAAGGTGAATTTCATCAACGACCTGAAGGTGTTTCCGTTCGACGACACCGTTTATGAGGGAACATTCGAACTGGAAGACCTCAAGCGCCACGACACTTACACTATTATGTATAAGGTGTTCGATGATTTTGTACTTACAATCACAAGACAGGAAGAATGAATGACAAAATGAAAATAATAGCCGGACCATGCGTCATCGAGTCGATGGATGTGTTGGAGGAAGTGGCTTCCCAGTTGGTTGCGCTCAACCGGCAGTATGGGCTCGACATCATATTCAAGGCATCGTTCGACAAGGCAAACCGCACCTCAATCCGTTCGTTCCGTGGACCTGGAATGGACAAGGGACTGCAGATGCTGGCTGACATAAAGAGCAAGTACGGACTGAAACTCCTTACCGACATTCATGAGAGCTATCAGGCACAGCCTGTAAGCGAGGTTGTCGATGTGCTGCAGATACCGGCATTCCTGTGCAGGCAGACCGACTTGCTTGTTGCTGCTGCAAAGACCGGAAAAACGGTGAACATAAAGAAAGCCCAGTTCCTCAGTGGCGACGACATGCAATATCCTGTGCAGAAAGTGCGCGACAGCGGCAACGACAATGTGTGGCTCACCGAGCGCGGAAATATTTACGGATACAACAATCTCGTGGTGGATTTCCGCAATATCCCGTGGATGCGGAAGTTCACGGACGTTGTGATTATGGACTGCACCCATTCAGTGCAGCGTCCGGGTGCAGTAGGAGGAAAGACCGGCGGCGACCGTGAGTTTGTTCCGGCAATGGCATTGGCTGCAAAGGCATTTGGTGCCAACGGCTTTTTCTTTGAAATCCATCCCGACCCTGAGAAGGCTCTCAGTGATGGACCCAATATGTTATATTTGAAGGATTTTGCCGATGTGGTGAAGTCCCTGATAGATTGACTCTGTTTATGGAAATGAGGGAAATAGCAATCAGATGTTTGCAGGATGAATCGCAGGCATTACTCGACTTGATTGGCAAACTTGATGATAATTTCGACGGAGCAGTGTCGCTCCTCTACAAGTGCAAAGGACACGTTGTGGTTTCGGGTGTGGGAAAATCCGGACATGTGGCAGCAAAGGTGGCAGCCACATTGGCAAGTACTGGAACTCCTGCGATTTACATAAACCCACTTGATGCGCTGCATGGCGATTTGGGTATGATTACCGACAGCGACATGGCGCTACTAATATCCAATTCGGGAACATCGGATGAAATCCTTCGCATGGTGGCATTCCTTGAGGAACGCCATATTCCAATCGTTTCATTGGTGGGAAACACAGAGTCGTTACTCGCACGCCATTCCGCTTATCACATCGATGTGAGTGTGGCAAAAGAGGCTTGTCCGCTCAATTTGGCTCCCACTTCGTCCACTGCAGCTGCTATGGCGATGGGCGATGCCCTGGCTTGCGTGCTGATTGAGTTGCGCCATTTCAAGGCACGCGATTTCGCCAAGTTCCATCCCGGAGGTTCATTGGGAAAGAAACTCGTTACGACCGTCAAGGACGTGATGTACACAGAAAACCTGCCAATCATTCCGCCTGAGATGAAACTCGTTGATGCAATTATTTCAATCAGTAACGGACATCTTGGATTGGGTGTGGTGATGGAGGACAACAATATCCTTGGCATCATCACCGATGGCGATATCCGTCGTGCGGTTGAGGCTTCCAAATCCAATTTCTTCAATTTGGCTGTGTCGGATTCAATGACAAAGAAACCGAAGACAATCAATCCGGAAGCAAAACTGACTCAGATTCAATACATGTTCCACAAGAACAAGATTCACGCACTGCTGGTTGTGGACAAGGAAAATCATCTGCTTGGAATTGTCGACTATTTCTCTATCATGAGTTAGTAGGGTTTGATTGCAGTCCGAAACTTCTCCGAAAACGCGAAAATGCCGTTGTTTGCATGCAAAGCCTTCTCCGGAAAGTCGAAAATGCCGTTGTTTGCATGCAAAGCCTTCTCCGGAAAGTCGGAGAAGTCATTGCTTGCATGCAAGACCATTTTCGGATTTTCTCTTATGCTTTAGTGCTCGCTACGCAGCAATACGTTGTGGCGCAGGAGGTCTCCATAGAAGAAGAGTTCCTGCAAGTGCAGGTTGCCGACGGGGAAGAGGTCTTTCAGCCCTTCGAAATAGTAGCGTGTGGCATCGATGCCGCTAACCACCAGAACTTTTTGCACTGTGTCCACACTCACTGTTATTGACGTGCCGTCGTTGCTCGGTTTTGCCGCTGTGCCATAAGGGAACCGTGGGTCGTCGGCTGATGGTGTCTCGCCTGCTTTCAGAAGAGTGGCAGGAGTTGCTGTGGTAGTCCATGACACCGGATTGATACATCCGATATTCCCGTCGCAAAGCAGCGGACAAATGGCGGCGGTGGATGTGACGCTGTTGAAATTGACGGTAACTCCTCGTGAAAGTGAGTCTTGTGCCAGTTTAATGTGTGAGGTCTTGTGGCACGACTGCGTGATGGTGTCCTCGGCAGTCACTCCATAACCCACAATGTAAGCGGCTATAAGCTGTTTATAGGTCTCGTCGCTCATGTGCTTCAGCACTTCTTTCACCAATTGTGCTCCCTGACTGTATCCGGCAAGGATGAAGGGACGACCGTGGTTGTAGTGCTCCAGGTAATAGTCGAACGCATCCAGCGCATCTTGCTTTGCGATGTTTCCTGCCTCTGCCGCTATTGCGCCTTGCAGACCTTCAAAGGTCGCCTGGCGATAATAGGGCAAAAACAGGTTTGCACGTGAGGCAAAGATGGTGTCAGCAAGTTGTGCCGACAGTTGCCATGCGTCAATATGCTCTTGCTTCGAAGGGTCGGCATTGTGATGCACGACACCGGAGGAGTCTGTCCAGTCGGTGACACATGTCGGCAACAGATAGAACACGTCGGGTTGTGTCGTATCGATGCCATCCAACCGTTCGTTGCCGTCGTACCACAGTGCCTTGTCTGACCAGTCGAGTGAGGCGCTTCCGTTTTTGTTGAGTTTACTTTGACCTGTGCAACTTGTCAGGACAAGAGCAATCGCCAATGTAAATAGACTTCTCATTGTACTGTATTTTTTTTCATTTCCTTTATTTGCTATCTGTTTATTTCCTAGACTCATAGTATATCGAGACTTCCGGTGTCGAACCGTCATGTGAGCATCTTTCTCGTATTCCTTGTCAATGATAATATCTCCTGCGCTTATTGATAATACCTCTTGTACCATTCCGCAAAAGCCCTCAGTCCGTCGCACAATGGAGTTGATGGTTTATAGCCGAAGTCCTCCTCCAGCGGTGTGGTGTCAGCGTATGTCACCGGCACATCGCCCGGTTGCATCGGTACAAGTTCCTTGTGCGCCTCGAAGTCATAATCCTTGGGCAGAACTCCAGCACGAATCAATTCCTCTTGCAAGGTGCTCACAAACTCCAGCAAATTCTCCGGATGGCTGTTGCCTATATTATATATCTTATAGGGGGCCCGTGGCAAACCATCGGCTTCCATCTGCTTCTCAGGTGCATGTTTCATTACGCGAACGATACCTTCCACAATATCATCAACGTAGGTGAAGTCGCGTTTGCAGTTGCCGTAGTTGAATATCTTGATGGTTTCGCCCTTCACCAGTCGGTTGGTGAAACCGAAGTATGCCATGTCGGGACGACCGGCAGGACCATAGACGGTGAAGAAACGCAGACCAGTGCTCGGTATGTTGTAGAGTTTCGAGTAGGCGTGCGCCATTAGCTCGTTGCTTTTCTTCGTTGCCGCATAGAGACTCACGGGATTGTCCACCTTGTCATCGGTGGAGTAGGGCACTTTCTTGTTGCTGCCATACACCGACGATGATGAGGCATAGACCAGGTGCTCTACCTCATGGTGACGGCATGCTTCGAGGATGTTGTAGAACCCGATGATGTTGTTCTGGATGTAGGCATCGGGATTGGTGATTGAGTAGCGGACACCTGCCTGGGCAGCGAGGTTGACTACCACTGCAATGTTGTTCTCACTGAAAATCTTCTCCACCGCATCCTTGTCGGCAATGGACTCTTTGATGAAAGTCCACGACTGTTTCCTGTTGTCCCGAACGCTCTTCCTTGCGATTGCTTCAATTTCCTTCAGCCGCTCGTACTTTATGTTGACATCGTAGTAGTCATTCATGTTGTCAATGCCAATCACGTTGATGTCCTTTATGTCACGGAACAGCCGCTTCACCAGATTGCTGCCGATGAACCCTGCCGATCCAGTCACCATCACTGTCTTCCCTTCAAGATTTACGTTGTATTCTACCATAGTTCTGTTTGAACATTAATGCCCATATAATGTATCGTCAATCTGTCGTTCATGTTTTCTCTGATTAATGAAAGATTAATAGTCTATTAATGGTGATTAATGTTGAATCAAATCAATCTCTGCGGAAGATGTCCCGTGTATAGACCTTGTCCTTCACGTCATCGAGGCATGTATCGTAGCGGTTTGCGATGATGGCATGGCTCTGTGCCTTGAACTGGGTTATGTCGTTCACGACCTTGCTTCCGAAGAACGTGCTGCCGTTTTCGAGTGTGGGCTCATAGATGATGACCTCTGCTCCCTTTGCCTTGATGCGTTTCATCACTCCCTGTATTGCGCTCTGCCGGAAGTTGTCGGAATTGGACTTCATTGTTAGGCGATAGATACCAATTACGCAACTGTGCTCTTTGTTTGCATCATAACAACTGTTCTCGTTGTAGTACCCTGCCTTGCGAAGCACAGCATCGGCAATGTAGTCCTTGCGTGTGCGATTGCTCTCCACGATAGCCTCGATGAGGTTCTCGGGCACGTCGGCATAGTTGGCAAGCAACTGCTTGGTATCCTTCGGCAGACAGTAGCCGCCATAACCGAAACTCGGGTTGTTGTAGTGCGTGCCGATACGTGGGTCCAGTCCTACGCCCTCGATGATTGCCCTTGTGTCGAGACCTTTCACCTCAGCGTATGTGTCGAGCTCGTTGAAGTAACTGACGCGCAGTGCAAGGTAAGTGTTGGCAAAGAGCTTCACGGCTTCAGCCTCCTTCATGCCCATGAACAGGCAGGGGATGCCCTTGTTTGGTGTAGTGTCCTGTGTCTTATGTTCTGCGTTCTTTTCCCCTTCAGCTTGGTTGCCGATAGCGCCCTCCACGAGGAGTTGGGCGAAAGTCTCGGCAGCTTCTTTCATTCTGTCCACGTCAGTCACAGCCTTGATAGCCTCGTTGCCTTCAGCAAATTCCTCGCGGTCGATGAGCTTCGGGTAGCCCACGATGATGCGACTGGGGTAGAGATTGTCGTAGAGCGCTTTGCTCTCACGCAGGAATTCGGGCGAGAAGAGTAGGTTGAGTCGCTTCACCCCTCTCTTTGCATATTTCAGGTAGAGACTCCGTGTGTAGCCCACCGGAATGGTACTTTTTATCACCATCACAGCATCGGGATTCACTTCCAGCACCAGGTCGATTACCTCCTCCACATGGCTTGTGTCGAAGTAGTTCTTCACCGGGTCGTAGTTCGTGGGTGCAGCGATGACCACGAAGTCCGCGTCCTTATAAGCCGCCTTGCCGTCGAGGGTGGCAGTGAGGTCGAGCGGTTTCTCCGCCAGGTATTTCTCGATATAGTCATCCTGAATAGGTGAAATCTTCTTGTTCAGTTTCTCCACCTTTTCGGGGATTACGTCCACGGCACTTACATGATGATGCTGTGCCAACAATGTGGCGATGCTCAGTCCTACATAACCGGTTCCTGCCACCGCTATTCTCAAGTCCTTAAATTCCTTCATCTTTTGAATCATTATCGTAGTTTCCGCACTCCGTCCGTATCGGCGGAATGCGGTTGCAAAGATACACTATTTCTTCGACATTGCCAACTCAATCTTTCTTGATTGCAATTATATGGGAAAGAGTTTGTCAGCTCGGGCGATAAACCTGCTGCTGCGCAGCAAATAAACCGAAGCCTCTCCTAAATCCTCTCCTGAAGGAAAGGACTTACCATCCGGATGGCGTGGGAGGAAGAGTGGGCAGCAATAGGAGCTAGCTCTCTCCGAGAGCGTTAAAGCGAGCGAGGGAATTAGTGGGCTGCAAACATAGCGAACTTGCGTTCGAACGAATTTAGTACATAGCGAACGATTTGAATACTTTTCGAGCATTCGCTCGAGTTTCACACAAACAGATCTTTTGCTGAAATTTCTTTGGCGACGATGCTTTTGTGTATTCCGTTTGCCACACCGAAAGTGGTTACGAATGTGGTGACCAATGATTTTGTTGTATGTGTCTTTTCTCGGAAAAGTGCAGTGAGGGTGCGTACATGTTGCTCATAGTCCTCGCTGATGACGAATGGTCCGCTGCTAAACTTCATTTCGCACAGGTTGATGGTATGGTCACCTCTGTCAATCACCAAGTCGATTTGTGCTCCCTTGTCGCTCTTGTCGTCTCTTGACCCGACGTATCTCCATGCCGAGGCGCTGGTGGATATTCCAGTAATGCCTAATGCATGCTTGATTTGAGTCAGATGGGTCAGACATACCAACTCGAATGCCACTCCCTGCCATGATTGGACTGAACGGGAGTCATAGTTGTTGGTCCACCATTGTTCGTCCTTGGAGTCATTCTTTCCAACAAATTTATAATAGAATAAGGTGTAGAAGTCAATCAGTCTGTAGATGGCACCTTTTGACTTGTTGCCAAACTGTGTATAGGATATGATGAAGTCACATCGCTCCAGGTTGTTGATAACTGTTGTCAGTCGTCTGCCGTCCAATTTCACTGCCTCTTTTATCTGGCTGAATGTCAGTCCTTCCTTGTTGCGGTTCAGCAACTCCACTACTTCCAGATATTTTTCCGACTTGCTGAAGATGGCTTTATACAGCTCGTCGAACTCAGTTCTCAATTCTCCGTTCTTTCGGAAAAAGAGCCTGTCGATGTTTTCCAATATGCTCTCAGCAGGATTGAGCAGACTCAGGTAGAACGGAATTCCTCCGAAAATCATGTAGAGTTGTATGGCTTGATAGTCGTCAAGCGCAATCCCCTGGCTCGTGAGGTATTCCCGGGTTTCCTTTAGTGTGAAAGGACGTACATAGATATTGGAGGTTATTCTGGCATGCAGACCACCGGGGTTTTCCACTAATTTATCCATCATCCATGAAGAGGCAGAACCACTTGCTATGAACATGATGTCGTTTCTGCGTGCACCCCATCCGTTCCAGAAACCCTCCAATGCTTCTACAAACTCCGATTTCGGGGTGTCAATCCATGGCATCTCGTCGATGAATATCACTTTCTTCCTGTCGGCAGGCAATGTTTCAAGATATTCCTCCAAAGCATCGAATGCATCAGTCCAGTCAGAAAACGTAGGCATCGATGACAGACGTGCTGATTTCTTCAAAGCTTTGGCAAAAGATCGCAGTTGCTTTGCCTTTGTCAGATTGTGCCCTCCCACAAAAGTAAAGTCGAAGGTGCCGTCGAAGAAGTTGTCTACAAGGAAAGTCTTGCCAACACGGCGTCTTCCGTACACAATGACGAATTCCGATCGGGCTGTTTTCATGCATCTGTCCAGCTCGGCACGTTCCTTTTCTCTTCCAATGATAATTTGCTTCATGCCTAATCAATTTTTCCCTCTGCAAATATACTGCTTTTTATCATGCGAAGGTCGAAAATGTGGGATAAATGCACTTAATCTTATGTTTTGGAGGCGATAAGGTGCGTTTATCTCATGTTTTTTTTCGCTGTTAGACTATAAGTGAAATCTCTTTAGACTAGTTCTAAAAACTAGAGCGAAAGAAGCCTCTCCTAAATCCTCTCCTGAAGGAAAGGACTTACCATCCGGATGAAATTAGGAGCTAGCTCTCTCCGAGAGCGTTAAGGCGAGCGATGGCATATATAGTATAAGGTGTATGGCGAGCTGCGCTCGAGTGTCATCATCTATGGTTTTGAAGAAAGCCGGGTGGCGGGGTCAAAAAGCTCTTTTTCTGATTTTGAGATATAAAAAACACGATAAATTTGGTGATGTCGGGAAAGTGTTTTATATTTGCCAAACATTACGAGAAAGGCATGAAAGAGTATCAACTGGACTTCATAACATATTGTGTCGGGAATTTGGCTGACAGATTGAACATGAGTGCAAGCGATGTGTATAAGATGTTGCGCTCTACGGATATACTGAATGGCTATATCCTGCCGTGTTATGATGTCCTCCATACATTCGGCAAAGAGTATATCATGGACGACCTGATAGGTCTGTTAAAGAAACGGGGGGCACTGAAATGACATTGTATCACACTTCCAAATCTATTATTGAGTCGCCCGACATAAAGCACTCACGTGACCTGCTCGACTTTGGCAAGGGATTTTATCTGACTCCTCTTGTAGCGCAAGCCAAGAAATATGCCCGGCGCTTTCTGCTTCAGGGGGAAAAGGCTTATTTGAACCACTACGTTTTGGACGACAATCTGACCAATGCATATAAAGTGAAAGCTTTCGAGGGATACGATGAAGAATGGCTGGATTTTGTGTCATTATGCCGACTGGGAAAACAAACTGAGATATATGATATCGTGTCAGGTGGAATTGCCGATGACAAAGTGTTCAATACCGTTGACCTTTATTTTTCAGGCAATATAAGCAAGGACGAAGCTCTGAAAAAATTGGCATTCATTCACCCCAACCACCAAATATGTATTTTGAATCAAGAGATACTCGACAAGCATCTGCATTTTTTGAGAGCTGAAGAGATAAAGTTGTGATATATGGAAGCAAACAAAACTATACTTCAAATGAAGTATGCCCGCATCGTTCAAATC